>NZ_JAZHPE010000017.1:0-79966 GCF_036553535.1 Subtercola sp. YIM 133946
CGCGTTCGCGACACCGCCGCCGCCCGCCGCGTTCGCGACACCGCCGCCGCCCGCCGCGTTCGCGACACCGCCCCCGCCCGCCGCGTCCGCGACACCGCCGCCGGGCATCCCCTCGTCGCCCATCACTCTGACGCCAGGTCGGGGTCGACTCCGAGCGCCGACGAGTCGGGCGTGGGCGCCTCGGCCAGAACCTCGGCCGGCGATTCCTTCGCATGCCGCGCGGCCTCGGCGGCCGCCCGTTTCGCCGCGGCGGCCTTCGCGTCTCCGCTGAACTCAGGGTCGAAGGCCCACGTCGAAGCCAGCTGCTGCAACCGCACCCCGCGCAGCTGCCAGAACGACCACAGCGACGCCCACACGGCGGGAGTGAGCGGCCCCGCCTTCACGATCAGCCGGTCGCGGTACAGCGTCTTGCCCGTGCCCGCCGGATCGGCCGACACCGCCATGCGGTGATCCCACGTCGTGACGACCTTGAGCGCGCCCGTGACCCCGCGGCCCTTGTCGTGCACGATGCGCACCCCCGGATGCTGCGTGTGAGTGCGGTCGATGTCGATGATCTGCATGCCCACTGGAACCAGCCCCAGCGCCTGGATCTCGACCCGATTCTCGCCCTCGGGCCACACCGACTCGAACCCGCCCGGCTCGAGCGACCGCACCTTCAGCAGCGGTGCCGACACCTCCCTGAACACCGTCGGACTCTGCAGCGCGCGCCACGCGGCGTCGGGCTCGCAGTCGAGAACGAACTTCAGCAGTACCTTCATGCCTCCAGTCTCGTCGTTCCCGCGCCGTTCTGTCGCCGACTCGACCTTCCGCGAGACGAGTTCGACATGAGAGTTCGACATGACACACTGCCCGGTACAGCTGTGTACGGTCTGCCGACCCGTATGTCATGTGCAGCGAGGCGATTACGATCGTGAGATGCCCGAAACTCCGCCCCTCGCCGCCCAGACCCACTACCAGGTGCGCTTCGGCCGCGGCCTCGAGGGCCTGCAGACCGTGGGCGCCCTCGCCGACCTGGTCATCTGGGTCGACGCCCTGCCCGAGCCCGGTGCGGTCGCCGGCCAGAAGGCGCCGCGCGCCGAAGACGCGCACGCTCATGGCTGGCCTGAGCTCATCGGGGTGCCGATCATCCACGCTGACCTGACGAATCGCAGCGATGCGGCGAGGTGGATGCTCGAACAGCAGGTCGAGGCCGGCGACCGCGTCTCAGTCGCCATCGTCACCGCGGGTGACGGTGTGGAAGACACTCTCGCCGCCGGCGCCGTCATCGACGCCCTCGCGGGGCTCGGAATCGACTTCAGTTCGCCCGAGGCGGCCGTGGTGTGCGCCTCGTTCACCGCCCTCGAGCGGGCCGTCGGCCACCTGCTCAGTGCCTCGGTGGCCGGGCGCGCACTCATCGCTGACGGCTACGCGGATGTGGTTTCGAGCGCAAGTGGTATCGATTCGCAGAGCTCGGTGGTTGCATAGACATGCAGCCGTACGGGCTGCTGACCGCGGCTGGGCCGCGCGAGACCATCGGAGGTTCGAAGTGAAGGCTGTCGTCAACGGCACTGTGATTGCCGAAGCATCCAAGGATGACCTGATCGCCATCGAGGGCAACTGGTACTTTCCGCCCGAGAGCGTCAAGCAGGAGCTGCTCGTCAAGAGCGACACCCCCTACACGTGCCCGTGGAAGGGCGAGTGCCAGTACTTCAGCGTCAAAGACGGCGACGGCACGCTGAAAGACCGTGCGTGGAGCTACCCGACTCCGTACCCGTCGGCGTTCGACCGCGTGGGCAAAGACTTCAGCAACTACGTCGCCTTCTGGAAAGAAGTGAACGTCACCGACTAGCGCCACAGGTCGACCAGCCCCGGGTGTGCTGCACGGGCCACTCGCCCCCTCAGTCGCCCCCTCGGTCGGCTCGCCGTGTCTGACTCGTCAGCCGTGCTGCTGCGTGCGTCTGCTGCGCGCGTCGCCCGCGTGCTACCCTGATGCGCCGTGCCGAAGCTCGGCGTCGACGTTGCGGGGAGATGCTGGTGAAGAGACGGCTGCTGAGTAGTGTCGTGGCGCTGGCGTTGGCGACCGCGTCGCTGACCCTTGGCGCCGAAGCGGCCGACGCCGCGCCGGCGACTCCATTCGCGTCTGTCGCCGTTCCGGATGCGGCCGCCACCAGCTACACCGTGAGCGGCAGAGTGACGCTCAGCGGCGGCCGCCCCGCGACGACGGGCACCGTCGCGATCACGTACCTGGGCTACGTCGACGCCAGCGAGGGCTGGACCGACGGCTACCTCGGCACCAAGACCTTTTCTACCGCCGCCGACGGCTCGTACAGCATCCCCGTCGCCCCCTGCGCCGCGGTCGTCATCGAGGTCACGCCGACATACCCGCAGACCGGCGGCGGGTACCTCACGACATTCAACGTGCCGTTCACGATAGCATCGTTGCCGACAGACGCAGGGATGCTGCACCCGACGAAGACCCCCTCGATCACCGGCGTCGACGTGTCGATGACTCCCGCGGCTCAGGTCACCGGCCGAGTCACCGACCTGTCGGGAAAGCCGGTTGCGAACGAGCCGGTCAGTCTCTTCGCAAAGAACGCGACCACCGGCGCCTACGACGTGCTGACATCGAGTACCCAGACTGACGCGAACGGCGCCTACTCCACCGATCACGTCGCGGTCGGCGACTACAACGTGTTCTTCGGCGGATCGTCGTGGAGCGTTCCCGACTCGACCGGCACCCAGCCCCAGTGGTACGGAACCCAGGCCTCGACCCTTGACACCGGAACACCCTTCACCCTCGCGGCGGGTCAGGTGCGCACCGCAGACCAGGTCATGACGAAACCTGCGGGCATGTCGGGCTCGATACAGTGCGATGACTGCGGAATCGGCGACACGATCACGATGTCGCTCGAGGGACTCGACCCCACGACGTCGACGTGGATGCCGCTCTCTCACTACATCTCGGTTCAACAGTGGAATTCGTCGTATTCGATCACCGACCTCGTTCCCGGCAGTTACCGACTGACGGTCGGCCTGAACGGCACCTACGATTCCCTCGCGCAGACCACCGGCGCGCTCGTCGTCGCGAGCGGCTCCACACTCGCCCAGAATGTGACGTTCACCCCCGACCTCTCGAAGCCTCGCATCGTGCCGGCGGTTGCGGGAGTCTCCTCCAACGCCACGACGTACGTGAACGCTCTGTATTGGGACTATCTGAAGCGCCTGCCCTCGACAGCCGACGTGGCCTGGTGGGGCTCGCAGATCGATCGTGGCCAGCCCCGGTCATCCATCGCCCAGGGCTTCGTCAACAGCGACGAGTACCGGCTGATGCGCATCGACGCGGCGTACGTCACCATTCTCGGCAGGCCGACCGATCAGAACGGGGGCCGGCAGAGCTGGCTCGACGGCATGAAGCGCGGCCTGCTGACGACGGATGACGTCGAGAAGTCGTTCTACGCTTCTGACGAGTATTTTCGCAACAGTGGTGGCACGAACGCAGCGTTCGTCTCGTCGCTGTACTCGACCCTGCTGCACCGAACCGGATCAGCCGCCGACTACTCGTGGTGGGCATCCCTCGCCCAGGCGCACGGGCGCCTCTGGGTCGTGACGAACTTCTGGTCGACGGCCGAAACGGTGGCAGCGCGCGTGAGCAGCATGTACCAGCATTACCTGGGCCGCGTGCCCGACGCGACCGGTCTGGCGGGGTGGGTGAACTTCGGCCTGACGAACGGCGACACCGCGCTGCGCGCCGGTTTCACCCAGAGTGACGAGTACTTCGCACGTTCCCAGGCCCGGTTCAGCGTGCGCTGACCCGGTGGCGTGCGCCGACCCGGCGGCGTGCGCCGACCCCGTATCGTGCGCCGACCCGGTGGCGTGCGCCGACCCCGTAGACGGATGCCCGGCACCGCTACCGAGCCACCGCCGACCGTCGCCCGGCCGCCGTCACCTCGCGCGGCCGCCACTCGATCACGTACCGGCTGTCGAACCGTCGCGAGCACGCGCCGCACGCCATCACCTTCGTGGGCTTGCGGTACCTGAAGTGCTCGTGGCCGTTCGGGCAGGTTCCCACCCACGGCGCCATCTCGTGCGCGATCGCGCCGTGATGCAGGCGCCCGCCCTCGTAGCCCAACTCGTGCGCGGTGGCCCGCCACGCCGCCCCGTGTCCGGCCTTCGACCCCGCGATGGCGTGCGCCACCTCGTGCAGCAGAATCTGATGGATCTCGTCGTCGTCATACCTCGACGCCAGATACTTCGAGACGGTGATGCGTTTCAGCGTGTAATTGCACAGGCCCGCCCGGGTCTTCGCGTTGTCGAACCCGAACGTCCACACGGCCGGGTCGAGGTACAGCGCGATGAGGGCGTCTGCCCAGTTGCGCACGCGGTGCAGGTCGGCCACGACTACTTCGCGACGAACGCCTCGACCACGCCGATCGCGATCATCGAGCTTTCGAGCTGGTCGATGGATGCCCCGCTCTTCTCCCAGAGGAAGACGGCCGCCTTGAGGTCGGCCAGAGCATCCGGGTATTCGTGCAGGTCGAAGTGCACCTTGCCGCGGTTGTGCAGCGCCGTGGCCTCGAGTGCTCCCCACTCGTGTCCGTGCGCCTCTTCTACACAGATCGTCAGATCGGTGAGGGCCGGCTGCAGCTTGCCCTGGTACTGCTGCACCTGGGCCCGGCGGATGCGCGCACCGAGCGCGGTCTCGCGGTCGCCGGAGAAGCGAGCCTGGCGCAGGGCCTCGTTCGCGACATCCCACGCCTCGTCGGCGCGGCCGAGCAGGCGCAGCAGTTCGACCTTCTCGTTCAGCGCCGACAGGCTGCGCAGGTTGCCGAGGTCGGCCAGTCGCGCTTCGGCTGCGGCGACATCGACCGTCTCACGGAGTGTCTTCGGGTCGTAGCCGGTAATGATGCTCACAGACGAACCGCTCCAGAACTTGAATCGACCGCACATCCCGAGGTCACGGGGCACGAGGGGTGGTGGGTCAAGCTTACGGCTCAGCCCGCCGCGGGTTGCAGAGGCACGCTGAGCAGACGGTCATCCGAGGCCGAAGGAGAACCCCGGCCATCCGTGTTGTTCGTCAGCAGCAGGAGCGTCGAATCGGCGCCGATCGCGACGTCACGGATGCGCCCGAATGCCCCGTCGAACACCGAGGCGACCACCACCGGCTGGCTCGTGCCGGTGACCTGGGCGGTGACGGTGATGCTCCACAGGCGCTCGCCGCCGAGGCCGGCCATGAAGAGGGTGTCGCCGACCATCACCAGACCGCTCGGGCTGGCATCGTCGGTCGACCACTGGGCGATCGGGTCGATGAACGACGACCCCGATCGGCCAGAGATGCCCTCGACCGTCGGCCAGCCGTAGTTGCCGCCGGGGGTGACGATGTTGAGTTCGTCCCAGGTGTCCTGACCGAATTCGGCGGCGTACAAGGTGCCGTCGGCGCCCCAGGTGATGCCCTGCGGGTTGCGGTGGCCGAGGCTGTACACCGGCGACCCCGCGAACGGATTGTCGGCCGGAACGGCACCCGTCGGCGTCACCCGCAGAATCTTGCCCGACAGCGATCCGACGTCTTGGGCGTTCTCGCTCTGGCCGGCGTCGCCGGCGGTGATGTAGAGCATTCCGTCGGGGCCGAACTTCAGGCGGCCGCCATTGTGATTGCCCGACTTCGGGATGCCCGTCAGCACATCGCTCGCGGCCCCCAGGCTGAAGGCGCCGGGGCTCCCCACGAGAGGCATACGGATCACGCGGTTGTCGGTCGCGGTGGTCTCGTAGGCGTAGAGGAACGTCTGCGGGGTGCCGCTGGCGGTAGGGGAGCCGGTGGAGCCGGTGGTTCCGGTCGTGCCGGTCGTGCCGCTTGTGCCGGTTGAGCCGCTTGGGTCTACGTAGGGCTCGAGGCCGAGCAGTCCACCCTCACCCGCCGCCGCGACGCCCGGAACCGTGCCGACGGCGCCGGCCGACCCGTCTGACAGGATCTCCTTGATCACGCCCGTGTCGCGCTCGTCGATGAGTATGGCGCCGCTCGTTCCGCCGGCGGGGGTACCGCCGGGGGCGGTCGCGGTGATGAGCCGCACGATCGACCACGGCGCGTCGAGGTCGTCGGCGAGGGTGGTGGCGGCGGCAGGGTCTGCGGAGACCTGCTGGGGCCCGGTGAGTCCGCCCGCCAGGGGCGCGGTCGGCGCGGCGGATCCCCCTGTCGCGGGTGCAGGTGGAGCAGCAGATTCGGTGGCCGAAGAGGTCGTCTCCGGGCGGGGAGAGGCAGAAGTGGCGGTCGAGTCACTCGGCTGCGGTCGGTCTGCCGTGCATCCGGTCACCAGCAGAACGAGGGTCACCAGGGTGGGAACGACGGTGGCACGTGAGAGAACCGTCATCTGCATCAGAAACCTCCTCTACCGCGTAGGCCACGCCACGCGAGAACGCTCAGTCGCCCGCACCCGGCTTCACCTGGAAGATGCTGCGCGCAGGCGGCGGCGATGGCACCGCCGTCTGGTCGGTCACGACCGGCGCGTCGGCGATGAACTCCCGCAGTTCGGCCCCGTCGACCACCTTCGCCGGCACCGGATCGCTCGCGACCAGCCGCGGCAGCCGCTCGAACGGCAACGGCTGGTCTGACGCGAGCATCACCACGTTGCCGAACCGCCGCGACTTCAGCACCTGCGGATCGACCACCAGCGCCACATGCCCGAACACCGCCGACAGCGTCGCCGCCTGCCGCCGCGCGAACGCCAGCCCGGCCCCGTCGGCGACGTTGGCCGCCAGAATGCCGGTCGGCTTCAGAAAACCGGCGAGCTGGGTGTAGAACTCCATGCTCGTGACGTGGGCAGGGGTGCGGGCTCCGGCGAAGACGTCGACGACGACCACGTCGACGGCGCCCCGCAGACCGACCGGCAGTTTCGACAGCACCGCGCGGGCGTCACCGTGCCGAACCCTGATCTGGGCATCCCGAGGCAGCGGAAGCTGCTCGCGCACGAAATCGACCAGATCGCTCTCGAGCTCGACCACCTGCTGGCGCGAGCCGGGCCGGGTCGCCGCGATGTACCTCGGCAGTGTGAACGCCCCGCCGCCGAGGTGCAGCGCCGTGACGGCCTCACCCTCGAGGGCGACGAGGTCGATGGCGTGCCCGATGCGGCGCACGTACTCGAACGAGAGGTATTCGGGCTCGTCGAGTGAGACATGCGATTGCGGAGTGCCGTCGACCACCAACGTGAAAGCTCCCGGCTGGTGCCGGTCGGCCTCGATGACGGCCCGGTACCCGTTGCTGAGTGTGACCGACGGATGCTCGGCGGCCCCGTCTCGTCGCCTGCCCCTGCTCTCGCCCACGTCTCGACCCTACCCCGCACGATTCCCTTGCGTGGCGGCGCGTCTCGTGCTCCTATACGCCCCGAAGTAGGCCTCGGCGGGCAGGAATGGCGGGGGAGGGGCGGCGGTTATACCCGAAGACGCAAAAATGGTCAAGGCGAAGACTTTACAACCGGGCGCAATGCGCATATAGTTGTTCTTTGCGCTCCCAGTACTCCTACGCCTTCATATTGCGGTTGGCTCGCGCTGCAGAATCCTCTGATCCCACGGTCTCGCGACCACGAGTCAGAAGTGACCGCAGCATCACTCTAGAACGTCAACCGGCCCTTCGTGTCGATTGACTTCTGTTCGAGGGTCTGGCGAGTTCTCGACCAAAAGTAAACCCAGTACTGAGACCGACTAGGTCCACGGAGGTTATTTCCTTGGCTGCTGCGAGCAACGCAACCACCACCACACCCAAGAACGGTCGCGGAGCATCGCGACTCTCGTTCGCCAAAATCACAGACAACCTGACTGTCCCCGATCTGCTCGCGCTGCAGACCGAGAGCTTTCACTGGCTCGTCGGCGACGACGCGTGGAAGGCACGCGTAGCCGAGGCCAAGAAGCAGGGTCGTCAAGACCTTCCCGAGCACTCCGGCCTCGACGAGATCTTCGAGGAGATCTCGCCGATCGAAGACCTCGGCGAGACCATGCAGCTCAGCTTCACGAGCCCGTTCCTCGAGCCCGAGAAGTACACCATCGACGAGTGCAAGGAGCGCGGCAAGACCTACGCCGCCCCGCTCTACGTCGAGGCCGAGTTCATGAACCACCTCACCGGTGAGATCAAGACCCAGACGGTGTTCATGGGCGACTTCCCGCTCATGACCGAGAAGGGCACGTTCATCATCAACGGCACCGAGCGTGTCGTCGTGTCGCAGCTCGTGCGCAGCCCCGGTGTGTACTTCGACCGCCAGCTCGAGAAGACGAGCGACAAAGACATCTACTCGGCGCGCATCATCCCGAGCCGCGGAGCATGGCTCGAGTTCGAGATCGACAAGCGCGACCAGGTCGGCGTTCGCATCGACCGCAAGCGCAAGCAGAGCGTCACCGTCTTTCTCAAGGCCCTCGGCCTGACCAGCGAAGAGATCCTCGAGCAGTTCAAGGGCTACTCGTCAATCGAGGCCACCCTGGAGAAGGATTCGATCCTCACCAAAGAAGAGGCGCTCAAAGACATCTACCGCAAGCTGCGCCCGGGCGAGCAGGTCGCTGCCGAGGCCGCGCGTGCGCTGCTCGACAACTTCTACTTCAACCCGAAGCGGTATGACCTCGCGAAGGTCGGTCGGTACAAGATCAACCGCAAGCTGGGCATCGAGAGCGAGCTGTCGAACTCCGTTCTGACGAACGAAGACATCATCGCGACCATCAAGTACCTGGTCGCCCTGCACGAGAACCAGACCACGCTGCCCGGCCGTCGCAATGGCAAGGCTGTCGAGATCCGTCTCGACGTCGACGACATCGACCACTTCGGCAACCGTCGCATCCGCGCCGTCGGCGAGCTCATCCAGAACCAGGTTCGCACCGGCCTCAGCCGCATGGAGCGCGTGGTTCGCGAACGGATGACCACGCAGGACATCGAGGCGATCACCCCGCAGACCCTGATCAACGTGCGCCCCGTCGTCGCCGCGATCAAGGAGTTCTTCGGCACCTCCCAGCTGTCGCAGTTCATGGACCAGAACAACCCCCTCGCGGGCCTGACGCACAAGCGTCGCCTGTCTGCGCTGGGCCCGGGTGGTCTGAGCCGTGAGCGTGCCGGCGTCGAGGTTCGCGACGTGCACCCCAGCCACTACGGCCGCATGTGCCCCATCGAGACCCCTGAAGGCCCGAACATCGGCCTGATCGGCTCGCTGGCGTCGTTCGCCCGCATCAACTCGTTCGGTTTCATCGAGACCCCGTACCGTCGCATCGTCGACGGCGTGGTCACCGAGACCATCGACTACCTGACCGCGAGCGAAGAAGACGAGTTCGTCGTCGCACAGGCCAACGCGCCGCTGACGAAAGACAACCGTTTCGCCGAGCCCCGCGTTCTGGCCCGCCAGAAGGGCAACGAGGTCGACCTGTTCCCGATCGAGCAGATCGGCTACATGGATGTCTCGCCGCGCCAGATGGTGTCGGTCGCGACCAGCCTCATCCCGTTCCTCGAGCACGACGACGCCAACCGCGCCCTCATGGGTGCGAACATGCAGCGCCAGGCCGTTCCGCTCCTGATGAGCGACAGCCCGCTGGTCGGCACCGGTATGGAGGGCTTCGCGGCCGTCGACGCCGGTGACGTGGTCACCGCCACCAGGGCCGGCGTCGTGCAGGAGGTCTCTGCAGACTTCGTGACCGTCGCGCTCGACGAGGGCGGCACGCAGGACTACTACCTGCGCAAGTTCGACCGCTCGAACCAGGGCACGAGCTACAACCACCGCGTCATCGTCAACGAGGGCGACCGCATCGAGGTCGGAGAGGTCATCGCCGATGGCCCCGCCACTGAGAACGGCGAGCTCGCGCTCGGCAAGAACCTGCTCGTGGCGTTCATGCCGTGGGAGGGTCACAACTTCGAAGACGCCATCATCCTGAGCCAGAACCTGGTGAAAGACGACGTGCTGTCGAGCATCCACATCGAAGAGTACGAAGTGGATGCCCGTGACACGAAGCTCGGCAAGGAGGAGATCACCCGTGACCTCCCCAACGTCAGCCCCGAGCTGCTCGCCGACCTAGACGAGCGTGGCATCATCCGCATCGGAGCCGAGGTTCGCCCCGGCGACATCCTCGTCGGCAAGGTCACGCCGAAGGGCGAGACCGAGCTGAGCGCCGAAGAGCGACTGCTGCGCGCGATCTTCAACGAGAAGAGCCGCGAGGTTCGTGACACGAGCCTCAAGGTTCCCCACGGTGAGCGCGGAACCATCATCGCCGTCAAGGAGTTCTCTGCCGAGAACGACGACGAGCTCGGTTCGGGCGTCAACCAGCGCGTGGTCGTCTACATCGCCCAGAAGCGCAAGATCACCGAGGGTGACAAGCTCGCCGGCCGTCACGGCAACAAGGGCGTCATCGCGAAGATCCTGCCCGTCGAAGACATGCCGTTCCTCGCTGACGGCACCCCCGTCGACGTGGTGCTCAACCCGCTCGGCATCCCGGGTCGCATGAACTTCGGCCAGGTGCTCGAGATCCACTTGGGCTGGATCGCCAAGCAGGGCTGGCAGGTCGAGGGCAAGGGCAACAAGTGGGCGGGCCGTCTTCCGGCCGACGCCCACCAGGCCGATCCCAACACCAAGGTCGCCACCCCGGTGTTCGACGGTGCGCTCGAAGAGGAGATCGCGGGTCTGCTCGACTCGACGCTGCCCACCCGTGACGGCGACCGCCTGGTCGACGGCACAGGCAAGGCGACGCTCTTCGACGGCCGCTCCGGCGAGCCGTTCCCGCGCCCGATCTCGGTCGGGTACATGTACATCCTGAAGCTGCACCACCTTGTCGACGACAAGATCCACGCACGCTCCACCGGCCCGTACTCGATGATCACGCAGCAGCCGCTGGGTGGTAAGGCACAGTTCGGTGGCCAGCGCTTCGGTGAGATGGAAGTGTGGGCGCTCGAGGCCTACGGCGCCGCCTACGCGCTGCAGGAGCTTCTGACGATCAAGTCAGACGACATCCTGGGCCGCGTGAAGGTGTACGAGGCGATCGTCAAGGGTGAGAACATCCAGGAGCCCGGTATCCCCGAGAGCTTCAAGGTGCTCATCAAAGAGATGCAGTCGCTCTGCCTGAACGTCGAGGTGCTCTCGGCTGACGGCACGGCGGTCAGCCTCCGCGACACCGACGACGAGGTGTTCCGCGCCGCCGAAGAGCTGGGCATCAACATCTCGACGCGCTTCGAGAACTCGTCGATCGACGACATCTGAGTTAGCCAATGATGTGATTCGCGAGATCGCGAATCAGCGGCTCGCGAATCACATCATCACCAGGACAGAACTGTAACTTCCTAATTTCAGGAGAATATAAATTGCTCGACGTTACAACTTTCGACGAACTGCGAATCGGTCTCGCTACGGCAGACGACATTCGCAAGTGGTCGCACGGTGAGGTCAAGAAGCCCGAGACGATCAACTACCGCACGCTGAAGCCCGAGAAAGACGGTCTCTTCGGAGAACAGATCTTCGGACCCTCCCGCGACTGGGAGTGCTCGTGCGGCAAGTACAAGCGAGTGCGCTTCAAAGGCATCGTCTGTGAGCGCTGTGGTGTAGAGGTCACGAAGTCGTCGGTGCGCCGTGAGCGCATGGGCCACATCGAGCTCGCCGCCCCGGTCACCCACATCTGGTACTTCAAGGGTGTGCCCTCGCGCCTCGGCTACCTGCTCGACATGGCTCCGAAAGACCTCGAGAAGGTCATCTACTTCGCCGCCTACATGATCATCTCGGTCGACGAAGACGGTCGTCACGAAGACCTGCCCGGCCTCGAGAACGAACTGCGTCTCGAGATCAAGGCTCTCAGCGACCAGCGCGATGCCCGCATCGCCGATCGTCTCACCAAGCTCGAAGCCGACCTCGCCGCTCTTGAAGAAGAGGGTGCGAAGAGCGACCAGAAGCGTCGTACGAAAGACGGCGCCGAGAAGGAGATGGGCCAGGTTCGCAAGTCCTTCGACGAGCAGATCGCCCAGCTCGAGCGCGTGTGGGAAGACTTCCGCAGCCTCAAGGTCGGTGAGCTCAAGCCCGAAGACAGCGTCTTCCACGAGCTGCAAGACCGCTACGGACAGTACTTCGAGGCCTACATGGGCGCCGAGGCCATCAAGAAGCGCCTCGAGGCCTTCGACCTGGCCACCGAGAGCGACACGCTGCATCTGCAGATCGCCGAGGGCAAGGGTCAGAAGAAGATCCGCGCCATCAAGCGCCTGCGTGTAGTGAACTCGTTCCTGCAGACCGGCAACTCGCCGGCCGCCATGGTGCTCGACGTGGTTCCGGTCATCCCGCCGGAGCTTCGCCCGATGGTTCAGCTCGACGGTGGCCGCTTCGCGACCTCCGACCTCAACGACCTGTACCGCCGCGTCATCAACCGCAACAACCGCCTGCGTCGCCTGCTCGATCTCGGTGCCCCCGAGATCATCGTGAACAACGAGAAGCGCATGCTGCAGGAGGCCGTGGACGCCCTGTTCGACAACGGTCGTCGTGGCCGCCCCGTCACGGGCACCGGCAACCGCGCGCTGAAGTCCCTGAGCGACATGCTCAAGGGCAAGCAGGGCCGGTTCCGCCAGAACCTGCTCGGCAAGCGCGTCGACTACTCGGGTCGTTCGGTCATCATCGTCGGCCCGCAGCTGAAGCTGCACCAGTGCGGTCTGCCCAAGCAGATGGCTCTGGAGCTGTTCAAGCCGTTCGTCATCAAGCGCCTGATCGATCTGAGCCACGCCCAGAACATCAAGGCCGCCAAGCGCATGGTCGAGCGCAGCCGTCCCCAGGTGTGGGATGTTCTCGAAGAGATCATCCGCGAGCGCCCGGTGATGCTGAACCGCGCACCCACGCTGCACCGTCTGGGCATCCAGGCGTTCGAGCCTCAGCTCGTCGAGGGTAAGGCCATCCAGTTGCACCCGCTCGTCTGCACCGCGTTCAACGCAGACTTCGACGGCGACCAGATGGCCGTTCACCTTCCCCTCTCGGTCGAGGCCCAGGCCGAGGCGCGCATCCTGATGCTCGCCTCGAACAACATCCTGAAGCCGTCGGACGGCCGCCCCGTGACCCTGCCCACGCAGGACATGATCATCGGTCTGCACCACCTCACGACGCTGAAAGAGGGCGAGGTCGGCGAAGGCCGTGCCTTCTCGAGCATCGCCGAGGCCATCCTGGCCATGGACCAGCACACGCTCGACCTCAACTCGAAGGTCCGCATCCGTCTGGAGAACATCACGTTCGCCGAGGGTGCCGTTCCGGAGAACGCGAACGTCGACGAGAACAACTTCGCGGCGGGCATGACGCTCGTCGAGACGACTCTCGGCCGTGCGCTGTTCAACGAGACCCTGCCGTCGGACTACCCGTACGTCGAGGCCGTCGCTGACAAGGGCCAGATCTCTGCGATCGTCAACGACCTCGCCGAGCGCTACCCCAAGGTGGAGGTCGCCGCAGCACTCGACCGCATCAAAGACGCCGGTTTCCACTGGGCCACCCGCTCAGGCGTCACCGTTGCTCTCTCTGACATCCTGACCCCGCCGAACAAGCGGGAGATCGTTGCCCAGTACGAGAAGCTAGCCGCCAAGGTGCAGTCGCAGTACGAGAAGGGTCTGACCACCGACGCCGAGCGTCGCCAGGAACTCATCCAGATCTGGACCAAGGCGACCGAAGACGTCGCCGAGGCCATGCAGGCGAACTTCCCGGCCGACAACACGATCAACCGCATGGTGACATCGGGTGCTCGTGGTAACTGGCTGCAGGTGCGCAACATCGCCGGTATGCGAGGCCTGGTGAACAACCCGAAGGGTGAGATCATCCCTCGCCCGATCATCTCGTCGTACCGCGAGGGTCTGTCGGTGGCCGAGTACTTCATCGCCACCCACGGCGCCCGCAAGGGTCTGGCCGACACGGCTCTGCGTACCGCAGACTCGGGTTACCTGACGCGTCGACTGGTCGACGTCTCGCAGGATGTCATCATTCGTGAAGACGACTGCGGCACGACCAAGGGTCTCGACCTGCCGATCGCTGCGCACGACGCCAACGGCGTGCTGGTGAAAGACTCCAACGTCGAGAACTCGGTGTTCGCCCGTTCGCTCGCCGCAGATGCAGTGGATGCCTCCGGTACCGTCATCGCCGAAGCCGGCGAAGACATCGGTGACGTTCTGATCGACAAGCTGGTCGAGGCCGGTGTCGAGAACATCAAGGTGCGCTCGGTGCTGACCTGCGAGTCGGCCGTCGGTGTGTGTGCTGCCTGCTACGGCCGCTCGCTCGCCACCGGACTGCTCGTAGACATCGGAGAGGCCGTCGGCATCATCGCCGCACAGTCGATCGGTGAGCCCGGCACCCAGCTGACCATGCGTACCTTCCACACGGGTGGCTCTGCATCGGCCGACGACATCACGCAGGGTCTGCCCCGCGTGCAGGAGCTCTTCGAGGCGCGCACCCCCAAGGGTGCGTCGCCCATCGCAGAGGCTGCCGGCCGCATCACCATCGAAGACACCGACCGCAGCCGCAAGCTGATCCTCACGCCCGACAACGGCGACGAGGCGATTGCCTACCCGGTGCTCAAGCGTGCCAGCCTTCTCATCGAAGACGGCCAGCACGTCGAGCTCGGTACGCAGCTGCACGTCGGCGCGATCGACCCGAAAGAGGTTCTGCGAGTGCGTGGCGTTCGCGCCGTGCAGGAGCACCTCGTCGGTGGTGTGCAGGGCGTCTACCGCTCGCAGGGTGTTCCGATCCACGACAAGCACATCGAGGTCATCGTTCGCCAGATGCTCCGCAAGGTGACTGTCGTCGACCACGGTGACACCGACCTGCTGCCCGGTGAGCTCGTCGACCGCCAGCGCTACAACATCCTCAACCGCGAGGCGCTGACCGAGGGTCGCAAGACCGCTTCGGCCCGCCAGGAGGTCATGGGTATCACCAAGGCCTCGCTCGCGACCGAGTCGTGGCTCAGTGCCGCTTCCTTCCAGGAGACCACGCGTGTTCTCACGCAGGCCGCCATGGAGGGCAAGAGCGACCCGCTGGTCGGGCTCAAGGAGAACGTCATCATCGGTAAGCTCATCCCGGCCGGAACGGGCTTGCAGAAATACCGCAACGTCACCGTCGAGGCGACCGAAGAGGCCAAGGCCGAGCGCTACCCGAACCGCATCTTCACCGATGACGCCGTGTTCAGCGAAGCCGACCTCTCGTTCGTCGACTTCGACAGCTTCTCGAGCGACGACTACACCCCCGGCACCTACAACTAACCTGTAGCGCCCACAAAAATGGCCCCGCACTTCGGTGCGGGGCCATTTTCGTGCTCGCTGGTTGATAGGCCGCAGGCCACCAACTCGCTGGTTGAGTAGGCCGCAGGCACAACTCGCTGGTTGAGTAGGCCGTAGGCACAACTCGCTGGTTGAGTAGGCCGTAGGCCGTATCGAAACCAAGATGGGCCCTCTCACTTCGGTGAGAGGGCCCTTCTTCGTCTGTCAGGCAGTCTCCGGATGCTCGAGCTGCCGCAAAGCATCCAGAACCTGCACAGCGACCAGCCGCCCGGCCCTGTTGGCGCCGATCGTCGAGGCCTGGGGCCCGTAGCCCGCCAGAAAGACGCGGCCGTCGCGAGCAACGCGACCCTTCTCGACACGCACCCCGCCGCCGGTCTCGCGCAGGTTCAGCGGGTCGAGGTGCCGAAGCTCGGAGCGGAAGCCGGTGGCCCAGATGATGGCGTCGGCGGGCTCGAACGAACCGTCGGCGAAGCGCACGCCGTCGGGCTCGACGGAGGTGAACACGGGCCGCGCGACCAGAACGCCGCGGGCCTCGCCGGCGAGATTGGCGGGGGTGGCGGGCAGGCCCGTTCCGCTGATGATGCTCGGCAGCACGCGGCCCTCGCGGGCAGCCGCGTCTTGCGCCGCCACGGCGGCGAGGCGCGACTCGAGGCCCACCGCGGTCGCCGGTGGCGTGGCCGCGGTGGACTGGGGCGTCGACGACGCCGGCGGCGCAGGCTCGATGACCGGGTCGCCGAACACGACCGGGCGACGCGTGACCCAGAGGGTCGACGCGGCGACGCCCTCGAGCTCCAGCAGAAACCCCACGGCCGAGGTGCCCCCGCCGACCACCACGACCCGCTTGCCGGCGAATTCGGTGGCCGAGCGGTATTCAGGAGTCGCGAGCTGCCGCCCCGCGAAGGTGTCGACGCCCGGATAGTACGGCCGCACCGGCGTCGCCCATGTGCCGCTGGCGTTCACAACGATCTCGGTGCGGATGTCGCCTGCGCTCGTGCCGACCAGCAGCGAAGCGCGGCCACCGGCTGTGTCTGCGCCCACCCTGTCGCCGCCGACCGCGTCGCCGCCGACTGTGCCGGCTCCCCGAGCGTCGTGCTCCGCCCGTACCTCGACAGGCGCGTAGCGCACCGCCCCCGCCTCGACATGCGCGTCGCGCACGGTCCGTACCTCGACCGGCCGGAACACGTGCAGGCCGAAGTGCTGCTCGTAGCGCGCGTAGTACTCCGCCACCACGTCGCGCGCGGCTTGCGACTGGTCGGCCGTCTCGAAGCTCAGCCCCAGCTCGCCCATGCCGGGCAGGTCGTTGACGCGGTGCGCGGTGCCGAGCCGCAGTGACTCCCAGCGGAACTGCCACGCCCCACCCGTCTTCGGCCCGCGGTCGACGATCACGAGGTCGCGACCGGCAGTGAGTCCGCGGCGCTGCAGATGGTAGGCGGCCGAGAGGCCGGCCTGGCCCGCCCCGACGATCAGCACCCGCGTGCTGGCGGGCAGGGCGGGATCAGGCGCCGTACTCGAGTTCGGCATCCGTCACCGCCTTCGCGTCGCCGATGAACTCCGCGAGGCGACCGGGTTCGACGATGCCGGCCGGGTGCGGCCCTTCTGCGGCGAGCCTCGGCACCAGATCGAGGATGCCCGGGGCCGGCGATCCAACCAGAACGGCGTTGCCCTCACCGAGGCCCACGATGAGGTCTTTCGATCCGAGTATCACCACGTGCTCGAGCGCCGCCGCGAGGGCTGCCGTCTGCGCCCGTACGAGAGCGAGCCCGGCGTCGTCGGCCACATTCACCATCAGAATGCCCTGGGGGGAGAGCATCGCTGCGACCTGTGTATAGAACTCGACGGTGGTCAGGTGTGAGGGAGTGGATGAGCCCGCATACACGTCGAGCACGATCAGGTCGAAGGGGCCGAACGTGGCGGCCCAGGGCAGCCCGCGGCGGGCGTCGTCGGTGCGTACGGTGAATTCGGTTCCGCGGGGCAGGGGCAGATGGGATGTGACGAAGTCGAGAAGGTTCTCCTCCGACTCGAGCACGAACTGCTGCGAGTCGGGCCGAGTGATGGCGATGTAGCGCGGCAGAGTGAGCGCGCCGGCGCCGAGGTGCAGGGCGGCGATGGGCTCCCCGGTGGGAGCGAACAGGTCGACGACGTTCGCGATGCGCTGCAGGTAGTCGAACAGCAGGTGCGTCTGATGCTCTACGAACACGTGCGACTGGGGTTCACCGCCGATGTAGAGGGTGAAGCCGTCGCTCGCGACGGCCGGCTCGGCGCTGGATTCGGTGCCGGCCTGGGCGGTTCCCCTGCGAGCGAACTGCAGCTCGTCGGGCCGGATCTCGGCCGGGAGCCCGCTCGGAACCAGCGTGCGGAAGGGGAACGTCGTCACCTGCCGATACTACTGTCGCCGCAGTGGGCTGCTGCCCTCGCCGCGGTGGGCTGCTGCCGTCGCCGCGGGGGTTCCCGCCGTCGCGGCCTGGGGTCGGGCATGCGGATGCCCGTTCGGCGCCACAGCGCCACATTCCCTCAGTTTCGGGCGAGGCGTTGTTAGAGTGTGGCTGCGGCTACCCTGCCGCGTACAGTACGGCCGTCGGGGCCCGACAGCCGAGAGAGCCGGGCGGCGTCTGCGGCCGGTGAGGAGCTTCATCATGAGCGACGATCGCACCACAGGCGAGACCGACGCCCCGCACGACGCGCACCAGCCCGCCGACGGTACCGTCTCAGGGCATGCACCGGCCGGCCCCGAGCCGACCGTCGCCGAGCCGACTGCCGCCGACCCGACTGCCGCTGAGCCGACTGCCGCCGAGTCGCCCGTTCCGGCGCCTGCCGTCGACGACGAGCCCCAGGCGTTCACCGAGCTGCCGTCCGAGCCCGCCGCCGCCGAGCCCTACTCCGATCTCGCCGACCACCCGACCGAACCGGTCGGCGAGTACCCCGCCGAGCCGACCGAGACGGCCGTGTACGGCACGGAGCCGGTGACGGATTCGACTGAGCATGCCGCCGACGCAGACCCGGCCGCCCAAGCTGCGCCGACCGCCCAAGCTGCGCCGACCGCCCAAGCTGCGCCGGCCGACGAGGCCGAGCCGGTGACACTCGCTGAACCTGTCTCGCCGGCAGAACCCGTCGAACCCACCGCCGCGCCGGAGCCGGTGACGCTCGCCGAGCCTGTCTCGCCGGCCGAGACGTTCGCACCGGCCGAGACGTTCGCACCGGCCGAGGGGAGTTCGGCGCCAGCGGGAACCGCGTACGCCGCTCCTGTCGTGGCGAGCGTCACGCCCGACGACCTGCGGGCCGTCGCGACCCACTCGAGCGCCACGGCAGACCCCTCCGCCACGGCAGACCCCTCCGCCACGGCAGACTCGTCCGCCACGGCAGACCACTCCGCCGCGGGCGAGACGGGCGCCGGAAGCGCCCCAGGCACGATGGCCGCCACCGGAGCCGTGGCCGGCACGGGGGCGGTGGCGTATCCCGCCGCCGCCTTCCAGACGCCGGCCCCGTACGTCGCCCCGGGTGCATCGGGAGGGTTCTCCCAGGATGCCGCCGCTGGAGCGACGGGCTACGCGGCCGCCCCACAGAGCGCCGCCCCCGGCGCGCCGGGCTACACGGCCGACGGTAACTCCTCCAGCCGGGAGGCTGCTCCGGCTGGGGGAGTGCCCGCAGCGGCCGCCGTGGCCGCGACCGGGGCCGCTGCAGCAGTCGCCGCGACGCATCTCGCGAGTCCCTCCGGAGCTTCGACCGCAGCCGCCCCCGCCGGAGCCCCGCCCGCAGCGAACCCCGGCGGCTACCCCTCCACCGCCGCCTATCCGCCGGCCGAGAACACCGGTGCGGGCACAGCGCCGGGTGCACCCAGCGCGCAGGGTGCGTATCCGTCGGCGTACGGAACCCCGTCGGCGGTCGTCGTACCCGTGCTGACGCCGCCGAAGAAGCGCGGCAACCGGGGTATCGGCACCTTGATCGCCCTGGTCGGCACGCTGATCTTCGCCGTCGTGTTCGCACTGGTCGCCGCTGTCATTCTCGCCTTCACCGTTCCGGTGGACCGGCTCGGCACGGTGCTCGGCGAGTTCGCCGCGAGCCCGGCCTTCTACGTGCCCGTCATCTTCTTCGCCATCGCGTTGATCCTGCTCGTGCTGATCGTGAACCGGGCGGGGTGGTGGGCCTACGTGCTCGGCGGATTCATCGTGGCGGTGATCGTGTACGGGGCGGCCATTCTGGGGGCCCTGCTCGCCGTTCAGGCGTGGAACTTCACCGCCGCCGACGCCACCACGTTCATCCGGGGCCTGGTGATGGACCCGCTCACGCTCGCCGCTGCCATCGTCGCCCGAGAGGCGACCATCTGGATCGGGGCGTGGCTCAGCTCGCGCGGCCGTAAGCTGAAACTGAAGAACGCGGCCGACCGCGAGGAGTACGATCGCGCGGTCGCCGAGACCTCGGCGGCGACGTACCCGGCCATTTGACCGAAGGCCTCCGGCCGCGTAATATTCTCTGGGTGTGCGCTTTGTCGTGCTCTCGTGCCGTCACCGGCTGCGAGCCACGCACAATCACTCAAAGCAGGGTTTCACCGATCACATCGATCGGCCGGCCCCCACGGCATACCTGCCCCCGACGAACCAAGCTCTGGTTCGCAAGCAGGTCCAAATGAACTCGACACGCATGGCCGCAGAACGTTGCTGCCGTGCCGCGTTCGAATGCGAATCAGCAACAACTGTCACCGTGCAGTAAACACAAGGAGTTACGTCAGTGCCTACCATTCAGCAGCTGGTCCGAAAGGGCCGAACGCGCAAGGTCACGAAGACCAAAGCGCCTGCTCTCAAGTCGAACCCGCAGCAGCGCGGCGTGTGCACCCGTGTGTACACCACCACGCCCAAGAAGCCGAACTCGGCCCTGCGCAAGGTCGCCCGTGTCAAGCTGTCGAACGGCACCGAGGTCACCGCCTACATTCCCGGCGAGGGCCACAACCTGCAGGAGCACTCGATGGTGCTCGTTCGCGGCGGTCGTGTGAAAGACCTCCCCGGCGTTCGTTACAAGATCGTTCGCGGCGCCCTCGACACCCAGGCCGTCAAGAACCGCAAGCAGGCTCGTAGCCGCTACGGCGCGAAGATGGAGAAGAAGTAATGCCTCGTAAAGGTCCCGCTCCCAAGCGCCCCGTCGTCGCAGATCCCGTCTACGGCGCACCCATCGTCAGCCAGCTCGTCAACAAGATCCTGCTCGACGGCAAGAAGGGTCTCGCCGAGAAGATCGTCTACGACGCCCTCGAGGGTGTCGCGAATAAAAACGGTGCCGACGCTGTTGTAACTCTCAAGAAGGCGCTCGACAACGTGCGCCCGACCATCGAGGTCAAGAGCCGCCGTGTCGGTGGCTCGACGTACCAGGTGCCCGTCGAGGTCAAGCCTCACCGCGCCAACACCCTTGCACTGCGCTGGCTCACCACCTACGCGAAGGGTCGTCGCGAGAAGACC
Organism: Subtercola sp. YIM 133946; assembly: GCF_036553535.1. Classification (NCBI taxonomy): domain Bacteria; kingdom Bacillati; phylum Actinomycetota; class Actinomycetes; order Micrococcales; family Microbacteriaceae; genus Subtercola; species Subtercola sp. YIM 133946. Next base: position 20,644 of record NZ_JAZHPE010000017.1, read on the forward strand.
ATGACCGAGCGTCTCACCAACGAGATCCTCGATGCGTCGAACGGTCTGGGCGCCGCTGTGAAGCGTCGTGAAGACACCCACAAGATGGCCGAGTCGAACAAGGCCTTCGCGCACTACCGCTGGTAGACCGCCCGCCGGTCGAGTAGCGCAGGAGGCGCGTATCGAGACCAGAAGGTGCCGCAGGGCATCCGGTTTCGATACGCGCTTCGCGCTACTCAACCAGCGTGACGTACCAGCCCACTCTTTTAGCAATCCAATCGGAGGAAATCCGTGGCACAGGACGTGCTTACCGACCTGAACAAGGTCCGCAACATCGGCATCATGGCCCACATCGATGCCGGCAAGACCACCACCACCGAGCGCATCCTGTTCTACACGGGCATCACTCACAAGATCGGTGAAGTGCACGACGGCGCCGCCACGATGGACTGGATGGCGCAGGAGCAGGAACGCGGCATCACGATCACGTCGGCTGCGACCACGTGCTTCTGGAACAACCACCAGATCAACATCATCGACACCCCCGGCCACGTCGACTTCACGGTCGAGGTCGAGCGCTCGCTTCGCGTGCTCGACGGTGCCGTCGCCGTCTTCGACGGCAAGGAGGGCGTCGAGCCCCAGTCTGAGACCGTCTGGCGCCAGGCCGACAAGTACGACGTGCCGCGCATCTGCTTCGTCAACAAGATGGACAAGCTCGGTGCCGACTTCTACTTCACCGTCGACACCATCGTGAAGCGCCTCGGCGCCCGCCCGCTGGTCATCCAGCTGCCCATCGGCGCCGAGTCGAACTTCGAGGGTGTCGTCGACCTGGTCGAGATGCGCGCGCTCACCTGGCGCGGTGACTCCAAGGGTGACGTCGCCCTGGGTGCGAAGTACGAGATCGAGCCGATTCCCGCAGACCTGCAGGAGCTGGCCGACGAGTACCGCGAGAAGCTGATCGAGGTCGTCGCCGAGACCAGCGACGAGCTGCTCGAGCGCTACCTCGGTGGCGAACCCGACTTCACCGTCGCAGAGATCAAGGCGGCCATCCGCAAGCTCACCGTGAACAGCGAGATCTACCCGGTTCTCTGTGGTTCGGCGTTCAAGAACCGTGGTGTGCAGCCGATGCTGGATGCCGTGGTCGACTACCTGCCGAGCCCGCTCGACGTTCCGAGTGTCGAGGGTCACGACGTGCGCGACGAGGAGATCGTCATCTCGCGCGGCGCCAACTCGACCGACCCGTTCGCCGCACTGGCGTTCAAGGTCGCGGTTCACCCGTTCTTCGGTCGTCTGACCTACATCCGCGTCTACTCGGGTCACGTCGACTCGGGCGCGCAGATCATCAACGCGACCAAGGGCAAGAAGGAGCGCATCGGAAAGATCTTCCAGATGCACGCCAACAAGGAGAACCCCGTCGACTCGGTGACCGCCGGTCACATCTACGCGGTCATCGGCCTGAAAGACACCACCACCGGTGACACCCTGGCCGACCCGGCGCACCCCGTCGTGCTGGAGTCGATGACGTTCCCCGAGCCCGTCATCGAGGTCGCGATCGAGCCGAAGACGAAGGCCGACCAGGAGAAGTTGGGCCTGGCCATCCAGAAGCTGGCCGAAGAAGACCCGACCTTCCGTACCGAGCAGAACCAGGACACCGGCCAGACGGTCATCAAGGGCATGGGCGAGCTTCACCTCGACATCCTGGTCGACCGCATGAAGCGCGAGTTCAACGTCGAAGCCAACGTGGGCAAGCCCCAGGTGGCCTACCGCGAGACGATCCGCCGCACGGTCGACAAGCACGACTACACGCACAAGAAGCAGACCGGTGGTTCAGGTCAGTTCGCGAAGATCCAGATCTCGATCGAGCCGCTCGAAGTGACGGCCGAGAAGGTCTACGAGTTCGAGAACAAGGTCACGGGTGGCCGCGTTCCGCGCGAGTACATCCCCTCGGTCGACCAGGGCTTCCAGGCCGCTATGGCCGTGGGCGTGCTGGCCGGGTACCCGATGGTCGGCGTGAAGGGCATCCTGCTCGACGGCGCCGCGCACGACGTCGACTCCTCGGAGATGGCGTTCAAGATCGCCGGCACCATGGCGTTCAAGGAGGCGGCTCGCAAGGCGCAGCCCGTTCTCCTCGAGCCGCTGATGGCCGTCGAGGTGCGTACCCCTGATGACTACATGGGCGACGTCATCGGCGACCTGAACTCTCGCCGTGGCCAGATCCAGTCGATGGAAGACGCCACCGGCGTCAAGGTCATCCGTGCCAACGTGCCGCTGAGCGAGATGTTCGGCTACGTGGGCGACCTGAGAAGCAAGACCTCGGGCCGCGCCGTGTACTCGATGACCTTCGACAGCTACGCTGAGGTGCCGAAGGCCGTGGCAGACGAGATCATCCAGAAGAACAAGGGCGAGTAGTCGCGCTGGTCTGCCTGCCCTCACAGGCGGGCAGATCAGCTACACTGTTGCGGTTGCCCAAACACGTAAAATAAAGAAATCCCCCGTAGAAGCCTGCACGTTCAGGCCTCTACATTGAAGTCCTGAGGAGGACCCAGTGGCTAAGGCCAAGTTCGAGCGGACAAAGCCGCACGTAAACATCGGAACAATCGGTCACGTCGACCACGGAAAGACCACGCTCACCGCGGCCATTTCCAAGGTCCTTTCCGAGAAGTACCCCGAGTCCAACAAGACCTTCAACTTCGACCAGATCGACTCTGCGCCCGAAGAGAAGCAGCGTGGTATCACGATCAACATCTCGCACATCGAGTACGAGACCCCGAAGCGCCACTACGCTCACGTCGATGCTCCCGGCCACGCCGACTACATCAAGAACATGATCACCGGTGCTGCCCAGATGGATGGCGCGATCCTCGTCGTCGCCGCCACCGACGGCCCGATGGCCCAGACGCGTGAGCACGTTCTGCTCGCTCGCCAGGTCGGCGTTCCCTACCTGCTCGTCGCGCTGAACAAGAGCGACGCTGTCGACGACGAAGAGATCCTGGAGCTCGTCGAGCTCGAGGTTCGCGAGCTCCTCTCGAGCCAGAACTTCGACGGCGACAACGCCCCGGTCATCCGCGTCTCCGCTCTGAAGGCACTCGAGGGCGACCCGGAGTGGACCGAGAAGATCGTCGAGCTGATGGACGCGGTCGACGAGTCGATCCCCGACCCGATCCGCGACAAGGACAAGCCGTTCCTCATGCCGATCGAAGACGTCTTCACGATCACCGGTCGTGGCACCGTCGTCACCGGTCGCGCCGAGCGTGGCACCCTCGCCATCAACTCCGAGGTCGAGATCGTCGGCATCCGCCCGACGCAGAAGACCACGGTCACCGGTATCGAGATGTTCCACAAGCAGCTCGACGAGGCATGGGCCGGCGAGAACTGTGGTCTGCTTCTCCGTGGCACCAAGCGCGAAGACGTCGAGCGCGGCCAGGTCGTCGTGAAGCCCGGTTCGGTCACCCCGCACACCGGCTTCGAGGGCACCGCCTACATCCTGTCGAAGGATGAGGGTGGCCGTCACAACCCGTTCTACACGAACTACCGTCCGCAGTTCTACTTCCGCACCACCGACGTCACCGGCGTCATCACGCTGCCCGAGGGCACCGAGATGGTCATGCCCGGCGACACCACCGACATCAGCGTCGAGCTCATCCAGCCCATCGCGATGGAGGAGGGCCTCGGCTTCGCCATCCGTGAGGGTGGCCGCACCGTCGGCGCCGGAACGGTGACCAAGGTCACCAAGTAGCACCTCTGCCTTCGGTTCGCCCTCTGGGCGACGCCATCGGTTGACGTTTCACACGAAGGGCCACACTCCTCACGGGGGGTGCGGCCCTTCGTCGTTGTCAAGGGAGTCCCGCCCGAGCTCGTGCCGGTGAACCGGAGCGGTAGCGTAAAGGCATGGTGAGGCTCAGGCGCAGCGACGTGGCCGGCAAGGGGTACCGACGGGTCAGGGCCGGCACGGGCTTCACGTACAAAGACCTGAACGGCGACGTGCTGCGCGACGACGAGCTGCGGGCGCGCATCCAGCACCTCGCCATACCGCCCGCCTGGAACGACGTGTGGATCGCCCCCTACGCGAACGGCCACATCCAGGCCACGGGCATCGACGCCGCGGGACGGCGGCAGTACATCTATCACCCCACCTGGCGCCAGCAGAAAGACCGCATCAAGTTCGACCGCGCGCTGATGCTGGCCGAGGCGCTGCCGACGGCGAGGCGCAAGGTGACGCTTGACCTGCGGCACGAGCATCCCGACCGTGACCGGGCGCTGGCGGCGGCCTTCCGCATGCTCGACCAGGGCTCGCTGCGGGTCGGCAGCGAGCGGTACGCAGAACAGCACGGCAGTTTCGGCCTCTCGACGCTGCTCTGCGCACACGTGAAGGTGAGCGGCGACGACGTGCATCTGAAGTTCCCGGCCAAGAGCGGGCAGCCGTGGGAGTCTGACATCCGCGACGCCGAGCTCGCGCGCGTCATCGCGGGGCTGAAGCGCCGGGGGCCCAATGCTCACCTGCTGGCGTTCCGCGCCGAGGCGCATCCGCACGCGCACTCGGCGGCGACGGATGCCGCGGCCGCGGTCTCGCGGGCAGAGCACCCCGATCGTCCCGCGCACGCTCAGGCGCACGGGCGCGCCGTGTGGCATCCGTTAGATGCCGCCGAGATCAACGCGTACGTGCGCGGCCAGACCGGGGGAGACTTCACGGCGAAAGACTTCCGCACGTTGCACGGCACGCTCGCGGCCGCCATCAGCCTCGCGAAGGCCGGCCCGCAGAAGTCGGAGAGCGCCCGCAAGCGTGTCGTCGCCCAGAGCATGCGCGACGCCGCGGCGGTGCTCAGCAACACCCCCACCATCGCTCGCACGAGCTACGTCGACCCGCGGGTGGTCGACAAGTACAGCGAGGGTGTAACGATCGACCCCGACCGCCTCGGCTCGGCCGAGACGGAGCTGCGAAACCTGCTCTACGAGTGACTCCGGTCGCTCTCATCAGAACCCGGTGTGCGTCGAGTGGTGATCCACACGTCGACCGCGCTGTCGCGAAGAGATCAGGGCCGTGACAAATGTCACGATCGACACGTGACGTTCGGGCGCAGCGCGCCGCGGTCAAACGCGCGAAGATCGTTGCATGGCACACACAACACTCAGCGCACCTCGCATCGACCCCGCCACCGCGGGCGATGCCGTCGCCCTGCGCGGCCTCACCAAGTCATTCGGCAAGGTGCACGCTGTCACGAATCTCGATCTGACGGTGAAGCCCGGCGAGGTTGTCGCCTTTCTCGGCCCGAACGGTGCCGGCAAGACGAGCACCGTCGACATGATCCTCGGCCTGAGCAAGCCCGACGCGGGCGAGGTCACGATCTACGGCATGCCGCCGCACCTGGCCATCTCGCGCGGGCAGGTGGCGGCGGTGATGCAGACGGGCGGCCTGCTGCGCGACCTGACCGTGCGTGAGACCGTGCTGCTGACGGCCACCCTCTTTCCCGGCGCGCGGCCCGTCGACGAGGTGCTCGACCGGGCGGGCATCCTGAACATCGGCGACCGCCGCGTGGGCAAGTGCTCGGGCGGCCAGCAGCAGCGCCTGCGCTTCGCCCTCGCGCTGCTGCCCGACCCCGACCTGCTCATTCTCGACGAGCCCACCACGGGCATGGATGTCGAGGGCCGCCGCGACTTCTGGAACGCCATCCGCGCCGACGCCGCCACCGGCCGCACGGTGATCTTCGCCACTCACTACCTCGAAGAGGCCGATGCCTACGCCGACCGCATCGTGCTCATCCGCGAGGGCGAGATCGTGGCCGACGGAACCGCCGCCGAGATCAAGAATCTCGCCTCGGGCCGCACAGTGCGTGCCACCGTCTCGAACCTCGACAGAGCCGCCGTGCTCGCCCTGCCCGGTGTCGACGACGTCGAAGACCGCGGCGAGGGCGTGCTCATCCACGCCAGCGACTCTGACGCCGTCGCGCGGTACCTGCTCACGCAGACGGATGCCCGTGACCTCGAGATCACGTCGCACAACCTCGAAGACGCCTTCGTCGCGCTGACCTCATCACGCGGGTCGACGCCGCCCGGCGGCGGCCGCACCCCCCAGCTCGCACCGACCGATTCAACCGGGAGCCTCTCATGACCACCGCACCCACGCTGCCCGACCGCACGCGCATCGAACGCCGCGTTCCTCCCTTGGGCGGCTTCAACGTCACCTTTCTCGCCCTCGAGATCAGACGCGTTCTGCGCAACCGCCGCACCCTGGTCTTCACCATCGTCATGCCGGTCGTCTTTCTGGTGCTGTTCGCGCTGCCGAACAAAGACCAGCCGCTCGGCGACACAGGCTACTCGTACGCGGCCTACGTGATGATCAGCTTCGCCGTCTACGGCGCCATGCTGGCGGCGACCTCGGGCGGGGGTATGGTCGCCGTCGAGCGGGCCCAGGGCTGGAGCAGGCAGCTGCGCCTGACGCCGTTGCGCCCGGCCGCGTACATCACGATCAAGATGCTGTCGGCCATGTTCCTCGGGCTGATCGCGGTGGTCGCAGTGTTCGTCGCCGGGCTTCTGATGGGCATCACGATGCCGCTGCAGGTGTGGTTCCTGTCGGGCCTCGTCGCGTGGATCGGCTCGATGGTGTTCGCCACCCTCGGCCTGTTCGTGGGGTATCTCGTGCCGAGCGAGAACGTGATGCAGATTCTCGGCCCGCTGCTGGCGTTCCTCGCCCTGTTCGGCGGGTTGTTCGTGCCCCTCGAGGTGCTGCCGCAGGTGCTGCAGGACATTGCGAAGTTCACCCCGGCCTACGGTGTCGGTGCCATCGCACGCACCCCGCTGCTCGGCAACGGCTTCGACTGGTGGGCGCTGGTGAACGTGCTGGCCTGGGGCATCATCTTCGGGCTGGCTGCGGCACGCATGTTCCGCCGCGACACGAAGCGGGTCTGACCGTGCCGGCGGAGGCTGCCGAGGGCCGAGCTCCCGCGACCGCGACCGCGACCTGGCGCGGCGCCCTCGACCGCCGCGGCGCCCGGCGCTGGTACCTCGGCTCGCTGGTCGGGCTGGTGTGGCTCGGCATCCCGATCGCCACCCTCTGGACCAATGGCCTGCCCCTCTGGGCCGAGCTGCTCGGCCAGGTTCTGCTGGTCGCCTGGGCAGCGGTGTACGTGCTCGGCCCGCCGCTGTTCTGGGGGCGAACGACGCGCCAGACGATCGCCGGCGGCGTGGTGTTCACCCTGTCGACGGTGGTGTTCGTGCCGTTTCTCGGGGTGGGCGTCACGTCGCTCTGGGTGTTCGTGGCGATCGCGGTGGCGATGGCGGGAACGACGGTGCGGGCCGAAGCGCTCTTCGCGGGCATCCTCGCCGTGCTCATCTTCGTCGTGCTCGCCCTCACCGGTCCGGTCGGCGATGCGATCTACCTGCCGCTCATCACGTTCTCGATCGCGATGATGATGTCGGCGTTCGCCCGCCAGCTCGACCTCGTGCGGCGCCTGCGCGAGTCGCAGGCCGAGGCGGCACGGCTCGCCGTCGAGCAGGAGCGCTCACGGGTGGCGCGCGACATCCACGACATTCTCGGGCACTCGCTGACCGTCATCACGGTGAAGGCCGAGCTGGCGGGCCGGCTGCTGCCCGAGCATCCGCTGCGCGCCGGTGCCGAGATCGACGACATCGAACGCCTCGCCCGCGGAGCCCTCGCCGACGTGCGCGCCACGGTCACCGGGTACCGTGGGGTGAACCTCGCAGCCGAGCTCTCGGGCGCACGCGAGGCGCTCAACAGCGCGGGAATCCAGGCCGACCTGCCGAACAGCATCGAGAATGTGCCGGGCGAGACCAGCCAGCTCTTCGCCTGGGTCGTGCGAGAGGGCGTCACCAACGTGATCAGGCATTCCCGTGCCGGACGCTGCACCATCACCCTCGAGCCGCACCGGGTCGAGATCGCCGACGACGGCTGGGGCGTGCCGGGTGATGGCGGGGTCGCGGCTGCGGATGCCCATGTGACGGTCACCCGCGGCAACGGGCTGAGTGGGCTCGCCGAGCGCGTCGCGAACGCCGGCGGCTCGCTCACGGCCTGCCCCGCGCCGCAGGGCGGCTTCGTGCTGAGCGTGACCGCATGATCAGGCTGTTGCTCGCCGATGATCAGGCCCTGGTGCGCGGTGCCCTGGTGGCGCTGCTCGGCCTCGAACCCGACCTCGAGATCGTCGCCGAGGCCGAGCGCGGCGACGTCGTGGTCGAGCTCGCCCTCGAGACACGGCCCGATGTCGCCCTGCTCGACGTCGAGATGCCGGGCCGTGACGGTATCGCCGTCACCGCCCAGCTGCGGGCAGCCCTGCCGAGCTGCCGGGTGCTCGTCGTCACGACCTTCGGCCGCCCCGGCTACCTCAAGCGTGCCATGGCCGCGGGCGCCAGCGGCTTCGTCGTCAAAGACACACCCGCGCGCCAGCTGGCCGAGGCCGTTCGCCGCGTGCACGACGGCCAGCGCGTCGTCGACCCCGCCCTCGCCGCCGAGTCGCTGGCCTCGGGCGACAACCCGCTGTCGGCGCGCGAGTCAGACGTGCTGCGGGCCGCCCAGCGCGGCACCAGCGTGGCCGAGATCGCGGCGGCGCTCTTCCTCTCCGAGGGCACGGTGCGCAACTACCTCTCGAGCGCGATCGGCAAGACCGCGGCGCGCAGCCGTGCCGAGGCCGTTCGCATCGCCGAGGAGAACGGCTGGCTGCTCAGCTGAGCCCCACCCCGCCGCCGGTTGAGTAGCGCGCAGCGCGTATCGAAACCAGCCGCCAGCGCGCCCGGGCGGTTGCTCAACCGATTTCGATACGGCCCTGTGGGCCCACTCAATCAGCGCAGCGCGGCGGGGGGTCACCAGCTGATCGCCGCCGCCGGCCCCGGCACCATGGTGACCGCCGAGGAGTCGAGCACAGAACCGTCGTCGCCGATGAACCCGATCGACGCGTGCTGGCCGGTTGCGGCATCCTGCGTCAGCGACACCCGGCCGCCGGGACTCGGGTTGTACTCGTCGCCCCACTCCTGCAGGGCGATCAGCACGGTCTTCAGTGCCTGCCCCTGCTCGGTGAGGTGGTAGCTGTACCGCTCGCGCTCGCCGGGCTCGCGGTACGACCGTCGTTCGAGCACACCCGCGTCGACCAGCGTCGCCAGCCGGGCCGAGAGCACGTCGCTCGGAATGCCGAGGTTGTCGCGCAGCTCGGAGAACCTGCTCTCGCCCCGCAGGGCGTTGCGCACAATCAGCAACGACCACTTCTCGCCCACCAGGTCGAGACTGCGGTGAATCGAGCAGTGGTGTTCTTTCTTGGTTCGGGAGTTCGCTGGCGTGACCACGTCTTAACGATAGAACGAGCCAGCTAGATTGGCAATCCCAACTGAGACGGGTAGTGTGCAGCCATGACCACCACGATCACGAGATTCTCGCGCAGAGGCAGCTTCTGGGCATCCGCCGCGGTTCTCGCCCTGTGCCTGTGGGCCAGCGGGGCCCCCTCGGTGCTCTACCCGAGCTACGCCGCCGAATGGCAGCTCTCGTCGACCGTCATCACGACCATCTTCGCTACCTACCCGCTCGTGCTGCTCGTCGGCCTGCTCGTCTTCGGCAACATCTCTGACACCATCGGCCGCCGCCGCGCAATGCTCATCGGGGTCGGCCTCATCCTCGTCTCGGGCGCCCTGTTCGCCATCGCGCCCAACGTGGCATGGCTCTACGTCGGTCGGGCGCTGCAGGGCATCGGCACCGCCTTCGCGCTCGGCGCCGCCAGCGCCTCGCTCGTCGAGAACAACACGTCGTCGAACCCGCGCCTCGCGAGCTCGCTCACCACGGCGTCGACCGCCCTCGGTCTCACGCTGGCGCTGCTCATCTCCGGAACCCTGGCCCAGTACGCGCCGTGGCCCCAGCAGCTCAGCTACATCGTGCTCGCGGTGCTGAGTGCCCTCGTCTTCGCGGCGGTCTACCGTATGCCCGCGCAGACTCCGGATGCCCGGCCGGCCTGGCGCCCGCAGCCCATCCGTGTGCCCCGCGGAACTGTTCGCGTGTTCCTCGTGTCGACCCTCTCGGTCGCCCTCGCCTACTCGGTCGGCGCTGTGTTCCTCTCGCTGGGCGCATCGATCGCCCGCGACCTCACGGCCACCACCAACCTTCTGGTGATCGGCGGACTGCTCGCCGTCTCTTCGGTGATGATCGGCGCCACCGCGATCGCGCTGCAGCGCATCCACGCCCACGTCGCCGTCATCGTCGGAGCCGTGCTGTCGATCGCCGGTCTGGGCGTGCTCGAGATCGTCGTCAGTTCGGGCTCGATCGGGCTGTTCCTGCTCTGGTGCGTCGTCGGCGGCGCCGGCTATTCGCTCGCCTTCATGGGCGGGCTGCAGCTGATCGGGCGCCTCACCCGCCCCGAGCACCGTGGCGCCACGCTGTCTGCGCTCTACCTCTTCTCGTACCTGCTGCAGGCGCTGACCGCCGTGGGTGCGGGCATCCTCGCCACCGGCCTCGGGCTCGCCGCCTCGGTCGACATCGTGGCGCCGCTGGTCGCCGTTCTCGCGGTGGCGACGGGGGTTCTGGCCCTAGTCGACTGGCGCCTGCGGGCGCGCGCGGCGGTCGCGGTCGCCTGAGTCGTTCGCCAGCGCAGGCGTGACACGCCGCCGCGACACGCCCGGGTTGCACGAACCCCTACGGTGTGGCAGACTCTTCTAGTTCAGTATTTCGGGTCGAACTGTGTCGCGTTGTGCCAGTCACATACGCATGACAGGGGCGGTCCGCATCACTACCAGGCAGTGCATAGCTATAGATCCTCGATCTTGTAGGGCTAGGCCGCGGGTAGCAGAACGCAAGTTCAAACATCAGCTTCAGAATCCCCTCTCGAAATCGCGTCGATTTCTGCGCGGTCGAATCGCGCCAGTACTCTGCGCGGCGGCGGGTGGGGCTTTGACAGAAGAACAGTGTTCTAAGCGCGTCCAATGCCGCCCAGGTGAACAACACCTGAGATGTACGACGCAAGACAAGAGAGTGAGTCACACATGGCGGGACAAAAGATCCGCATTCGACTTAAGTCGTACGACCACGAGGTCATCGACAGCTCGGCGCGCAAGATCGTCGACACAGTCACGCGTGCAGGTGCGACCGTAGTGGGCCCCGTGCCGCTGCCGACCGAGAAGAACGTCATCGCGGTCATCCGTTCGCCTCACAAGTACAAAGACAGCTTCGAGCACTTCGAGAAGCGCACCCACAAGCGCCTCATCGACATCATCGACCCGACGCCCAAGGCTGTCGACTCACTGATGCGCCTCGACCTTCCGGCCGATGTCAACATCGAGATCAAGCTGTAGGGAGTGACTGATGGCTACTACAACTAAGACGTCCAAAGGTCTGCTCGGCATCAAGCTCGGCATGACCCAGGTGTGGGACGAGAACAACCGTCTCATCCCCGTGACCGTCGTTCAGATCACCCCGAACGTCGTGACTCAGATTCGCACCCCCGAGGTCGACGGCTACGAAGCCGTTCAGATCGCGGCGGGCCAGATCGACCCCCGCAAGGTGAACCAGCCGCAGACCGGCCACTTCGACAAGGCAGGCGTCACGCCTCGCCGTCACGTGACCGAGATCCGCACCGCCGACGCCGCGGAGTACGCGCTCGGCCAGGAGCTCACCGTAGACGCCGTGTTCGAAGCCGGCAAGAAGGTCGATGTCGTCGGCACTTCGAAGGGCAAGGGCTTCGCCGGTGTCATGAAGCGCCACAACTTCAAGGGTGTCTCGTCGTCGCACGGTTCGCACCGCAACCACCGCAAGCCGGGTTCCATCGGCGCCTCGTCGACCCCCAGCCGTGTCTTCAAGGGCATGCGCATGGCCGGCCGCATGGGTGGCGAGCGCGTCACCGTGCTGAACCTCGTCGTGCACTCGGTCGACGCCGAGAAGAACCTCCTCCTCGTCAAGGGCGCCGTTCCCGGCGGCCGTGGCCGTCTCGTTTTCGTTCGTACCGCAGTAAAGGGGGCGTAACCCATGGTTGACGCAACTGTCGACGTCGTCGACGCCCAGGGCAAGAAGGCCGGCACGGTCACTCTTCCCGGTGAGCTCTTCGACGTTCAGACCAACATCCCGCTGATCCACCAGGTCGTCGTCGCGCAGCTCGCTGCTGCACGCCAGGGCACGCACAAGACCAAGCGTCGCGGCGAGGTCTCCGGTGCCGGCCGCAAGCCGTTCAAGCAGAAGGGAACCGGCCGCGCCCGTCAGGGCTCGATCCGCGCTCCCCAGATGACCGGCGGTGGCATCGTGCACGGCCCGACCCCGCGCAGCTATGACCAGCGCACCCCCAAGAAGATGATCGCGGCAGCTCTGCTGGGTTCGCTCTCCGACCGGGCCCGCGGCAGCCGCGTGCACGTCGTCGACTCGCTGACCCTCGGGCCGGTTCCGTCGACCAAGACTGCTCTCGACCTGCTGAACCTCATCGCGACCAGCAAGCACGTTCTCGTGGTCGTCGAGCGCGGCGACGACATCGCCGTCAAGAGCGTTCGCAACGTTCCCGAAGTCCACGTTCTGACGTACGACCAGCTGAACGCCTACGACGTACTGGTGAGCGACGACATCGTCTTCACCAAGGGCGCCATCGACGGCTTCATCGCGTCGAAGAACAAGAAGCAGGAGGTTGACGCATGAGCGGCAACAACAAAGACCCCCGCGACATCATCATCTCGCCGGTCGTCTCTGAGAAGAGCTACAGCCTGATCGACGAGGGCAAGTACACGTTCATCGTGGCCCCCACGTCGAACAAGACCGAGATCAAGCTCGCCATCGAGAAGATCTTCGGTGTTCAGGTCGACTCGGTCAACACGCTGAACAAGCAGGGCAAGACCCGCCGTACCAAGTTCGGCATGGGAAAGCGCAAAGACACCAAGCGTGCCATTGTCACTCTCAAGTCCGGCACCATCGACATCTTCACGGCTGTCGGCTAGCCGGAAAGCGTAAGGACAAAAACATGGCTATTCGCAAATACAAGCCGACTACTCCCGGCCGTCGTGGTTCATCTGTTGCAGACTTCGCAGAGATCACCCGCACCACGCCCGAGAAGTCGCTTCTCCGCCCGCTGCCCAAGACCGGTGGCCGCAACAACGCCGGTCGCATCACGACCCGTCACATCGGTGGTGGCCACAAGCGCCAGTACCGCGTCATCGACTTCCGTCGCAATGACAAAGACGGCGTCAACGCCCGCGTCGCCGAGATCGAGTACGACCCGAACCGCACGGCTCGCATCGCACTGCTGCACTTCGTCGACGGCACCAAGCGCTACATCATCGCCCCGAACAAGCTCAACCAGGGCGACATCGTAGAGTCGGGTGCCGGCGCCGACATCAAGCCGGGCAACAACCTGCCGCTGAAGAACATCCCCGTCGGTACCGTCATCCACGCGATCGAACTGAAGCCGGGCGGCGGTGCCAAGATGGCACGGTCAGCCGGTGCATCCGTTCGTCTCGTCGCAAAAGACGGCCCCTACGCCCAGCTCCGTCTGCCCAGCGGTGAGATCCGCAACGTGGATGCTCGCTGCCGCGCGACGATCGGCGAGGTCGGCAACGCCGAGCAGTCGAACATCAACTGGGGCAAGGCCGGCCGTAAGCGCTGGCTCGGAGTTCGCCCCACGGTTCGTGGTGTCGCGATGAACCCTGTCGACCACCCGCACGGTGGTGGTGAGGGCAAGACCTCCGGTGGTCGCCACCCGGTCAGCCCGTGGGGTCAGAAAGAGGGCCGCACCCGCCACCCCAACAAAGAGAGCGACAAGCTCATCGTTCGTCGCCGCAACGTCGGCAAGAAGCGTAAGTAGGAGTCGAGAAGATGCCACGCAGTCTCAAGAAGGGCCCCTTCGTTGACGATCACCTGCTCCGCAAGGTCGTCGTACAGAACGAAGCCGGTTCGAAGAACGTCATCAAGACCTGGTCACGCCGGTCGATGATCATCCCAGCCATGCTGGGCCACACGATCGCCGTTCACGACGGTCGTAAGCACATCCCCGTGTTCATCACGGAGACCATGGTCGGTCACAAGCTCGGCGAGTTCTCGCCGACGCGTACCTTCCGCGGCCACGTGAAAGACGACAAGAAGGGTCGTCGCCGCTAACGCGGTGGCGTAAGGAGGAGAGAAATGGTGGAGTCGATCGCACGCGTGCGTCACATCCGCGTCACCCCCATGAAAGCTCGTCGCGTCGTCAACATGATTCGCGGCAAGCAGGCCATGGAGGCCCTGGCAATTCTGAAGTTCGCCCAGCAGGGCGCGAGCGAGCCTGTCTACAAGCTCGTCGAGTCTGCGATCGCGAACGCGAAGGTCAAGGCCGACAGCAGCAACAGCTACCTCGACGAGCAAGACCTGTTCGTCTCGAAGGCATTCGTCGATGAGGGCGCAACCCTCAAGCGCTTCCAGCCCCGTGCACAGGGACGCGCTTTTCAGATCTTGAAGCGCACCAGCCACATCACGATCGTGCTCGCCACGCCCGATGAGGCCGGCGTCGTTTCACAGGGTTCCAAGAAGGCAGGAAAGAAGTAATGGGCCAGAAAGTAAACCCCTACGGTTTCCGTCTGGGCATCACGACCGACCACGTGTCGCGCTGGTTCTCTGACAGCACCAAGCCGGGTCAGCGCTACGCCGACTTCGTCGCCGAAGACGTGAAGATCCGCAACCTGCTCACGAAGTCCCTCGACCGTGCGGGCGTCGCCCGCATCGAGATCGAGCGCACCCGTGACCGCGTTCGCGTCGACATCCACACCGCCCGTCCGGGCATCGTGATCGGTCGCCGTGGCGCCGAGGCCGAGCGCATCCGTGCCGACCTCGAGAAGCTCACCAAGAAGCAGATCCAGCTGAACATCCTCGAGGTGAAGAACCCCGAGGCTGAGGCCCAGCTGGTGGCGCAGGGCATCGCCGAGCAGCTCAGCGCACGTGTGGCGTTCCGCCGCGCGATGCGCAAGGGCCTGCAGGGCGCCCAGCGCACGCCGACCGTCAAGGGTGTTCGCATCCAGGTCTCCGGCCGCCTCGGTGGCGCGGAGATGAGCCGCTCGGAGTTCTACCGCGAAGGCCGTGTGCCACTGCACACCCTGCGCGCGAACATCGACTACGGGTTCTACGAGGCCAAGACGACCTTCGGTCGCATCGGCGTCAAGGTGTGGATCTACAAGGGCGACATCACCAACAAGGAGCTTGCCCGCGAGCAGGCCAACCAGAAGTCAACGCGCCCCGAGCGTCGTGACGACCGTCGCGACGGTGGCGACCGCCCCCGTCGTAACAGCGGAGCCCCGACCAGTGCGCCCAAGGCAGACGCCGCCCCCGTGGCAGCTGCAGGAGTTGAGGCATAACCATGTTGATCCCACGCAGAGTCAAGCACCGCAAGCAGCACCACCCCGGCCGTAGCGGCCAGGCCACCGGCGGCACCACCGTGTCGTTCGGCGAGTGGGGCATCCAGGCCCTGACCCCGGCTTACGTGACCAACCGCCAGATCGAGTCCGCTCGTATCGCGATGACGCGTCACATCAAGCGTGGTGGAAAGGTGTGGATCAACATCTACCCCGACCGCCCGCTGACCAAGAAGCCGGCCGAGACCCGCATGGGTTCCGGTAAGGGTTCGCCTGAGTGGTGGATCGCGAACGTCAAGCCGGGTCGCGTGCTCTTCGAGCTCTCCGGTGTCAACGACACCGTCGCTCGTGAGGCGCTCACCCGAGCTATCCACAAGCTGCCCCTGAAGGCACGCATCATCAAGCGCGAGGAGGGCGACGCATAATGGCGATCGGTTCTAAAGAGCTCAACCCCGTCGAGCTCGACACATTCGAAGATTCACGCCTCGCCGACGAGCTGCGCAAGGCCAAGGAAGAGCTGTTCAACCTGCGCTTCCAGTCGGCCACCGGCCAGCTCGAGAGCCACGGCCGCCTGCGCGCCGTGAAGCGTGACATCGCCCGCATCTACACGATCGTGCGCGAGCGCGAGCTGGGCATCCGTGCCACGCCCGTCGCCGTCGAGGTCGCGCCGGTGGAGGCACCCAAGAAGACCCGCAAGGCAAAGGCCGCCCCTGTCGAAGAGGCGCCCGAAGCCGAAGCAACCGAGACAACTGAGGAGGCCAAGTAATGGCTAAGACTGAAGCAGCCGCTGCTGCAGCCGTCGAGACTGTTGCCGCGCCCGATCACGAGCGCGGTTACCGCAAGACCCGTCGTGGCTACGTCACCAGCGACAAGATGGAGAAGACCATCGTCGTCGAGGTCGAAGACCGCGTGAAGCACCCGCTCTACGGCAAGGTCATCCGCCGCACCTCCAAGGTGAAGGCGCACGACGAGGCCGGCGCCGCCGGTATCGGCGACCTGGTGCTCATTTCGGAGACCCGTCCGCTGAGCGCCACCAAGCGCTGGCGCCTGGTCGAGATTCTCGAAAAGGCCAAGTAGGCGCCCGCGCTTACTGACCTCTCGATTAGGAAGAGTAGAAAATGCTTCAGCAGGAATCCCGAGTCAAGGTTGCCGACAACACCGGCGCCAAGGAGCTCTTGACGATTCGCGTTCTCGGTGGCTCAGGCCGTCGGTACGCCGGCCTCGGTGACATCATCGTGGCGACCGTCAAAGACGCCATCCCCGGCGGCAACGTGAAGAAGGGTGACGTCGTCAAGGCGGTCATCGTTCGCACCAAGAAAGAGACCCGTCGCGTCGACGGTTCGTACATCAAGTTCGATGAGAACGCCGCCGTGATTCTGAAGGCCGACGGAGACCCCCGTGGTACCCGCATCTTCGGACCGGTCGGCCGCGAGCTTCGCGACAAGAAGTTCATGAAAATCATCTCGCTGGCACCGGAGGTCATTTAGTCATGGCGAACATCAAGAAGGGTGACCTGGTTCAGGTCATCTCGGGCGCGACCCAGGAACGCGGCGGAGACCGCGGCAAGCAGGGTCGTGTCATCGAAGTACAGGTCGAGAAGAATCGCGTGATCGTCGAAGGCGTGAACTACGTCAAGAAGCACGTGCGCGTCGGCCAGACCCAGCGCGGCACCAAGACCGGTGGCATCGAGACCGTCGAGGCCCCGATCCACGTGTCGAACGTCGCACTCGTCGACCCCGAGACCAAGAAGCCGACCCGCGTCGGTTTCCGCGTCGAGCAGGTCACCAAAGACGGCGTCACCAAGAACGTTCGCGTTCGTTACGCCAAGAAGAGTGGCAAGGACATCTGATGACTGACACAACAACTGCCGCGCAGGCTGTCAAGGTGCAGCCGCGCCTGAAGCAGAAGTACAAGAACGAGATCGTTCCCCAGCTCACGAAAGACTTCAGCTTCACGAACGTCCACCAGGTTCCCGGCCTCATCAAGGTCGTCGTGAACACCGGTGTCGGTGAGGCTGCACGCGATGGCAAGATCATCGACGGCGCCGTGAAAGACCTGACCGCCATCACCGGCCAGAAGCCGCAGGTCACCAAGGCCCGCAAGTCGATCGCCCAGTTCAAGCTGCGCGAGGGCCAGCCCATCGGCGCCCACGTCACGCTTCGTGGCGACCGCGCGTGGGAGTTCCTCGATCGGCTGCTGTCGCTCGCGCTTCCCCGCATCCGCGACTTCCGTGGTCTCTCCGACCGCCAGTTCGACGGCCAGGGCAACTACACCTTCGGTCTCACCGAGCAGTCGATGTTCCACGAGATCGACCAGGACAAGATCGACCGCGTTCGCGGTTTCGACATCACCGTCGTCACCACGGCGAAGAACGACGACGAGGGTCGTGCGCTGCTCAAGGCGCTCGGCTTCCCGTTCCGTACGGCCGACAACGCGTAACACCTCGTTGATCGAGTAGCGCGAAGCGCGGATCGAGATCCAGGTTTCGATACGCTCCTGCGGAGCTACTCAACCAGCGAGAAAGCAGTAAACCAGGCTCAGCAATTCGGCTGGGCCTGGCCGAGACCACAGGTCGGCATCCTCGAAAAGGGTGTCGAAACCAGGCCAGAAGGGCAACTCTCCAATGACAATGACAGATCCGGTCGCAGACATGCTGACCAGACTGCGCAACGCCAACTCGGCATTCCACGACACCGTGTCGATGCCGCACAGCAAGCTCAAGTCGCACATCGCTGACATCCTCAAGAGCGAGGGCTACATCTCTGCATGGGATGTCAAAGACGCAGAGGTCGGCAAGACCCTGACTCTCTCGCTCAAGTTCGGTCCGAACCGTGAGCGCTCCATCGCGGGCATCAAGCGCGTTTCGAAGCCCGGCCTCCGCGTATACGCGAAGTCGACCGAGATCCCCACCGTTCTGGGTGGCCTCGGCGTCGCAATCCTCTCAACGTCGTCGGGTCTGCTGACCGATCGACAGGCCTCACAGAAGGGCGTGGGTGGGGAAGTCCTCGCCTACGTGTGGTAGACACTCATGTCACGTATTGGAAGACTGCCGATCGAGATTCCTGCTGGAGTCGACATCACCATCAACGGTCAAGACGTCACCGTCAAGGGTCCGAAGGGTGAGCTCGCGCTCACCGTCAAGGCTCCCATCGAGGCGAAGGTCGAAGACGGCCAGATCCTGGTCACCCGCCCCGACGACGAGCGCGAGTCGCGTTCGCTGCACGGCCTGACCCGCACGCTCATCGCGAACCAGATCATCGGCGTGACCCAGGGCTACACCAAGGGCCTCGAGGTCGTCGGTACCGGTTACCGCGTCGCCGCCAAGGGAGCGAACATCGAGTTCGCCCTCGGCTACTCCCACCCCATCACCGTCGAGCCGCCCGCGGGCATCAGCTTCACGGTCGAGGGTGTCAACAAGCTCACTGTCAGCGGTATCGACAAGCAGGCTGTCGGCGAAGTAGCTGCCAACATTCGTAAGTTGCGCAAGCCGGAGCCCTACAAGGGCAAGGGTGTGCGCTACGCCGGCGAAGTCGTTCGTCGCAAGGCCGGAAAGAGCGGTAAGTAATCATGGCTACTGGAACCAGAGGCAAGAGCAAGGCCGCAGCACGCGGCCGTCGCCACGACCGCCTGCGCAAGAAGGTCGAGGGTACCGAGGTTCGTCCTCGCCTCGTCGTCACCCGCTCGGCCCGTCACGTGTTCGTTCAGGTCGTCGACGACAGCAAGGGTTTCACCCTCGCATCGGCATCGACGCTCGAAGCAGACCTGCGCACCTTCGATGGTGACAAGTCGGCGAAGGCCCACAAGGTCGGCGAACTGGTCGCCGAGCGCGCCAAGGCTGCTGGCATCGAAGCAGTCGTATTTGACCGCGGTGGCAACCGTTACGCCGGGCGCGTGGCGGCAGTCGCCGATGGCGCTCGTGAAGGTGGACTTGACCTGTGAGCGACGAAAAAGCAAAGGAAGCTGACGTGGCAGAAGCTACGACCGCCGAGCCGACAACGGCAGCGGCGACGACCGAAGCGCCCGCAGCGCAGAACGAGCCTCGTGAGGCCCGTCGCGGCGGTCGCGAGCGCAACCCCAACAAAGACCGCGGATCGCGTGACTCTGAGAAGAGCCAGTTCCTCGAGCGCGTCGTCACCATCAACCGCGTCTCCAAGGTGGTGAAGGGTGGTCGTCGCTTCAGCTTCACCGCCCTCGTCGTCGTCGGTGACGGCAACGGTCTGGTCGGTGTCGGCTACGGCAAGGCCCGCGAGGTGCCCACGGCCATCTCGAAGGGCGTCGAAGAGGCGAAGAAGAACTTCTTCCGCGTTCCCCGCGTCGCCAACACCATCCCGCACCCTGTACAGGGTGAGGCGGCTGCCGGCGTCGTTCTGCTGCGTCCCGCAGCGGCCGGTACCGGCGTCATCGCCGGTGGCCCCGTTCGCGCGGTGCTGGAGTGTGCGGGCATCCACGACGTTCTGAGCAAGTCGCTCGGGTCGTCGAACACGATCAACATCGTGCACGCAACCGTCGAAGCACTCAAGCAGCTCGAGGAGCCCCGCGCCGTGGCAGCACGCCGTGGCCTCGACCTCGACCGCGTCGTACCCGCTCGTCTGCTGCGTGCCCAGGCTGAGGCCGATGCGGCCGCAGCACTCGCAAAGGCAGGTGCATGATGGCTACGAGCCTGAAGATCACGCAGATCAAATCCAAGATCAGCGAAAAGCAAGACCAGCGCGACACCCTGCGTAGCCTTGGCCTTCACCGCATCGGACAGTTCGTCGTGCGTGAAGACAACTCGCAGAACCGCGGCTACGTTCGCCACGTCGCTCACCTGGTGAAAGTCGAGGAGATTGACTAATGGCTGAAGAGAAGAATGGCGCTGCCGAGGTAGCGCCGAAGGCTGCATCCAAGACGGCAGGCGCCGCCAAGGCCGCGCCCAAGGCGAAGGCCGCGTCGACCGAGACCACGACCGCTGCAGCGAAGGCCCCCAAGGCCACCGCCGCGAAGGCCAGTGCCTCGACCGACGAGGCGCCGAAGGCCGCCAAGGCTGCCAAGGCCCCCGCGACCACGGCCGCTGCTGCGGACTCCAGCTCGGAGACCGTGACGGCACCGAAGGCCGCCAAGGCCAAGGCCGAGCCGGCCGAGGCGCGCGAGCAGGTGCTGAAGGTTCACCACCTCCGCCCCGCCGCCGGGTCGAAGAAGGCACGCACGCGTGTCGGCCGCGGTGAAGGCTCGAAGGGCAAGACCGCGGGCCGTGGCACCAAGGGAACCAAGGCGCGTTACAACGTGCGCCTGGGTTTCGAGGGTGGCCAGATGCCGCAGCACATGCGCACACCGAAACTGCGCGGGTTCAAGAATCCGTTCAAGATCGAGTATCAGGTGGTCAACCTCGATCGTCTGGCAGAGCTGTACCCGACCGGTGGTGAGGTCACGATCGCCGACCTCGTCTCGAAGGGCGCAGTTCGCGACAACGAGAAGGTCAAAGTTCTCGGCAATGGGGATATTGCGGTCAAGCTGAACGTCACCGTCGACAAGGTCTCCGGCTCTGCCGAGCAGAAGATCGTCGCGGCTGGTGGCTCCGTCAAGTAACGCTGCATGCTCGTCGCGGGGGCGGCTGTCTTATGGCAGCCGCCCTTCGGCCTCCCGGCCCCGGCGAGTTCGAGTAGAGTCTTCGGTGGGAATCACTTCCTGCGATGACTCTGCTCGCGCAAGTCTCGTTTTCACCTAGCAGGAGGCCTTTTTTTGTTTAGAGCCGTCGGCAGGATCTTCCGTACTCCGGATCTCCGCCGGAAAATTCTGTTCACGCTCGGCATCGTCGCGCTCTTCAGGCTGGGGTCGTTCATCCCGGCGCCGTTCGTCGACTTCGGCAACGTGCAGGCCTGTCTCGCCGCGAACCAGAACACCTCGGGCCTCTACGAGCTCGTCAACCTGTTCAGTGGTGGCGCGCTTCTCCAGTTGTCGATCTTCGCGCTGGGCATCATGCCGTACATCACGGCGTCGATCATCGTGCAGTTGCTGCGCGTGGTCATCCCTCACTTCGAGACCCTGTACAAAGAGGGCCAAGCCGGCCAGAGCCGCCTCACCCAGTACACGCGGTACCTCACGATCGCCCTCGGCGTTCTGCAGTCGACGACCCTCATCACCGTGGCGCGCAGTGGCGCCCTGTTCGGCACGAGCACCACGACGCAGTGCACGCAGCTCATCACGAACGACGCCTGGTACGCCATCCTGCTGATGGTCATCACGATGACCGCCGGCACCGGCCTCATCATGTGGATGGGTGAGCTCGTCACCGAGCGCGGCATCGGCAACGGCATGTCGCTGCTGATCTTCACCTCGATCGCCGCCCGCTTCCCGGGTTCGCTCGTCGCCATCCAGCAGGAGCAGGGAATCGAGGTTCTGCTGATCGTCATTCTCATCGGCGTGCTGATCATGGCGGCCGTGGTGTTCGTCGAACAGTCGCAGCGCCGAATACCCGTTCAGTACGCCAAACGAATGGTCGGCCGTCGAACATACGGCGGCAACAACACCTACATTCCCATCAAGGTCAACATGGCCGGTGTGGTGCCGGTGATCTTCGCGTCGTCGCTGTTGTACCTGCCCGCCCTGATCGCGCAGTTCAACCAGCCGAAGGCCGGCGAGACCCCTGCCGCCTGGGTGACCTGGGTCACCAACTACCTCACGAGCGGCAACCACCCGCTCTACATGCTGCTGTACTTCCTGCTGATCGTGGGCTTCACGTACTTCTACGTGGCCATCACGTTCAACCCCGAAGAAGTCGCCGACAACATGAAGAAGTACGGCGGGTTCATCCCGGGCATCCGCGCCGGCCGGCCGACGGCCGAGTACCTCGACTACGTGCTGACGCGCATCACGCTCGCCGGTGCGCTGTACCTCGGTCTCATCGCGCTCATTCCGCTGATCGCGTTCGTGCTGGTCGGTGCCAACCAAAACTTCCCGTTCGGTGGCGCCTCGATTCTGATCATCGTCGGCGTCGGCCTCGAAACGGTCAAGCAGATAGACTCGCAGCTCCAGCAACGCCATTACGAAGGGCTTCTGCGTTGACGCGTCTCCTGTTGATCGGCCCGCCGGGTGCGGGTAAGGGCACCCAGGCCGTGCGGCTGTCGGTCGCCTGCAACGTGCCCGCCATCTCGACCGGCGACATCTTCCGCTCGAATGTCGAGCAGGGCACCGAGCTCGGCGTGAAGGCCGCCGAGTTCATGAACGCGGGCAAGTACGTGCCCGACAGCCTGACGAACGACCTCGTGCGCAGCCGGCTCAACGAGGCCGACGTCGAAGGCGGGTTCCTGCTCGACGGCTACCCCCGCACGGTCGCGCAGGTGGCCGAACTCGACGACATCCTCGCCGGCACCGGGCACTCGCTCGACGTCGTCGTGCTGCTGAGCGCCGACACCGACGAGATCGTCGGCCGTCTGCTCAAGCGCGCGCACGAACAGGGCCGCGCCGACGACACCGAAGACGTCATCCGTCATCGGCTCGAGGTGTATGCCGAGCAGACCACCCCGCTGATCGACATCTACGCCGAACGCGGGCTCGTGGTCGAAGTCGACGGCCTCGGCTCGGTCGATGAGGTCACGACGCGCATCACCGCAGCTCTGGATGCCCGGGGCATCGCGCTTTTCGCCAGCTGAACGTGGCCCGCCCCTCGATCTACAAGACCCCGGCCGAACTGCGCCTGATGGTCGGGCCCGGCCTGACGACTCTGGCGTCGCTCGATGCCGTGCGTGCGGCCATCCGCCCCGGAATCAGCACGCTCGAGCTGAACGACATCGCCGACGCGGCCATCCGTGCGCGCGGGGGAGTGTCGAACTTCCAGCTGGTGCCAGGCTACCGGCACACCGTGTGCGCTTCGGTCAACGATGACGTCGTGCACGGCATCCCAAACGACCGCGTGGTGGGCCCCGGTGACATCGTCTCCATCGATTCGGGCGCAGACGTGGGCGGGTGGAACGGCGACTCCGCGATCACCGTCGTGGTGCCCGACGCGTCGAGGCCCGAGCTCGTCGCCGAACGCCAGCGCCTGGCCGACGTCACCGAAGCGTCGATGTGGCACGGCATCGCGCGCCTGGCCGTGGCCCGGCACCTGAACGAGGTGGGCGAGGCGATCGAAGACTATGTCGAGTCGCAGGGCGAGTACGGCATCCTCACCGACTACATCGGGCACGGCATCGGCCGAAGCATGCACGAGGAGCCGCCGGTGTTCAACTACCGCGTGCGCTCGCGCGGCCCGGCGGTCAAACCCGGGCTCGTGGTGGCGATCGAGCCGATGATCACGGCGGGTGGCATCGACACCTTCACGCGCGACGACGACTGGACGGTCGCCACCCGTGACGGCAGCATGGCGGCGCACTGGGAGCACTCGGTGGCCGTGCACCAGGGCGGCATCTGGGTGCTGACGGCGGCCGATGGTGGTGCGGCCGCGCTGGCGCCCCTCGGGGTAACGCCCGTGCCGATCGCCTGAGCCTGCGGCGCCGCACACCGCCGACGCACGTCGGCGACGCACACCGCCGACGCACACCGCCGCCGCTCGCCTCCGGTGCCCGCCCTACGAGTCCATCAGGTGCACGAGCTGCTCGATGAACGAAGAGAAGTCGACCGAACCGCGAATGAGCTGCTGAACGTCGTCGTGCTCAGAGAACACCTCGACGAACTGGTCGAAGATCGACTGGAACGATCGCCGCCCGGTGTCGCTGAACGCGATCAGCGCGACGACGTTGACCCGGTTCTCTCCCCACGGCATGGCCGTGTCGTTGAGTGCGATGGCGATGGCGGTCTTCGACGCGTTCATCAGCATCGAGTGCGGCACGGCCACCGAGTCGGTGAAAGCGGTCGACGACATGCGCTCGCGCTCGATGGCGCCGTCGATGTAGCTCTGGTCGATGATGCCCGCAGCGAGCATCCGACCGC
This sequence comes from Subtercola sp. YIM 133946, assembly GCF_036553535.1. Lineage (NCBI taxonomy): Bacteria > Bacillati > Actinomycetota > Actinomycetes > Micrococcales > Microbacteriaceae > Subtercola > Subtercola sp. YIM 133946. The sequence continues at coordinate 44,800 of NZ_JAZHPE010000017.1, forward strand.
CCAGCGCACCGATCATCTCGGCCTCGTCGGCGGCCTCGAGGTTTCGCACGAAGAGATCTTCGCTGAAGTACAGCAGCAGCTCTTCTTTGAGCTGGCGGCGACGCTGCAGGCGCCGCACTCTGGCCGTGGCACGACGGATGCTCTCGATGTCGCCGTCGGTCAGAAACGGCTGCACGAGCACCACGTTGTCGCCGTAGGCCAGCGAGGGCACGGTGGTGATGACCAGGTCGGTCGTGAGCATCTTCGGGTCGATGTCGGTGCGCGTGATGATGGTGTCGACCCGCACGTCGTCGCCGAGGGCGTTCTCGAGCCGCCGCAGCATCATGAGGTGGATGTCGTAGTAGTTCGGAAAGACGACCGTGGCCGTCACTGCGTCGTCTCGGCGCGCCTTGCGCTCGAGGTGCGACCCCACGTGCAGGGCGATGTAGGCGATCTCGTCGTCGCTGATGACGATCGACTCTCTGCGCTGGATCTCGCTGGCGATGAACACCGCCAGCTCGTACGTCATCGGGTAGGTCGTCTTGATCGAGCGGGTCATCGGGTTGCGCGAGAACGAGCTCACCCGGGCCCGGGCGATGAGGTTGCGCACGTGCAGTGCGAGCCGCACCGTGAACTCGTCGTCGTCGAGGTCGATCAGGTACTGCTCGCTCGCCCGTCGGGCGACCTGGCGAATGAAGTCGACATCGTCGGTCAGCCCGAGCTCTTCGGCCTGCACCGAGACCTCGATGCCGTGACCGGGGGTGATGACCCGTGTCGTCAGCAGCAGCACGAGGTGGTCGAGGTCGGCGTCGGTCAGCGAGACGCCGAAGTGACGGTCGACCAGGGCCAGGATGCTCGCCGACAGCCCTGCAGCATCGGCGACCGGCGCCGTGACCGACTCGAGCGGCCGGTTCTTCGAACTGCGGTCGACGGCGATGGCCACGTGCAGCAGCACGCTGTCGAGGCCGTACTCATTGACGAAGTAGCCGCCTGTGCCGAGCAGGGCGAGCAGGTCGGTCTTGAACGCCGTCAGGTTCTCTGAGTCGAACTCCTGCTGAATGCGCTCGATCTCGAGAAACCCGCGGGCGCTCTCGGCGCGGAACATGCGGCTGATGAGCTTGCGCCGGTTCTCCTCCGACCCCTGCACACTGGTGGCGCTGCCGGTGCGAACCAGGCGCAGGCCCGAATCGTCGAACAGCGACTTCACCTTGCGCAGGTCGGCCTCGATGGTCGACTCGCTGACGAAGAGCTGCGCGGCGAGGTCGTACACATCGAGCCCGTCACGGGCATCCAGCAGCGTGCGCACCAGGTGGTAGAGGCGGTCGCGCGGTGTCTCGTGTTCGCTGCGTCGCCCGCTGCCCTTCAGGTATTCGGCGTAGGCGTCACGATTGAGCCGATAGCCGTCTGCCGACGAACGGATGATCTCCAGCGGTGCAGCGGCCGATTTCGCTGCGGTGACGTAGCTGCGCACGCTGCGCGTGGTGACGCCCAGACGGTCGGCGAGCTGCGCCGAGGTGATCCAGCCCTCGGTCTGGGCCAGGTACTCCAGCAGCTGCCTTCGGCGGTCGGTCATTCGTGAAACTCTAGACATCTTTCCGCCCGGGCGGAAAGTTTCCTGCTGGAAGGCCCCGCCGATACGCAGCACACTTGCCTTCAGAAGACGAGAAGGTTCGTCTGTACCCACAGGCGACACCCGCGACAGGCAGTTCGGCACGATCGCGCAAGGAGGCGAGAAACGTGAAGCACATCCTTGTGGTCTGCGGCGCCGGGGCGTCGAGCACGTTCCTCGCCCATCGCATGCGCAAGGTCGTTCTCGCGCGTGGGCTCGAGGTCACCGTCAAGGCGGCCAGCCAGGTCGGTCTCGACCAGCGTCTGCCCGAGTTCGACGTGCTGCTCGTCGGGCCCCATCTCGCCGCCGACTTCGACGAGCTCGAGCTGCTAGCCGCGCGTTTCGGTGTCGACGCCGCCCTGCTGCCCGAGACGGTGTTCGACGGGGGCGGCGACCGGGTCGCCCTCGACCTGGCCCTGACCCTGCTCATTCCGACACAACCGAAGGAACTCTCATGACCGAACGCACCGCATTGATCGCTTCGTCGCACGGGCTGCACGCCAGGCCCGCGTCGCTCTTCACCCAGGCCGTGGCCAAGTCGGGAGTCAAGGTCACCATCGCCAAAGACGAAGGCAAGCAGGTCAACGCCGCCAGCATTCTGGGTGTCATCTCGCTCGGCATCGAGAGCGGCGACACCGTCACCCTCAGCGCCGACGGTTCTGACGTCGACTCTGTTCTCGACGAACTGGTGGGCCTGCTGGAGCGCGATCTCGATGCCGAGTAACTCCTCCACCGTCACGCACACGCTCAGCGGAGCGGGCATCGGTCGCGGTCTTGCCGTCGGCCGGGTGGTACGGATGCCCGAGCCGCTGCCCGAACCGGCGAGCACCCCGTCGACGCTGTCGGTCGAGGCCGAGCTCTCGCGGGCATCCGCCGCCCTCGCCGCCACCGCGGCCGACATTCGCGAACGGGGCACCCGTGCGGGCGGAACCGCCCACGACGTGCTCGAGGCGCAAGCTTTCATGGCCGAAGACCCGACCCTCGCCGACGACGTCGAGACCCGGCTGCAGGGCGGCCTCACCGCCGAGCGCGCGGTGTTCGAGGCGTTCGCAAGCTTTCGCGACCTGCTGGTGAGCATGGGCGGCTACATGGGCGAGCGCGCCACCGACCTCGACGATGTGTCGCAGCGGGTCGTCGCGCACCTGCAGGGCGTGGCGGCCCCCGGCATTCCCGACCCCGACTATGCGTTCGTTCTTGTCGCCCGCGACCTCGCTCCCGCCGACACGGCGCTGCTCGACCTCGACAAGGTGCTGGCCCTGGTCACCAGCGACGGCGGGCCGACCTCGCACACCGCCATCCTGGCCCGCGACAAGGCCATCGTCGCCGTGGTCGGTGCGCCGGATGCCCTGCGGCTCGCCGAGGGCGAGACGGTGATCGTCGACGCGGCCGCCGGCACCGTCACGGTGGCGCCCTCGACCGACGAGATCGCCGCGGCCGAGGCCGACCTCGCCGAACGCAGGGCACGCCCCGTCGCGGCTCTGGGCGCAGGCGCTCTCGCCGACGGAACCGCCGTGGCGCTGCTCGCCAACCTCGGTTCTGCCGACGCGGCGGCCGACGCCGTGGCGAAGGGCGCAGAGGGCGTCGGGCTGTTCCGCACCGAGTTTCTGTTTCTCGACGCCCAGACGGCCCCGACGGTCGAGGCGCAGCAGGAGCAGTACACGCGATTGCTCGCTGCCTTTCCCGGCAGGAAGGTCGTCGTGCGGGCGCTCGACGCCGGCGCAGACAAGCCGCTCAGCTTTCTGAACGACTCGCCGGAGGAGAATCCGGCGCTCGGCCTTCGCGGACTTCGGGCGCTGCGCGCCAACGAGCAGATTCTGCGCGACCAGCTCACCGCGCTGGCAGGTGCCGACGCCGCCACCGACGCCGATCTCTGGGTCATGGCGCCGATGGTGTCGACCGTCGAAGAGACACGCTACTTCACAGGCCTGGGCCGCGAGCTCGGCCTGCAGACCCTCGGCGTGATGGTCGAGGTGCCCTCGGCCGCGCTGCTCGCCGACCGCATCCTGGCCGACGCCGACTTCGCCAGCATCGGCACCAACGATCTCACGCAGTACACGCTCGCGGCCGACCGCCTGCTCGGCTCGGTGGCGGCGTTCCAAGACCCGTGGCACCCTGCGGTGCTGCGACTGGTCGGCGAGGTCGGGCGGGCCGGGGCATCCCTCGGCAAGCCGGTGGGCGTGTGCGGCGAGGCGGCGGCCGACCCCCTGCTGGCCGTGGTGCTGGTCGGGCTCGGCGTCACCTCGCTCTCGATGTCGCCGGCAGCGCTGGCAGACGTTCGATCTGAACTTTCGCTCTACACCCTCGCCCAAGCGAAAGAGTTCGCCGACGTCGCGCTCGCCGCGAATTCGGCATTCGAGGCCCGCGCCGCGGTTCTCGAGGCAACCACCCACGCAACACCAATCACAGGTAGTTAAGGAGAGAGGCAATGACAACGTTGTCACAACCACAGGCAGGCGACGCGACCGCCACAAAGGGCGGCGCGCGCGTCGCCGTTCAGCGGTTCGGTACCTTCCTCAGCGGCATGATCATGCCGAACATCGCGGCCTTCATCGCGTGGGGACTGATCACCGCCTTGTTCATCAAGACGGGCTGGCTCGCCGGCCTCGGCATTCTCGTCCCCGCGATCGGAGGGTTCCCGAGCGACGACGGTACAGCGAACATCGGTCTCGTGGGCGCGATGCTGACCTATCTGCTGCCGCTGCTGATCGCGAACACGGGCGGCCGGATGGTCTACAACACGCGAGGCGGTGTCGTCGCCGTGATCGCGACCATGGGCGTGATCGTCGGCAGCTCGATTCCCATGTTCATCGGCGCGATGATCATGGGCCCGTTGGCGGCCTACATCATGAAACAGGTCGACAAGCTCTGGGCCGGCAAGATCAAGCCCGGGTTCGAGATGCTGGTCGACAACTTCTCGGCGGGCATCCTGGGCACCATTCTGGCGATCGCCGGCTTCTACCTGGTGGCCCCCATCATCAGCGCGCTCAGTAACGCGCTCGAGGCGGCTGTGAACTGGCTGATCGCGCTCGGGCTTCTGCCGCTGGCATCGATCCTTGTCGAGCCAGGCAAGGTGCTCTTCCTGAACAACGCCATCAACCACGGTGTGTTCACCCCTCTCGGAGCCCAGCAGGTGCAGGAGACCGGAAAGTCCGTTCTCTTTCTGATCGAGGCGAACCCCGGCCCCGGCCTCGGAATTCTGCTCGCCTTCGCGATCTTCGGTGTGGGACTCGCGAAGTCGAGCGCACCGGGTGCCATCATCATTCAGTTCTTCGGCGGGATCCACGAGATCTACTTCCCGTATGTTCTGATGAAGCCGTTGACCATCATCGGTGCGATTCTCGGCGGCATGACCGGCGTGTTCATCAACGTGCTGTTCCACACAGGTCTGCGGGCTCCAGCGTCTCCCGGGTCGATCTTCGCGATTCTGTTCGAGACGGCACCTGACAGCTATGTCGGGGTCGCCCTGTCGGTCGTCGGCGCGGCGACGGTCTCGTTCCTGGTGACCGCCGTCATTCTGCGGGCCAGCCGCAAGCGCGACCTGGCCGCCGAGAACGCCGGCGACCTCAGCGCCGCGATCGCGGCGACCGAGGCCAACAAGGGCAAGGCGAGCTCGGTGCTCGGCCACCTGCAGGCCGACGGACTGGCGAACGAGGCTGCGGCAGTGGCCGACCTGACCACCCGCGACCCGGAGTCGGCCGAACTGGTCGAGCGCTCTCAGGAGGCCCAGAGCATCGAGGCGGTGCACAACATCGTGTTCGCGTGCGACGCCGGAATGGGTTCGAGTGCCATGGGTGCCTCTGTGCTGCGCAACAAGATCAAGAAGGCGGGCATCACTGACGTTACTGTGGTGAACAAGGCGATCAGCAACCTCGTTGGCGACGAAGATCTGGTGATCACACACCAGGATCTGACGGCGCGGGCCCGGCAGCAGTCGCCGAGTGCTGAGCATGTGTCGGTCGACAACTTCATGTCGAGCCCGAAGTACGACGAGATCGTCGGCCTTCTGCAGCGCCAGCACGAAACAGAGAAGGCGTGATCGCGCCGGATCGCCCCGCAGAGCAGCCGCCGGCTGCACCGCACGACAAGTAAGAGGAGCCCTGGAGTCATGAGCGACGTACTCACCCCGACATCGATCAAGATCAACGGAACGGCCAGCACGAAAGAAGAGGCGATCGCCGAGGCGAACGACCTGCTGCTCGCTGCCGGCGCCGTGACCAACGATTACCTGGCGTCGATGCTCGAGCGTGAGAAGTCGGTCTCGACCTACATGGGCAACTACCTGGCGATTCCGCACGGCACGAACGAGGGCAAGGAGGCCATCCTGGCCTCTGCGCTCTCGTTCGTGCGGTACGCCAAGCCGATCGACTGGAACGGCGAAGAGGTGCGGTTCGTGGTCGGCATCGCCGGCAAGGAGAACGGCCACCTCGACATTCTGTCGAAGATCGCCGTCATCTTCAGCGACGAAGACGAGGTCGAGAAGCTGTTGAAGGCGCCGAGCGACGAGGCCGTGTTCGCTCTGCTGTCAGAAGTAAACGAAGACTAGAACGTAAGGAACCACGTGAAAGCCGTACATTTCGGAGCAGGGAACATCGGGCGAGGGTTCGTCGGGCTGATCCTGCACAATGCCGGCTACGAGGTGGTTTTCGCCGACGTCAACGCCGAGTTGATCGACGCGTTGGCGTCGGCCCCCAGCTACCAGGTGTTCGAGGTGGGCATGTCGCCGGCCAGCCACACGGTCGACGGCTTCCGGGCGCTGAACAGCGCCACCGACGAGGCGGGCGTGGTGGCCGAGATCGCCACGGCCGACATCGTGACCACGGCCGTCGGGCCGAACATCCTGCGCTTCGTCGCGCCGCTCATCGGGCGCGCGCTGCAGTCGCGTGCCGCCGAGCTGGCGCCGCTGCAGGTGATGGCGTGCGAGAACGCGATCAACGCGACGGATGCCCTGCGGCAGCACATCGAGACCTCGCTCGGTGCCGAGGCCTTCGCTGCGGTCTCGACGCGGGCGGTCTTCGCGAACACCGCCGTCGACCGCATCGTGCCGGGGCAGGCCGCGGATGCCGGACTCGACGTCACGGTCGAGGACTTCTTCGAGTGGGCCATCGAGTCCGGCCCCTTCGGCGACGCGCTGCCGAGCATTCCCGAGGCGCATTTCGTGCCCGACCTCGCACCCTACATCGAGCGCAAGCTCTTCACGGTGAACACCGGTCACGCGGCGACCGCCTACCTGGGGTACGAGGAGGGCGTGCAGCCGATCGCCGAGGCGATCGCGATTCCCGACATCTTCGCCGCCGTCAAGGCGGCCCTGCAGGAGACGTCGGCGCTCCTCGTGACGAAACACGAGTTCGACGCCGCTGTTCAAGAGGCGTACCTCGAGAAGAACCTGGTGCGGTTCGCCAACCCCTACCTGCCCGACACCGTCGACCGGGTCGGGCGCGCGCCGCTGCGCAAGCTCAGCAGGCACGAGCGGTTCATCGGCCCGGCCGCACAGCTGGCCGAACGCGGCATCACGCCGACCGCTCTGTTGCACGTGATCCGTGCCGCACTGGTCTTCGACCTGGCTGCCGACACCGAGGCGGTGCAGCTGCAGGAGGTGCTGTCGGCGCACAGCGCCGAGGAGGCCGTGCGGTCGGTGACCGGAATTTCCGACGGGCATCCGCTGTTTCACTCACTGGTGGAGACATTCCGATCGGTGCAGGCCAGCCGCTGACGGGGCAGGCCGCGGCACAATATACACCCGTTTTTGTGCTAGGCTCGATCTTTGGTGTTTCGAGCGTGTTCACGCGCGCCAATCACACCGATACAAATAACCGCACGACCAGCAATCAATACTTTAAACGACAGTGAGTTATGGCCAAAAAAGACGGTGTCATCGAGATCGAGGGCGCAGTGGTCGAGGCTCTTCCCAACGCGATGTTTCGCGTTGAGTTGACCAACGGACACAAAGTTCTTGCCCACATTTCGGGCAAGATGCGACAGCACTACATCCGCATTCTTCCTGAAGACCGCGTGATCGTGGAGCTCAGCCCCTATGACCTCACCCGTGGTCGTATCGTCTACCGCTACAAGTAAGAAGTAACGATCGCTGAGAAGTAACGGCCCGGGCGATCTCGGGTACGAAGACAGCGAAAAGGAAACAGAACAATGAAGGTCAACCCCAGCGTCAAGCCGATCTGCGAGCACTGCCGAGTGATTCGCCGCAACGGAAACGTCATGGTCATCTGCAAGTCGAACCCGCGCCACAAGCAGCGCCAGGGCTAGCCAGATCTCGATATGCTTCGCTACTCAATCAGCGGTCGCAGGCCGAGTAGGCCGAAGGCGGTCGCGGGTTGAGGCCGAAGGCCGTATCGAAACCCAGTTCGTACAACTGAATACAGATTGATAGCAAGGTCAGAACCCGGCGGAACGTGAGTCTCGCCGGGGGACACCTGCGGTTGGAGGCCGCAGCACAGGTCTTGCCCCACACCTCCACTCATCCACAGGAGACATGCCACCATGGCACGTATTGCAGGAGTAGACATTCCGCGCGAGAAGCGCGTGGAGGTCGCACTGACCTACATCTACGGCGTCGGCCGCACGAGGGCTCTTCAGACCCTCGCCGACACCGCGATCGACGGCAACACCCGCGTCAAAGATCTGACCGACGACCAGCTGGTTCTTCTTCGCGACCACATCGAGGGCACCTACAAGGTTGAAGGTGACCTCCGCCGTGAGGTCGCAGCCGACATCCGCCGCAAGGTCGAGATCGGCAGCTACCAGGGCATCCGTCACCGCCGTGGCCTGCCCGTGCACGGCCAGCGCACCAAGACCAACGCTCGCACCCGCAAGGGCCCGAAGCGCACCGTTGCAGGCAAGAAGAAGGCCCGATAGCCGACGCTCGTGAGGCTGCGTTCGAACGCAGCCCGCAGTCAGGCATCGCCACACGTTTTAGGAGAAAACAATGGCAGCACCAAAATCGGCCGCTCGTAAGCCGCGTCGTAAAGAGAAGAAGAACATCGCCGTGGGCCAGGCCCACATCAAGTCGACGTTCAACAACACCATCGTCACCATCACCGACCCCTCGGGTGCCGTGCTGAGCTGGGCCTCGTCGGGAACCGTCGGCTTCAAGGGTTCGCGAAAGTCGACCCCGTTCGCCGCGCAGCTCTCGGCCGAGTCGGCAGCCCGCCAGGCTCAGGAGCACGGCGTCAAGAAGGTCGACGTCTTCGTCAAGGGGCCGGGTTCAGGCCGCGAGACCGCGATCCGCTCCCTTCAGGCCGCCGGCCTCGAAGTCGGTTCGATCAACGACGTCACCCCGCAGGCGCACAACGGGTGCCGCCCGCCCAAGCGTCGCCGCGTGTAGGTCCTTTCCTTTCACGTTGATTGAGTAGCGCGCAGCGCGTATCAAAATCCACCTGGGTTTCGATACGCGGCTTCGCCGCTACTCAACCAGCGGTTAAGCACTTTCTTGACAACTCAATACCTCGCAAACGCAAGTGTCATATAGCGGACACTTAGCCGAAAGGAATCCACAGTGCTTATTGCACAGCGTCCAACGCTCACCGAAGAGAACATCTCGGAGTTCCGTTCACGGTTCGTCATCGAACCGCTCGAACCCGGCTTCGGCTACACCCTCGGCAACTCCCTCCGCCGCACCCTGCTCTCGTCGATTCCGGGAGCGGCTGTCACGAGCATCCGTCTCGACGGCGTTCTGCACGAGTTCAGCACGATTCCCGGTGTGAAGGAAGACGTCACCGAAATCATCCTGAACATCAAGGGCCTCGTCGTCTCGAGCGAGCACGACGAGCCGATCACCGCCTACCTGCGCAAGCACGCGTCGGGCCAGGTCACCGCGGCCGACATCTCGGCCCCGGCCGGCGTCGAGATCCACAACCCCGAGCTGGTCATCGCCACCCTGAACGACAAGGCGAAGTTCGAGCTCGAGCTCATCATCGAGCGTGGCCGCGGCTACGTGTCGTCGACCCAGAACCGCAGCGAGTTCAGCGAGGCCGGCCAGATTCCGATCGACTCGATCTACTCGCCCGTGCTGAAGGTCACCTACCGCGTCGAGGCCACTCGTGCCGGTGAGCGCACCGACTTCGACCGCCTGGTCGTCGACGTCGAGACGAAGCCGGCCATCACGCCGCGCGACGCCATCGCGTCTGCCGGTCGCACCCTGACCGAGCTCTTCGGCCTCGCCCGCGAGCTGAACACCGCCGCAGAGGGCATCGAGATCGGCCCCGCGCCGGTCGACGCCGTGCTGTCGAGCGAGCTCGCTGTGCCGATCGAAGACCTCGACCTGTCGGTTCGTTCGTACAACTGCCTCAAGCGTGAGGGCATCAACACTGTCAGCGAGCTCGTAGCGCTGTCGGAGACGCAGCTCATGAACATCCGCAACTTCGGCCAGAAGTCGGTCGATGAAGTCAAAGACAAGCTCGTCGAGCTTGGCCTGTCGCTGAAAGACACCGTGCCCGGTTTCGACGGTGCGCACTTCTACGGCGGCTACGACGACGAGAACATCTAACCCTTTCTGAACTCGTCGCGGGCGACCGCGACCTGATTTCATCGCACGTACTGGAGAAACGACATGCCTACCCCAACTAAAGGGCCCCGTCTCGGCGGCGGGCCGGCGCACGAGCGCCTTCTGCTCGCCAACCTGGCTGCAGCCCTGTTCACGCACAAGAGCATCAAGACCACCGAGACGAAGGCCAAGCGCCTCCGCCCGGTGGCCGAGCGCCTGATCACGTTCGCCAAGCGCGGCGACCTGCACGCGCGTCGTCGTGTGCTGGCCACCATCGGCGACAAGACCGTCGTGCACGAGCTCTTCACCGAGATCGCGCCGCTGGTCGCCGAGCGTGACGGCGGCTACACCCGCATCACCAAGCTCGGCTTCCGCAAGGGCGACAACGCCCCTATGGTGCAGATCGAGCTCGTTCTCGAGCCCGTGACGCCGAAGGTGCGCTCGACGCGCCGCCCGGGCGCCGCCGCAGCTGCGCCGGTCACCGACGACGCGGTCGACGAGGCTCCCGTCGCCGAGACCGCCGAGACGGCTGAGACCGACGTGCCGGCCGAAGAGACCGACGCGGTCGAGACCAGCGAGCTCGTCGAGGCCGAGGAGACCACTCCCGAAGCCGCCGAGGTCGAGGCAGACGCTGCCGAGAAGGCTGACGACAAGTAGGTTCGACGGTTCGGGCGCGTGACGCCCGAATCGCAGCGAAGAACCCCGGTACTCCACAGATGAGTGCTGGGGTTCTTTTTTGCTCTCAAAAGTAAGGTATGCTCAGATAATACTGGTGGGGGCACACTCTGGGAGCACGAATGAAACGACGCAGTCCTTTCTCAGCCTATGTCGGCGCCGACTTCGGCGAGCCTGAGGTCGACCTCGACAGTCGCGATGTGGCGCTGTTGCGTGAGCTGGCTGTCGACTCTCGGCAGTCGCAGCGCGCGCTGAGTCGCAAGGTCGGCATGTCGCCGCCGGCCGTGGCCGAACGGCTGGCCCGGTTCGAGCGCACCGGGGTCATCAAGCAGTACTCCATCGCCATCGACTGGGGGCGCCTCGGCCTCGGCGTGGTGGCGGTGGTCAACATCACGCTGCGGCCCGGGCAAGACCGGCAGCAGGTGTTCGACGCGCTGGCCGACATCGTCGAGCTCGAGCAGCTCACCATCGTCACCGGGCGTTACGACCTCATCGCCCGGTTCCGCATCAGCGACCAGACCCATCTGCGCGACCTGATTCTCGAGCGGGTGCCCGCACTGCCGGGCATCCTGCGAACCGAGACGCTGCTCGGTCTTGGTACTCTCGACACCGACGAGTTCGCGTCTCGCATGTTCGAGACGTTCATCGACCCGGGCGCGGTGGCCGCCGCGAACTGAACGAGAGGCGGGGTGTGGGTGCGTGAGTGAGATGACACGCGAACCCCAGGGCGCAGCTGACAGCGCCGTCGAGAACGACGGCGGGCGGGTCGAGCAGAGCCCCGGCACCGTTCGCGTTCGGTTCGACCTCGCCTACGACGGAACGGCGTTCTCGGGCTGGGCGCGGCAGCCCGGCCTGCGAACGGTGCAGGGCGAGATCGAGAAGGCGCTGGCCGGGCTCTACTCGAACCTCGGCGCGCTGCCGAACCTGGTGGTCGCCGGGCGAACGGATGCCGGGGTGCACGCCCGCGGCCAGGTGGTGCACCTCGATCTCACCGCCGCGCAGGCGTCGAAGATCGAACTGAGCCGCATCGCGCTGAGCGTCAACGGCATGCTGGGGGCCTCGACCGACATCGTCGTGCGTCAGACCGGTCGCGCCGACGACGGGTTCGACGCCCGCTTCTCGGCGCTGTGGCGCCGGTACGAGTACCGCATCGCCGACACCCTGCTCGCCCGCAATCCGCTGACCCGCCACAACACGGCGTGGACGACGAAGCCGCTCGACCTCATCGCGATGCAGCAGGTCTCGAACGAGCTGTTGGGGCTGCACGACTGGGCCACCTTCTGCAGGCCGAGGCCGTTCGCCACGACCATCCGTACCCTGCAGCAGTTCGAGTGGCGGCGCGACGACGAGGGTGTGGTGTCGGCCCGGCTGCAGGCTGACGCGTTCTGCCACAGCATGGTGCGCGCGCTCGTCGGGGCCGTGGTGGCCGTGGGGGAGGAGCGCATGACCGTGGCCGAGATCGTGGCCCTGAGAGACGAACTCGAGCGCACCAGCGCGTTCAAGGTGATGCCGGCGCGCGGGCTCACCCTGATGGAGGTGGGGTACCCCGACGCGGCCGAGCTGGCGCTGCGCGCTGCGCAGACGAGGGCCCGTCGAACGCGGGAGCAAGTGGCGGCGAGAGCCGAAATAGGCTAGTCTCGTTCTTTGGTGTGCATCAGCCAACTGTGCCACCCGAAGTTGAGCCCTCCACCGGCGGTTCCCGAGCTTCTCGCTCGAGGAATAACCAACGGAGCGGGATTTCACGAACACCTCATTTCGACACAAGAAAGCACTGTTTACTGTGACGCGTACCTATTCCCCCAAAGTTAGCGAGCTCGTTCGCAACTGGGTCATCATCGATGCGACCGACGTCGTGCTCGGCCGTCTGGCCAGCCACGCCGCCATCATCCTCCGTGGCAAGAACAAGCCGACCTTCAGCCCGCACCTCGACGGCGGTGACTTCGTCATCATCATCAACGCCGACAAGGTCGCGCTGACCGGTTCCAAGGCCCTGCAGAAGAAGGCCTACCGCCACTCGGGCTACCCGGGAGGCCTCTCGGCCGTCACGTACGCCGAGCTGCTGGAGAAGAACCCGACCCGCGCCGTCGAAAAAGCGGTTCGCGGCATGCTGCCCAAGAACTCGATCGGCCGCTCGCAGCTGACCAAGCTCAAGGTCTACGCCGGTGCTGAGCACCCTCACGCTGCGCAGCAGCCCGTTCCCTACACCTTCGACCAGGTCGCGCAGTAGCGCTCGCCGGTCATTCTCCTACAGACTTCAGATAAGGATTCGTAACCAAAGTGGCGAAGATCGCAGACCAGATTGACGTGGCTCCCGAGAGCTACTCGACCGAAACCCCCACCGTCGAGGCCCCGAAGGCCGCTCGCCCCGTGCTGAGCGTCGGCGGCGGCGCCGTCGGTCGGCGCAAGCAGGCCATCGCCCGCGTGCGCCTGACCCCCGGCTCGGGCACCATTGTGGTGAATGGCCGTGAGTTCGAGAACTTCTTTCCGAACAAGCTGCACCAGCAGCTGATCACCGACCCGTTCAAACTGCTCGATCTCATCGGCAGCTACGACGTCGTCGCCAAGATCACCGGTGGTGGCCCCTCGGGCCAGGCCGGCGCGCTGCGCCTCGGCATCGCCCGTGCGCTGAACGAGATCGACGAAGAGAACAACCGCGCGACGCTGAAGAAGGCGGGCTTCCTCAGCCGCGACGCTCGTGTGAAAGAGCGCAAGAAGGCCGGTCTCAAGAAGGCCCGTAAGGCTCCGCAGTTCTCCAAGCGCTGACGCGTACTCAGCCTTAGACTTCGTCTATGCCTACCACAAAGGCGGCCAGCCTTTTCGGCACCGACGGCGTGCGAGGGCTCGCGAACAGGGATGTTACGGCAGACCTGGCTCTTCGCGTCGCCCAAGCCGCCGCCGTCGTGCTCGGTGCACCGGCGCGTCATGCCGGCCGCCGACCGATCGCGGTTCTCGCTCGAGACCCGCGTACCTCCGGAGACTTCATCTCTGCAGCGGTCGCGGCCGGCTTCGCCAGTTCGGGCGTCGATGTGTATGACGCGGGTGTGATCCCCACTCCCGCCGCCGCGTATCTCGTGGCCGACTTCGGCGCCGACTTCGGGTGCATGATCTCGGCGTCGCACAATCCTGCGCCCGACAACGGCATCAAGTTCTTCGCGCGCGGCGGCAAGAAGCTCGACGATGACATCGAAGAGCAGATCGAGACGGCGCTGACCGAGCCCTTCCTGGTTCCGCTCGGCGCCGACGTCGGCCGCATCCGTCGCTTCTCCGACGCCGAAGACCGGTACGTCGTACACCTGCTGGGCACGCTGCCACACCCGCTCGACGGTATCCACGTCGTGCTCGACTGCGCCCACGGCGCCGCGGCGGGCGTCTCACCCGAGGTGTTCACCGTGGCCGGCGCGACCGTCACCGTGATGGGCAACGACCCCGACGGCGACAACATCAACGACGGTGTCGGTTCGACCCACATGCAGGCCCTGGTCGACACCGTGCTCGAGCTCGGCGCCGACGTGGGCATCGCGCACGACGGCGATGCCGACCGCTGCCTCGCCGTCGACCACACCGGCAGGGTCGTCGATGGCGACCAGATCATGGCCATCCTGGCCACGGCGATGGATTCGCGCGGCGAGCTGCGAGACCGCACCCTGGTCGCGACCGTGATGAGCAACCTGGGCCTTCGGGTCGCGATGGAGTCGCAGGGCATCCGGATGCTCGAGACCAAGGTGGGCGACCGCTACGTGCTCGAGGCGATCAACGCCAACGGCTACAACCTGGGCGGCGAGCAGTCGGGCCACATCATCTTCGGCGACTACGCCACCACGGGCGACGGCATTCTCACCGGGCTGCAGCTGGTCAGCCGCATGGCGGCGACCGGCAAGACGCTCGCCGAACTCGCCTCGGTGATGACGGTCTACCCGCAGATTCTGATCAACGTCGGGGGAGTCGACAGAGACGCCGCCGCCAGCGACGAGGTGCTCGCCGAGGCGGTGGTGGCCGCAGAGGCCGAGCTCGGCGAGACCGGCCGTGTGCTGCTGCGGCCGTCGGGAACCGAGCCGCTCGTTCGGGTGATGGTCGAGGCGGCCGACCAGTCGACGGCCGACCGCATCGCGGAACGCCTCGCCGACGTGGTGCGCGAGCGCCTCGCGCTGAGCCCCGCCGCGCGCTGAGCCCCGCCTCGCGCTGAGCCCCGCCGCGCGCTAGAGCTTGCGCAGCAGCACGCGCTTGACCGTGTGGTTCGAGTCTTTGCGCAGCACGAGGGTGGCACGCGAGCGCGTCGGCAGGATGTTCTGCACGAGGTTCGGCTGGTTGATGGCCTGCCAGATCGAGGCCGCCGTGGTGCGCGCCTGCTCTTCGGTGAGACTCGCGTAGCGATGGAAGTACGAGCTCGGGTTGGCGAACGCGCCGCGCTGCAGCTTCAGAAAGCGCTCTTCGTACCAGTGTGCGATGTCGCTGGTGCGGGCATCCACGTACACCGTGAAGTCGAACAGGTCGCTCACCGCGAGACTGTGGCCCGGTGACGGCGGCTGCAGCACGTTGAGGCCCTCGACGATGAGGATGTCGGGCTGGCGCACGACGATCTGCGCATCAGAGACGATGTCGTAACTGAGGTGGGAGTAGAAGGGTGCGCGAACTTCGGCCGCGCCGCTCTTCACCGCGCTCACGAACCGCAGCAGGGCGCGACGGTCGTAGCTCTCAGGAAAACCCTTGCGATCGAGGATGCCGCGGCGGATCAGCTCGGCGTTCGGCAGCAGAAAGCCGTCGGTGGTGATGAGTTCGACGCGGGGCGTGTCGTCCCAGCGGGCGAGCAGTTCGCGCAGCAGGCGGGCGATGGTCGACTTGCCCACCGCCACCGAGCCGGCGACCCCGATGACGAATGGGGTGCTGCGGGCCTTCTCGCCGAGGAAGTCGCTGGTCGACCGGTGCAGCTGGCGGTAGCCCGCCGCGTAGAGGTTCAGCAGCCGGCTGAGCGGCAGATACACCTCGGCGACCTCGGTCATGTCGAGCGGCTCGCCGAGACCGCGGAGCTGAACGATCTCGGTCTCGAGAAGAGGATGCGGCGTCGCCGGCGCGAGTGCGGCCCACTCCGCCCGGTCGATCTCTACGAACGGGGTGGTCTGACCCCCTGCTGGAATCGATGCGGAATCAGCCATAGAACTCCTATTCTGCCGCACGCGCGCTGTGCCTGACGCCTGCCGCACAGGTGGCCCCTGTAAAATCGAATCCATGTGTGGAATCGTGGGCTACGTCGGACGACCTCAAAGCCTGGAGGTTCTGCTCGGCGGACTCCGGCGACTCGAGTACCGGGGGTATGACTCCGCGGGTGTCGCCATCATCACCGAAGACGGTGAACTCGTGACGCGCAAGCGCGCCGGCAAGCTCGCGATCCTGGTCGACGACCTCAAGCGCGAGAAGCTGCAGAACGGGTCGACCGGTATCGGTCACACCCGCTGGGCGACGCACGGCGGCCCGACCGATGTGAACGCGCATCCGCATCTCAGTCGCGACGGCAAGCTGGCGGTCATCCACAACGGCATCATCGAGAACTTCTCCGAGCTGAAGGCCGAGCTGCTCGAGAAGGGCTACACCTTCGAGAGCGAGACCGACACCGAGGTCGCGGCGAAGCTGCTGGGCGAGGAGTACGACGCCGGCGACGGGCTCGCCGCGGCTCTGGCCCGTGTGGTCGTGCGCCTCGAGGGCGCCTTCACACTGCTCGCCCTGCACCGGGACGAGCCGCAGGTCGTCGTCGGCGCGCGCCGCAACTCGCCGCTCGTGATCGGGCTCGGCGAGGGCGAGAACTTTCTCGGCTCAGACGTCGCAGCCTTCGTCGAGCACACCCAGCGGGCCGTCGCCATCGGGCAAGACCAGATCGTGACCATCACGCCCACGTCGGTGCTCGTGACCGACTTCTTCGGCACCGAGGTGCCGACCTCGGAGTTCCACGTGTCGTGGGATGCGAAGGCGGCAGAAAAGGGTGGCTGGTCGAGCTTCATGGCGAAGGAGATCAGCGAGCAGCCTGAGGCCGTGGCCAACACGCTGCGCACCCGCATCGTCGACGGCGCCGTGTCGCTGCCCGACCTCGGCGAGCTCGAGGCGCACCTGGCCGACGTCGACCGCATCATCGTCATCGCGTGCGGTACGGCCAGCTATTCGGGGATGCTCGGCAAGTACGCCATCGAGAAGTGGGGTCGCATTTCGGTCGAAGTGCAGCTCTCGCACGAGTTCAGATACAGCGACCCCATCCTGACGCCGACCACGCTCGTCGTGTCGATCAGTCAGTCGGGCGAGACGATGGACACGCTGATGGCCGTCAAGTACGCCATCGAGGCCGGGGCGAAGACGCTGTCGATCTGCAACACCCAGGGCGCGACCATCGCCCGCGAATCAGACGCGGTGATCTACACCCACGCCGGCCCCGAGGTGGCGGTCGCGTCGACGAAGGCGTTCGTCGCCCAGATCGCGGCGCTCTACCTGTTCGGCCTGCACCTCGCGCAGGTGCGCGGCACGCTCAGCCCGGCCGAGATCAGCGGCGCGCTCGACGAGCTCGGCGCGATTCCGGCGAAGCTGACGACGGTACTGAAGACGCAGGGCCGCATCCGCGAGCTCGCCAAGTGGATGTCAGACACCCGCGCGGTGCTCTTCCTCGGGCGGCACGTGGGCTACCCGGTGGCGCTCGAGGGTGCGTTGAAGCTCAAAGAGCTGGCGTACATCCACGCCGAGGGATTCGCGGCCGGCGAGCTCAAGCACGGCCCCATCGCGCTGATCGAGCCGGGGCAGCCTGTCTTCGTTGTGGTGCCGAGCCCCCGTGACCCGAACTCGCTGCACGCGAAGGTGGTGTCGAACATCCAGGAGATCAGGGCGCGTGGTGCGCGCATCCTGGCCGTCGCCGAGCAGGGTGACGCGGCGGTGCTGCCGTTCGCCGACGAGGTGATTCCGATTCCGCTGGCCGGCCCGCTGTTCGAGCCGCTGTTGGCGGTGGTTCCGCTGCAGATCTTCGCGATGGAGCTCGCGACTGCGAAGGGCCTCGACGTCGACCAGCCACGCAACCTGGCCAAGTCGGTCACGGTCGAGTAGAGCCGTGAACGCGTTCGGGCAGGTGCCCGCGTGATCGTGGGGGTCGGCGTCGACATCGTCGATGTTCCGCGGTTTCAGCGGCAGGTGAGGCGTACGCCGGCGTTGCGCCAGAGGTTGTTCGCTCCCAGCGAACGCGAGCTCTCCCTGCGGTCGCTGGCCGCTCGGTTCGCGGCGAAGGAGGCCCTCATCAAGGCAGTCGGCGACTCGACGGGGTTCCGCTGGCACGACGTCGAGGTGGTGCAGAACGAGCACGGCCGGCCGTCGTTCCTGCTGGCCGGGGTGGCCGCCGAGCGAGTGGCGCTGCACGGCATCACGATTCTGCACCTGTCGCTGAGTCACGACGGTGACTCGGCGTGCGCCTTCGTCGTGGCCGAGGGGCCCGGCGAGGCGCCGCGGCATGGGTCGGTGGCTGCCGAGGGCGGCGCGGTTGCGGGCGGCGCAGCAACTGCGGGCGGCACGGCTGCCGTTTCGGGCGGCGCGGTCGGCATGGGGCGCGGCGACGCGGATGCCCGGGGTGCGGCATGAGCGGGCAGCCGCTGCGGCTCGCAGCGATCGACCTCGGGGCCGTGCGGCACAACGTCGCGGCGGTGAAAGCGCTGGTCGGCGACGACACCCAGGTGATGGCGGTCGTCAAGGCCAACGGGTACGGACACGGCGCCGTCGAGGTCGCCCGCGCTGCGGTGTCGGCTGGCGCGACCTGGCTCGGGGTCGCCGACATCGACGAGGCGGTTCGGTTGCGGGAGGCCGGGTTGACCGAGCCGATTCTCGCGTGGTTGCACGGCACCGAGGCGACCTTCGACGTGGCCCTCCGCCACGGCATCGACGTCGGCGTGAGCTCGGTGGCGCAGCTCGACGCGGTGGCGGGCGCCGCGCAGCGACGTGACGCAGCGGCCGGTGCCGCGCGGGTGCAGCTCAAGGTGGATACGGGGCTGGGGCGCAACGGGGCAGCGGAGGGCCAGTGGGCGGCGGTGTTCGCGCGCGCGGCGCAGCTGCAGTCGGCCGGGGTCATCGAGGTCGTCGGGCTCTTCAGTCACCTGTCGAATGCGAACGATGACGAAGACCGGCAGCAGCTGAGCAGGCTCGACGACGCGGTCGCCAGGGCGCGTGGTGCGGGGCTCGATCCCGCGATCATCCATCTCGCCGCGACGGCCGCCACGCTGCGGCTGCCCGAGACGCGGCTGTCACTGGTGCGGCTCGGTATCGGCATGTACGGCCTGTCGCCGTTCGACGACCGTACGTCGGCCGACCTCGGGCTGCGGCCGGCGATGCGGCTCGAGGGCCGGGTGATCGCGGTGAAACGGGTCGAGGCCGACAGCGGTGTCTCGTACGGCTACACCTACCGCACCGCCGCAGCCTCGACGCTCGCGCTGGTGGGGCTGGGGTACGCCGACGGGGTTCCGCGGCTGGGGTCGAACCGAGCCCCGGCGTGGATCGACGGGCAGGTCTACCGGGTGTCGGGCCGCATCGCCATGGATCAGTTCGTGGTCGACGTGCACGACGGCGATGTCGCCGTGGGCGACCGCGTGGTGCTGTTCGGCGACCCGGCCGACGGCTATCCGGCGGTGGAACAGTGGGCAGAGGCGGCCGAGACCATCAACTACGAGATCGTCACACGCATCGGGCCGCGGTTCGAGCGCAGGTACACGTCATGAGCGGCGACGCGCCCGAGCGGCAGGCGCTGGTGAACCTCGACGCGTTTCGACACAATGTGCGCGTGCTGAGTTCGCTCGCCCGGCCGGCCGAGACGATGCTCGCAGTGAAGGCCGACGCGTATGGGCACGGCATGGTCGAGCTGGCTTTCGCGGCGCTCGAGGCGGGTGCGTCGTCGCTCGCCGTGCTCGACATTCCGGCCGCGCTGGCGTTGCGTGCGGCCGGTGTGACGGCACCGATCTTCGCGTGGATGCACGCGCCAGACGCCGACTTCGGCGCGGCTGCCGGGGCCGACATCGATCTCGGCATCTCGGCCGAATGGCAGATCGAGGCGATTGCGGCGGCCCGGGCATCCGTCGCCCCGCGCGTACACCTCAAGATCGACACCGGGCTGCACCGCAACGGGGCGAGCGCCGAGCAGTGGCCGGGGCTCGTGAGGGCAGCGATGGCGGCCGACGACGCCGGTTCGGTGCGTCTCTTCGCCGCGTGGTCGCACCTGGCCGACGCCTCGCCGGCCGACGACGCCGTGGCGCTCGCCGAGCTGCACACGGCGGTCGA
This sequence comes from Subtercola sp. YIM 133946, assembly GCF_036553535.1. Classification (NCBI taxonomy): domain Bacteria; kingdom Bacillati; phylum Actinomycetota; class Actinomycetes; order Micrococcales; family Microbacteriaceae; genus Subtercola; species Subtercola sp. YIM 133946. Next base: position 64,839 of record NZ_JAZHPE010000017.1, read on the forward strand.
GGTCGCCGAGCGGCTGGGGGCGCGGTTCGAGCTGGTTCACCTCGCGGCGAGTTCGGCGGGCATCCGGATGCCCGAGGCCAGACTCGGGCTGGTGCGGTTCGGTATCGCGGCCTACGGTGTGACCCCGTTCGACGACGAGTCGGCACTCGAGCTCGGGCTGCGCCCGGTGATGACGCTGGCGGCGCCGGTGGTGGCGGTGAAGCGTGTTGCGGCGGGTCACGGCGTGTCGTACGGGTTCGACTACCGGGCGCCGACCTCGACGACGCTGGCACTGGTGCCGCTGGGGTATGCCGACGGCATACCGCGGGCGGCGAACGGGCGCGGGCAGGTGTGGATCGGCGGCCGACGCTACCCGATCGCCGGGCGCATCGCGATGGACCAGTTCGTGGTCGACGTGGGTGACGCGGCCGTGACGGTGGGCGACGAGGTCGTGGTGTTCGGTGAAGGCCGGGAGGCCGGTGGCCCGCGGGCGGTGGACGGTAGTGCAGTGGTGCCGGGTTCGGCGGCGAGCATCCCGACGGCCGAGGAGTGGGCCGGCTGGGCGAAGACCATCGGCGACGAGATCGTGTCGCGGGTCGGCCCGCGGGTGCGGCGGGTCTACGTGGCCGATGCGGCACAGGCGGAGGGCGAGACCTGGGTCATCGACGACCCGGAGGCCATGCACGCGTTCGGTGTGCAGTTCGCGCGGCGGCTGGGGGCCGGCGACGTGCTGGTGCTCACCGGCGAGCTCGGAGCGGGCAAGACGACGTTCACGCGCGGGCTCGGCGAGGGGCTCGGCGTGCGCGGATCGGTCACCAGCCCCACGTTCGTGCTCGCCCGCACGCATCCGAACGCCGCGACGGGCGTTCCGCTGGTGCACGTCGATGCATACCGCCTCGATGGGGCAGCGCAGCTCGACGACCTCGACATCGACTTCGCCGGGTCGATCGTGGTGGTGGAGTGGGGCGCCGGCCTGGTCGATCTGATCGTCGACGACTACCTCGAGCTGGTCATCGACCGCCCGCGCGGTGACACCGCCCCCGGCGAAGGTGACGAGGGCGGCGATGATGGCGCGGCTGGTGACGGCGAGGGCGCAGCTGATGGCGCGGCTGGTGACGGCGAGGACGCAGCTGATGGCGCAGCTGGTGACGGCGAGGGCGCAGCTGATAGCGCGGCTGGTGACGGCGAGGGCGAGGACATCGACGCCCCGGTCGAGCCGCGCACGGTGACGCTGTACCGGCGAACCGCTCGGCGCACGAGCGGAGGCACCGGCCATGAGTGACGACGCCCGCCCCGAGGGCGCCGCGGCGGCGAGCGGCCGGGGGCACGGTACCGGCACCGGCACTGGCACTGGCACTGGCCTCAGCACAGCCTCCGACACCCGTCACGACACCGGCTCCGGCGACGACACCGGTCGCGGCACCGGCTCCGGCGGCGCGGCGCGCGAGGTGCTGCTCGCTATCGACACGTCGGCCGGCACCAGCGTGGCCGTGGTCGACGGGGCACGGGGCGTGCTCAGCGAGGCCAACGGCTACGACACGATGAAGCACGCCGAGGTGATCGGGCGGCTGATCGAGCAGGCGCTGGCCGAGGCATCCGTCGACCGCACCGAGGTGACCGCCGTGGTGGCCGGCATGGGGCCCGGGCCGTTCACCGGCCTTCGCGTCGGCATCGCGGCCGCCCACGCCTTCGCGACGGGTCGTCGCATCGAGCTGCTGCCGGTGGTCAGCCATGACGCCATCGCCGTCTCGGCGCAGCACGACGGCCGCACGGGCGAGCTGCTCGTCGTCTCAGACGCACGCCGCCGTGAGGTCTACTGGTCGCTCTACCGGCTCGCTGGCGACGGCTCGCTACCCGAACGCATCGACGGCCCCGGCCTCGCCAAGCCGGATGCCCTGCCGCACGGGCACGCCAGCACTCTCGACGCCGCCCACGTCTCGGCCGCCGCGCTCGCCGCGGTGGCGCTCGAAACCCGTCGTTCCGGTGCGCCGCTCGTGGCTGACCAGGCCCTCTACCTGCGCTCGCCCGACGTCACCCTCTCGACCGGTGCCAAGCGGGTGACACAGCGATGACCGACGCCCCAAGCGGCACCGCCGCGGCACCTGCGTGGGCGATCCGCGCCGCGACGCCCGCCGACGTCGACGCGATCATGCGGCTCGAGACGAGCACCTTCACATCCGACGCGTGGAGCCGCGCCATGATGCAGGCCGACGTGTCGAACCCGCACTGCCACTATCTCGTGGCCGAAGACCCCGGGCATCCCGACGCGCCGCTGCTCGGTTACGCCGGCCTGCTCAGCCCGCGCGGGTCGAACGACGCCGACATTCAGACCATCGCTGTGGCACCGGATGCCCGCGGGCACGGCCTCGGCCGAACCCTCATGCAGGCGCTGGTCGCTGAGGCGGTTCAGCGGCATGCCCGCCGCGTGTTCCTGGAGGTTCGCGCCGACAACCCGGGCGCCCAGCACCTCTACGAGACGCTCGGATTTCTGCCCGTGGGTGTGCGGCGGGGCTACTACCAGCCCGACAACGTCGACGCGATCGTCATGCGCCTCGAGCTGCCGGCACGAAAGGTGATCTCATGACCGATCCGGTTGTGCTCGGCATCGAGACCAGCTGCGACGAGACCGGAATCGGCATCGTGCGGGGCACCACGCTGTTGGCCAACGCCATCGCCTCGTCGATGGACGAGCACGCCCGGTACGGGGGAGTGGTGCCCGAGATCGCGGCGCGTGCGCACCTCGAGGCACTGACCCCGACCATCCGTGCCGCCCTCGACGAGGCGCAGCTGACGTTCGACGACATCGACGCGATCGCGGTGACCAGCGGGCCGGGGCTGTCGGGTGCCCTGATGGTGGGTGTGGCGGCGGCCAAGGGCCTCGCGCTCGCGACCGGCAGACCGCTGTACGCGGTCAACCATCTGGTGGGGCACGTGGGGGTCGACCTGGTGACGCCCGACTCCGAGCCGCTGCAGTATCCGACCATCGCGCTGCTGGTGTCAGGCGGACACACGTCACTGCTGTACGTGCGCGACCTCGTCGACGACGTCGAGCTGCTCGGCGAGACGATCGACGACGCCGCAGGCGAGGCGTTCGACAAGGTGGCGCGGGTGCTGGGGCTGCCCTACCCGGGCGGGCCGCACATCGACCGAGTGGCGGTGGGCGGCAACCCGAAGGCCATCCGCTTTCCGCGCGGGCTCAGCCAGCCCAAAGACATGGCCGCCCACCGCTACGACTTCTCGTTCTCTGGGCTGAAGACGTCGGTCGCCCGCTGGGTGGAGGCGCGCGGCGACCGGGGTGAAGAGATTCCGCTGGCCGATGTGGCCGCGAGCTTTCGCGAAGCGGTGGCCGACGTGCTGATCACGAAGGCGCTGGCGGCCTGCAGCGACTTCGGCGTGCCGCGGCTGCTGCTCGGCGGAGGCGTCGTCGCGAATGCGCGCATCCGGGCACTCGCCGAAGAGCGCTGCGCCGCGGCCGGCGTGACGCTGCGGATACCCCCGCTCGCGCTATGCACCGACAACGGTGCGATGATCGCCGCCCTGGGCGCCCAGCTCATCATGCGCGGTGCTCGGCCGTCGGGTCTCGACTTCGGTGCAGACTCCACGCTGCCGGTCACCGAGGTGCACGTTCTCTGACGCCATAGCAGCTGTGTCGTCGTGTGTCGCAGACGTTGACACAACGTCACGAACGCTGTCACTATGGGCGCGCCGCCTCAACGGCGATTTCGTCACAAGGAGATCTGTCATGACCACACCTGCCCCGTACGGCGCCGCCTCTGGGCCCGTCGCCCCCCGCACCAATGTGCTCGCGATCGTATCGCTGGTGGTGTCGATCGTCGGGTTCACGATCATCGGCATCGTGCTCGGCTTCGTCGCCCTCAGCCAGATCAAGCGCACGGGCGAGAGCGGCCGCGGGCTGGCCCTCGCCGGCATCGTGATCGGCTTCATCGAGCTCATCATCGGCATCATTCTGGTGATCGTCGTCATCGCGGTGGCGGCGAGCTCGACCACCGTCACAACCTATTGACTCACCGCTCACCGGGCGTGGGGGCTGCCGTCGGCACGGCACGGCTCGCTAGGCTCGGAGCTAGTTCAGCGCATTCGTTCAGGAACAATCGGAAGGAAGGGTCATCATGACCGATCCAAACACACCGGCAGGTTCGGGTTCACCCGAGCAGACGCCGCCCTCGGCGCCCGTGCCGCCCGCGGCGTCTGACACCCCACCGGAGACTCCGGCGCCCGGGGTGCCGCCGACGGCTCCGCCCGCTGCGCCCACCCAGCCCACGCCGCCGCCGGTGCAGCCACCGGCACCACCGGCACCGCCCGCGCCGACGTATGAGGCTCCGGCCCCGCCGGCTGCTCCGACCTACGCGGCGCCCCCGGCGCCCCCGGCGCCGAACTATGGTGCTCCCGCCGCCCCGAACTACGGTGCCCCGGCGGCGCCGGCCGCGCCCGGCTACGGTGCTCCGCAGTACGGGGCGCCCGGCTACGGTGCTCCCGGTTACGCCGCCTCCACCGGCGCTCGCTCGCCCATTCTGAGCATCATCGGCATGATCGCCGGTATTCTCGGCCTGCTGATCTCGATCTTCAGCTGGGGCATCGGCGGCTTCATCTTCTCGGTGGCCGGCATCGTTCTCGGCTTCCTGGGCCGCAAGAAGGAGCCGGCGGCGAAGGGCTTCTGGCTGACGGCGATCATCACGGGGTTCGCCGGCATCGCGCTGTCGATCGTCTTGATCATCCTGTTCATCGTGTGGATCGTCGTGGGGTTCAACTCGGCGTACAGCTACAGCTACTGACGCCTCACCGGCGCGAGCCGGCGGCGTGACCGCGTGGCGCGGGGCTTCGGCTCCGCGCCGCTGCTGTGCCCGGCCGCCCGCACGTTCCGGGTCGTCGGCCGGCCAGGCCTTCGGTCAGGGCAGGCGGTCGGCGAGGATGGCCACGTGCCGGCCCTCGCTGCGCGTCACGAACAGCGTCGCCCGCTCGGCTCCCTGCAGCGCGAGCCGCGGGCGCAGGGTCGCCGGATCGACGTCGACGCCGCGCTTCTTGATCTCGAGGCTGCCGATGTTGCGGGCGCGCAGCTCGCGCTTCAGGCTGCTCACGTTGAACGGCAGCATCTCGCGCACCCGGAACGCCGAGGCGAACGGTGTCGGCACCAGCGCGTCTGACGTCAGGTAGGCGATCTGCGACGACACCAGGTGAGCGCCGAGGCTGCGAGCCAGGTCGCCGATGAGCCGTGCCCGAATCACAGTGCCGTCGGGTTCGTAGAGGTAACCCGCGAGGGGGCCCTGGTCGACGTTGTCGCTGTCGGCGGCCGCTGTCAGCTCGTGGCGCGCAGACCCCCTGATGACGAGCGCCGAACGACGGATGCCCGGCCGGGCCACTGTGCCGAACCACAGCCCTGTCTCGACCACCTGCCCGTCGACCGACACCCACTGCGCCTCGGCGTCGTCGGGCAGCAGTTCGCGATCGAGCCCCGGACCGAGCTTCACGCCGGTCGGCTGCTCACGGGCGACATCGAAGACGAAGTCGAGCGACGGGCTGAAGTCGGCCGGGTCGGTGAGGCGCGCGGTGTTCGTGTGGCCCGCGGTGCGCCGAGCGGGGTCGAGGTACAGCCCCTCGACGCTCTGCCGGTCGAAGGTCTCTGCGCTGCCGTGCACGACAGTCGCCGACGCGAACGGGGCGAGGTTGTAGGCCGCGATCGCGGCGGTGACCTCGTCGCGTTCGACGGCGGTCACGGTCAGGTCGATGGCGGCGAAGGCGAGCGCGTCGGCGCCGATTCCGCAGCCGAGGTCGGCCACGCTCGTCACCCCGGCGTCACGGAACCGGCCGGCGTGCAGGGCGGCGACGCTCAGCCGAGTGGCCTGTTCGAGGCCCGACTCGGTGAAGAGCATCCGTTCGGCGAACGGGCCGAACTTCTGAGCGGCTTTGGCGCGCAGCCGGGCCTGGGTCATCACGGCGCCGACCAGCCCGGCCGAGTGGCCCTGCTTGCGCAGCGCCGCCACCGACCGCACGATCGTCGACCCGTCGGTGTACGGCGGCAGCGAGTCGAGCAACCGCAGCCCCTCGGCCGTCATCAGCAGCTCGAGGTCGGTTCTCTCCATGGCGTCAGTTTAGACGGCAGCCGTCACGCATTGGCACTCAGGTTGACCGAGTGCCAACCCGACCCCTAAACTCGGATTAGCACTCTCAGTGTGAGTGTGCCAACAAAGTGACTTTTGAACCGAAGAAAGAAGAGGTCAACAGTGTCGGTCTCCATCAAGCCGCTCGAGGATCGCATCGTTATCAAGCAGGTCGAAGCAGAAACGACCACGGCGTCTGGTCTCGTCATTCCTGACACGGCCAAAGAGAAGCCGCAGGAGGGCGTCGTCGAAGCTGTCGGCCCCGGCCGCATCGACGACAACGGCAATCGCGTGCCGCTCGACGTCGCCGTCGGCGACAAGGTTCTGTACTCGAAGTACGGCGGAACCGAGGTCAAGTACGCGGGCGAAGAGTACCTCGTGCTGTCTGCTCGCGACGTTCTGGCTGTTATCGTTCGATAGTGAGTTCACTGAGAAGGCCCGGGCAGAACCTGCCCGGGCCTTCTTCTGTTGAATCGGCCCCGCCGAGCGCGGGCGTCGGCTCCGGCGCTCTGTTCGCCGTCGGAGCCTATCTCATCTGGGGCCTGCTGCCCATCTACTTCCTCGCGCTCGCGCCCTCGTCGGCGTTCGAGATCGTCGCCTGGCGGGTCATCTTCTCGCTCGTCTTCTGTGCGGTGCTGATCACCGCCGTGCGGCGCTGGCGCAGCTTCGGCAGCGTCTTCCGCGAACCGCGGCTCATCCTCGTGATGGGCGTCGCGGGTGTGCTGATCTACGTCAACTGGCAGACGTACGTGCTGGCGACGACCAGCGGCCAGGTCGTCGAGGCCTCGCTCGGCTACTTCATCAATCCGATCGTCACGATTCTGCTCGGCGTCTTCCTGCTGCACGAGAAGCTGCGCGTCGCGCAGTGGGTGGCACTCGGCATCAGCGGCGTGGCCGTCGTCGTGCTGGCGGTCGGCTACGGGGCGCCGCCGTGGATCGCGCTCATCCTCGCGTTCTCGTTCGGCCTCTACGGCCTCGTCAAGAAACAGGTCGGGCCGCGCATCGACGCCGTCAACGGGCTCACCCTCGAGTCGCTGTGGCTCGTGCCGATCGTGGTCGTGCAGCTCTGCGTGGTCGGGGCGACCACCGGCATCACGTTCGGTCACGGTGACCCGTGGCACACGGCGGCACTGGTGGGTGCGGGGGTGGTCACCGCCGTTCCGCTGCTGCTGTTCGCGTCAGCGTCGAAGCGGCTGCCGCTGACCTACATGGGCTTCATCCAGTACCTGACCCCGATCATGCAGTTCATCATCGGGGTGTTTTTGCTCGGCGAGCCGATGCCGCCGGAACGCCTGGCGGGGTTCGCGCTCGTGTGGCTGGCGCTGATCATCCTGTCGGTCGACCTGCTGCGTCAGGCTCGCAGAAACCGTCGGGGCGACGGGTTACGAATTGCTAACGATATTCGCACGGCACACTCAGAAAACACACTCGAAACATAGAAACCCTAGGTTTGACCCTAATGAACGCGAGGGTGCCTCCGCCCGGAGGTGCCTGGCTCGCGAGCACAATGAAAGGGTTCACAGGATGATCAAATCCAAGTATGCCCTCCGGACGTCGATTCTGGCTGGAGCAGGCATCATTGCCATCATGCTTTCCGGCTGTGCCTCCGGTGGCAGCTCAACTCCGTCTTCTTCGGCGTCGTCGTCGGCGTCGGCCTCAGAGGCCGACTGCGCGAGCGATGCCTCGACCGCCAACAACCTGGTCGTCGGTACCATCCTCCCCATCACGGGTAGCCTCGCCTACCTGAACCCGCCGGAGCAGGCCGGTGTCGGCCTCGCGGTCTCAGACATCAACGCCGCCGGTGGTGTCGACGGCAAGCAGGCTTGTATCCTCGCCACCGACTCGGGTGACTCGACCGACCTCAGCGTCTCGACCGCCTCGGCCCAGAAGCTGATCGCGGCCAAGCCGTCGGTCGCCATCGGTGCTGCCTCGTCGAGCGTCTCGCTGAACGTCGTCGACGCCTTCGCGTCGGCCAAGATCACTGAGATCTCGCCGGCCAACACGTCGGCCAAGCTGTCGGGCTACGGTCCGTTCTACTACCGCACCGCTCCGCCGGACTCGGTTCAGGGTTCAGCGCTCGGTTCGCTCATCACCGGTGACGGCAACTCGAAGGTCGCCTTCCTGGTCTTCAACGACTCGTACGGTACCGGTCTCCGCGACTTCACGCAGAAGAGCATCGAAGCCGCAGGCGGAACCGTCGTCTACGGTGCCACCGGCGCCGGCCAGGAGTTCCCTCCCGGCCAGACCACGTTCTCGGCTGAAGTGACCGCCGCGCTGGCAACCCAGCCCGACGCGATCGTCATCCTGGCGTTCGACGAGACCAAGTCGATCGTTCCTGAGCTCGTTGCGCAGGGCTGGGACATGTCGAAGGTCTACATGTCAGACGGCAACACCGCCGACTACAGCAAAGACTTCCAGGCCGGCACGCTGACGAACGCCCAGGGCACGATCCCCGGTGCTCACCCCAGCACCGAGTTCCAGAAGCAGCTGACCGACTGGTACCAGAGCACGCAGAACGCCTCGCTGAACGACTTCTCGTACGCTCCTGAGTCGTACGACGCGACCATCCTGACCGCTCTGGCGGCCCTGAAGGCCAAGTCGAACGTCTCGGCAGACCTGAACGCGCAGCTGGCTGCTGTCTCCGGTGCGAACGGTGGCACCAAGTGCGCCTCGTACGCCGAGTGCGCCCCGCTGGTCTCTGCCGGTACCGAGATCCAGTACACCGGCCAGGCCGGCATCGGTCCGTTCAACTCGCACAACGAGCCCTCCAGTGCCTTCATCGGCATCTACAAGTTCGACTCGAGCAACGTTCCTCAGTTCCAGTCGGCCATCGAAGGTGAGACCTCCTACTAGGGAGTTCCGCTCGCGTGACTGACACGCACGAAGCCCCCCGCCCGGTCATCCGGGCGGGGGGCTTCTTCGTGCCTGCCGCAGGCGGGCAGAGCGCGCGACGCAGCACGAACGAAGGGCCCCGACCGGATGACCGGCGGGGCCCTTTCGTGGCAGAGAGACGAGTGTCAGATGGCGCCTGGAGCGTCGTGACCCGTCTCCTCCTCGACGTCTTTGGCGAGGGTGCCGAGGTAGAGCTCGATGACCTTGGGGTCGTCGGCCAGTTCGCGGCCTGTGCCGGTGTAGGCGTTGCGGCCCTGGTCGAGCACGTAGCCGCGGTCGCAGATCTGCAGGCAGCGGCGGGCGTTCTGCTCGACCATGATGATCGAGACGCCGGTCTTGTTGATGCGGCGGGTGCGGATGAACGTCTCGTCCTGCCGCACGGGCGACAGGCCCGCGGAGGGCTCGTCGAGCAACAGCACCGACGGATCCATCATGAGCGCGCGGGCCATGGCGACCGACTGGCGCTCACCGCCCGAGAGCGATCCCGCCCGCTGGCCACGACGGTCGGCGAGCACGGGGAAGATGTCGAAGATCGCGGCGAGGCGCTCCTTGAGCATCTTGGGGCGCAGGAAGAGGCCCATCTGCAGGTTCTCTTCGATGGTGAGCGACGGAAAGACGTTGTTGTTCTGCGGCACGAAGCCCACGCCGGCCTGTACGAGCTTGTTGGCCTTATGGCCGGTGATGTTCTCACCCTTCAGCGTCACGGAGCCTGAGCGCACGTTCACCAGGCCGAACAGAGCCTTCAGCAGCGTCGACTTGCCGGCACCGTTCGGTCCGATGATGCCGATGAGTTCGCCGGGGTACACGTCGAGGTTGCAGCCGTTGAGGATGTTGATGCCCGGCAGGTAGCCGGCGACCAGGTCGGTCGCCTGCATCACCGGAACCCGGGTCTCGGTTGCGCCTGAGGCGGGGAGTGTGTCGGTCATGCTTTGGTCTCACCTTCCGTGAGCTCTTCGTTCTGCACTTCGGCGGCGAGCTCTTCTGCGACCTCGTCGGTCAGCAGCGAGTCGTCGCCCAGGTCGGTGTTGTGGTGCGCACCGAGGTAGGCGTCGATGACGGCGGGGTCGTCCATCACGGTGCCCGATGGGCCCTCTGCGACGACCTTGCCCTCGGCCATGACGACCACCCAGTCGGAGATGTGCCGCACCATGTGCATGTCGTGCTCGACGAAGAGAACGGTCATCCCTTCGTCTCGCAGTGCCTGGATGTGCCCGAGCAGCGACTGCGTCAGCGCGGGGTTGACGCCGGCCATGGGCTCGTCGAGCATGATCATGACCGGGTCGCTCATCAGCGCCCGCGCCATCTCGAGCAGCTTCTTCTGGCCGCCCGACAGGCTGCCCGCCATGTCCTCTTTCTTCTCGAGCAGCTTGAAGCGTGCGAGCAGTTCTTCGGCCTTGGCCGTGATCTCGGCCTCGCGCTTGGCCCAGAGGGGCTTGATGACCGAGACGAAGAGGTTCTCGCCGGGCTGGTCTTTCGCCCCGAGCCGCATGTTCTCGATGACGGTGAGTTTCGACAGCGCCTTGGTGAGCTGGAAGGTGCGGACCATGCCCATCTTCGCCACCTTGGTGGCGCCGGTGTTGCCCACGTCGCGACCGTTGAAGGTCGACTTCGCGGCCTCGCCGGCCTTCGGGCCGCCGATCAGCTTCGGGGCCGAACTCGGCTTGTCGAAGCCGGTGATCAGGTTGAAGAACGTGGTCTTGCCGGCGCCGTTCGGGCCGATCAGGGCGGTGATGATGCCGCGCTGAACCTCGAGGTGGTTCACGTCGACCGCCGTCATGCCGCCGAAGCGCCGGGTGACATGGTCGACGGTGAGAATCGGGTCGGGCTTCGAGACGCCCGGCACGGCCGCGACCTCGGCGACGCTCGCCTTGGCGGCGGCGCCGGCCACGGTCATCGTGCTGGTGGTGGTGGGTACGTCACTTGACATCGAAGCTCAGCTCCTTCTTGTTGCCGAGAATACCTTGCGGCCTGAAGATCACGACGAGCATGAGCATGACGCCGATGACGATCCAGGCGAACTGCTCGGTCTGCTGGCCGTTCATGATGCTCGCGGGAATGAACTGGCCCGCGATGCCCTGCACGAACAGCCTGATCGCGAAGAACACGATGGCGCCGAGCACAGGGCCGAACACGGTCGCGGCGCCACCGAGCAGCAGCGCGGTGAAGATGAAGTATGTCATCGAGCGGCCCATGCTGTCGGCCTGCAGTGAGGCCGGCAGGATGTACACGATGCCGGCGATCGCACCGATGACACCACCGAGGATCAGCGCCTGCATCTTGTAGCTGTAGACGTTCTTGCCGAGGCTGCGCACGGCGTCTTCGTCTTCGCGGATGCCGCGCAGCACGCGGCCCCACGGGCTGCGCATGATGGCCCACACGAAGAGGCAGAGCACAGCGACCACGAACCACGCCGTGGCGATGAACCACCAGCCGTTCGATCCGGTGGCGTCGTAGCTGAACGGGCCGAGGTCGATGTGCCCGTTGCCGAAGAACGACAGGTCGGTGAAGGGGCTGCGGTACTCGTTGCCGGTGATGCCGTTCGAGCCGCCGGTCACGTTCGTGAGCAGAGACGAACGCCCGATCATCCGCACGATCTCAGCGGCAGACAGCGTGACGATGGCCAGGTAGTCGCCCCGCAGCTTCAGCGTGGGGATACCGAGGATGAGCGCGAACACCAGCGCCGCCACGAGGGCGATGATGATGGCGAGGATGATTGGCAGACCGCCGATGATCGAGATGGCGAACCCATATGCCCCGATCAGCATGAACCCGGCCTGGCCGAAGTTCAGCAGCCCGGTGTAACCGAAGTGGATGTTGAGGCCGATGGCCGCGATCGCGAGGGCAGCGGTCTGGGGCGAGATCGCCGAATTGAAAATTGCGTACAGCGTTTGCAGCAGTTGATCCATGAGTGCAGCCCTTCTAACCGATGCGCTCTCGGCGCCCGAAGATACCCTGCGGCCTGACGAGCAGCACCAGAATCAGGATGATGAGTGCCGTGGCGTACTTGAAGTCGCCGGGCAGCACGAGGTTGGTCAGTTCGACCACCAGGCCGATGATCATGGCGCCGGCGAGGGCGCCGAACGCGGTACCGAGGCCACCGAGGGTGATGGCGGCGAACATGAGCAGCAGCAGCTGCAGACCGGTCTGCCAGTTGACGCCGTTGAGCACGAGGCCGAGCAGCACGCCCGAGAGGCCCGCCAGAGCGGTCGCCGAGGTCCAGACGAGGCGGATGATGCGGTCGACGTCGATGCCCGACGCAGCGGCCAGGGCCGGGTTGTCTGACACGGCGCGGGTCGCGCGGCCGATGCGGGTCTTCACCAGCACCCAGCCGACGGCGGCGATGATGACCACCGCGATGCCCATCGAGATGAGCGACTGAGACGAGAGCGTGACCGGGCCGAGGTCGATGACCACCGGGTTGGCCTGGTCGATGCGAACGGTCGACGCCCCGAGGAAGTACTGGAACGTGTACTGCAGCGCGATCGAGAGCCCGATCGTCACGATCATCAGCTGTGTCGTGCCGAGGCCCCGCTTGCGCAGCGGTTTCCAGATCCACGCGTCTTGGAAGTAGCCCGTTGCAGCACAGATGACCACCGAGATGATCGCCGCCAGAATCAGGTTCAGGCCGAGCACGTTCGCGAACAGGTAGGCGAGCAACCCGCCGAGGGTCACCTGCTCGCCGTGCGCGAAGTTCGACAGGCCCGTCGTGCCGAAGATGAGCGACAGGCCGACCGCGGCCAGCGCCAGCAGCAGGCCGAGCCGGATGCCCGAGACGAACTGCTGGGCGAAGCGGTCGAACGAGATGCCGGTGCCGCTGTCGGTGGTCGGCGTCTGCGTGGTTGTGCCGTCGGCCGCGGTGGTGCCACCGACGATCTTGAAGACGAACCCGACGTTCTTGTTCAGCGCACCGGTGACCGTCGCAGGATTCTTGGCGGCCGAGTCGAGCACGGCGCCGTCGGGAATCGAGGTGGTGTCGAGCGTGATCGTGTAGGGCCCGGCGACCGTGATCGCCTGGCTCCACTTGCCGTCGTCGCCGGTCGTGATCGTCGTGTCGAGATCGCCGCCCTTGACCTCCAGCTTGATGCCGACGGCGGGATCGCCGTTCGGCAGCTTGATGGTGCCCTGGAGGCAGCCCGTGGCCGGGTCGGTCGCGCAGGCGGCCGTCGGGGCTGCGGTGGCCGCTTCGGCCGGCGATGCGCTGAGGCTCACCATTGTGATGATCGCCACGATCGCCAGCATGAGCGTGGCAGCGAGGCGCCACAGTCTGGCGCGGCCGTCGGGCCTTCGCGGCACTACGAGTGTCGTCAAGTTTTAACCTCCGGGAACGAGCGCACGTCTTTGGGCTCTTCGAGTTGCAAGTGAGCTTACGTTATAAGGCGTTTGTGTCGGTCGTGTTTCGAGCGGCTACGGAATATGAGCCCACATCACGCCGTTAGAATTGGCACGGTAGTTAAGATGTCGCTCGCGCCGGCAAACGAGAGAAGAAATCACATGGAACAGAACGACCCGTTCGGATTCATCGGGCTCACCTACGACGATGTGATGCTGCTGCCCGGCCACACCGACGTGATCCCGAGTGAGGCCGACACGACGTCGCGTCTGACCAAGAAGATCAGCCTGCAGGCGCCGCTGCTCTCGTCGGCGATGGACACGGTGACCGAGTCGCGCATGGCCATCGCCATGGCACGCCAGGGCGGGTTCGGCGTCATCCACCGCAACCTCTCGATCGACGACCAGGCCGCGAACGTCGACAAGGTGAAGCGCAGCGAGTCGGGCATGATCACGAACCCCGTGACGACCCGCGCCGACGCGACCGTCGCCGACGCCGACGCCCTGTGCGGCCAGTTCCGTGTGTCGGGGCTGCCCGTGGTCGACGAGTCGGGCATCCTCGTGGGCATCATCACCAACCGCGACATGCGCTTCGTCTCGGCCTGGGAGAAGAGCACCACCCTGGTGCGCGACGTCATGACGAAGGCCCCCCTCATCACCGCTCCCGTGGGCATCGACCCCGACGGCGCCATCGCGATCTTCGCCCAGTACAAGATCGAGAAGCTGCCGCTCGTCGACGGCGAGGGCCGGCTGCGCGGACTGATCACCGTCAAAGACTTCGACAAGAGTGAGAAGTACCCGAACGCTACGAAAGACGAGGAGGGCCGCCTGCGAGTCGGCGCGGCCATCGGCTTCTTCGGCGACGCATGGGAGCGCGCGATGACGCTGGTGGATGCCGGCGTCGATGTGCTCGTGGTCGACACCGCCAACGGCGACAGCGCCGGTGTGCTCGACATCGTGCGTCGTCTGAAGTCAGACCCGGCAGCCGCCGGGGTGGAGATCATCGGCGGCAACGTCGCCACCCGGTCGGGCGCCCAGGCGCTCATCGACGCCGGTGTCGACGCCATCAAGGTGGGTGTGGGCCCCGGCTCGATCTGTACCACCCGCGTCGTCGCGGGCGTGGGCGTGCCGCAGGTGACTGCCGTGTACGAGGCGTCGCTCGCTGCGCGCGAGACCGGCACGCCGGTCATCGCCGACGGCGGCCTGCAGTACTCCGGCGACATCGCGAAGGCGCTGGTCGCCGGCGCCGACACGGTGATGCTCGGTTCGCTGCTGGCCGGCTGCGATGAGAGCCCGGGCGACCTCGTGTTCGTCAATGGCAAGCAGTTCAAGAGCTACCGCGGCATGGGGTCGCTCGGTGCGTTGCAGACCCGTGGCGAGAAGACGTCGTACTCGAAAGACCGCTACTTCCAGGCCGACGTGCCGAGCGACGACAAGCTCATCCCCGAGGGCATCGAGGGCCAGGTGCCCTACCGCGGTGCGCTGTCGAACGTGGCGTACCAGCTGCTCGGCGGGTTGCGCCAGTCGATGTTCTACGTGGGCGCCCGGTCGATCGACGAGCTGAAGGCGCGCGGTAAGTTCGTGCGCATCACCGCCGCGGGCCTCAAGGAGTCGCACCCGCACGACATCCAGATGGTCGTCGAGGCGCCCAACTACCGGCGGTAGGTTTCGATACGGCCTGCGGCCTACTCAACCAGCGCAGGTTGAGTGGCTGCAGGTTTCGATACGGCCTGCGGCCTACTCAACCGGCGCAGGTTGAGTGGCGGTAGGTTTCGATACGGCCTGCGGCCTACTCAACCGGCGCAGGTTGAG
>NZ_JAZHPE010000018.1:0-2327 GCF_036553535.1 Subtercola sp. YIM 133946
CCGCCCCCGCTGGTTGAGTAGCGGCGCAGCCGCGTATCGAAACCCTACCGGCGCCGTGCGCCCCCCGCTGGTTGAGTAGCGGCGCAGCCGCGTATCGAAACCCACCGGCGCCGCCCGCCCCCCCCGCCCCCGCTGGTTGAGTAGCGGCGCAGCCGCGTATCGAAACCCCACGCTCCTTGACAACAGCTCCCTGGCGTGGTTGGTTAACTACTGTAGTAACTAACAAAGCAACCGAGAGTGAGTACCGGTGATCGAAGACGGTCGGCCGATCTTCGTTCAGATCGCTGAGCAGATCGAGAACGAGATCATCGACGGCACCCTGCCCGAAGAGGGCCAGGTTCCGTCGACGAACGAGTTCGCCGCGTTTCACCGCATCAACCCCGCGACCGCGGGCAAGGGCGTGAACGTGCTCGTCGAGAACGGCACTCTCTACAAGAAGAGGGGCATCGGCATGTTCGTGTCATCCGGCGCCAGAGAGCGCCTGCTCGCCGCCCGGCGCGACGAGTTCGAGAAGCAGTACATCCGGCCCCTCATCGTCGAGGCCGCAAAGCTCGGCATCACTCGCGAGCAACTGGGCGACCTGTTGAAGAAGTCGGAGGTCTGATCATGAGTGTTGTCGAAATCACCAATCTCACGAAGCGGTACGGATCGGTGCTCGCCGTCGACGACGTGTCGCTGTCGCTCGAACCGAACGTGATCCACGGCCTGCTCGGCCGCAACGGCGCGGGCAAGACCACGCTGATGCAACTGCTCACCGGGCAGGATTTCGCCACCTCGGGCGCGATCAGCGTGTTCGGTGCTGCCCCGGTCGAGAACTCCAGAGTGCTGCAGCAGGTCTGTTTCATCAAAGAGAGCCAGAAGTACCCCGAAGACTTTCGGGTGAAGCACGTCTTCCGCAACGCGCCGCTGTTCTTCGAGAACTGGGACCAGGCGTTCGCCGACCGGCTCATCGCCGACTTCCGGCTGCCGCTCGGGCGACGCATCAAGAAGCTCTCGCGCGGCCAGCTGTCGTCGCTGGGCGTCATCGTCGGGTTGGCCTCGCGTGCCCCGCTGACGTTCTTCGACGAGCCGTACCTCGGCCTCGACGCAGTGGCACGGCAGCTGTTCTACGACCGGTTGCTCGAAGACTTCGCCGAGCATCCACGCACGGTCATTCTGTCGACGCATCTCATCGACGAGGTGCAGAACCTGCTCGAGCACGTGATCGTCATCGACCAGGGTCGCATTCTGGTCGATTCGGATGCCGACGAGCTGCGCGGGTCGGCGACCACCGTGGCGGGCACGGCTCGTGCGGTCGACGCGTTCACCGCGGGCCGCACGGTACTCAACCGGCAGGGGCTCGGGTCGCTCGCCCAGGCCACGGTCACCCGTCTGAGCGACGACGACAGGGCCGCAGCAGCGGCGGCCGGCCTCGACATCACCCCCGTCTCGCTGCAGCAGCTCGTGGTGTCGCTGAGCGGCGCCGCAGAACTCGCCCCGCAGGAAGGACTTGAACGATGACCACTCTCGCCGCGAACCCGCCCGCCGCCCCGGCGGCCCGCTCGGCCGCCGCCGCACCCCGCGTGGTGAACGTGCTGCGCCTGCACCTCACCAACAAGTTCACGACGCTCGGGCTGCCGCTGCTGATCCTGGGTTTCATCTTTTTGGTGAACTACGTCATCTGGCTGCTCATCTACACCTCGACGCCCGAGGGCAACCGCGAGGCGACGGCGGGCACGCAGTACAGCGGCTCGATCGCCTACGTGTTCATCTACATGGCGATCATCGCGGTGCAGGTGGTGCTGCGCACCTTCCCGTTCGCGCTCGGTTTCAGCATCACCCGGCGTGAGTTCGCCCTCGGTTCGGCGCTGCTGTTCGGCTCGCTGTCGGTCATCTACGCGGCCATCCTCACCGTCATGAGCTACCTCGAAGACGCGACAGACGGATGGGGCGTCGGCGGGCACATGTTCTCGACCGTCTGGTACGGCACCGGCACCGTGGCCGAGCGGTTCTCGCAGGAGTTCTTCGGCCTGCTGTTCTTCTTCTTCGTCGGGGCCGCCGTCGCGGTGGTGTACCTGCGCTGGCGCGCCATCGGGCAGACGGTGCTCTGGGCCGGGCTCGTGCTGGTGGGGCTGGGAGTGGTGGCACTGATCACGCTCACCAACGGCTGGGCATCCGTCGGCCAGTGGTTCGTCGACGCGGGCCCCTACGGCGTGGTGCTGTGGACCCTGCCGGTGACGGCGGTCGCGGCCCTGTTCGGGTTCTTCGTTCTGCGCCGCGCGACCCCGGTCTCGTAGCGCGCAGGTTGAGTAGGCGCGCAGCGCCGTATCGAAACCCCCACGCCATCG
>NZ_JAZHPE010000019.1:0-88220 GCF_036553535.1 Subtercola sp. YIM 133946
GTTTCGATACGGCCCTGCGGGCCTACTCAACCAGCGGTCGGGGTCTCGGGTAGTATGGGTGCCCTACACAATCAGGCACCTTCGACTCGGTGCCGCCTATATGCCTGGAGGCTCCACCATGACCGCTATCGTTCCCGACAAACCAGCGCTCGAGGGCCTCGAAGGCAAGTGGGATGCTCTGTGGAGCGAACGCGGAACCTACCGCTTCGACCGCGCCCTCGCGAACGGCGAGCTGGCGACCCGCGCCGACGTGTACTCGATCGACACACCTCCGCCCACGGCATCCGGGTCTCTGCACATCGGGCACGTGTTCTCGTTCACGCACACCGACCTCATCGCGCGGTTTCAGCGCATGCGCGGCAAGAGCGTCTTCTACCCGATGGGCTGGGATGACAACGGCCTGCCCACCGAGCGCCGCGTGCAGAACTACTACGGCGTGCGCTGCGACCCGACGCTGCCCTACGACGAGGGCTTCGAGCCGCCGTTCGAGGGCGGCGACAACAAGAGCACCAAGGCGGCCGACCAGAGGCCGATCAGCCGGCGCAACTTCATCGAGCTCTGCGAGCGCCTGACCGTCGAAGACGAGAAGCAGTTCGAGTCGCTGTTTCACACCCTGGGGCTGAGCGTCGACTGGGGCCAGACGTACCGCACCATCGCCGACTCGTCGATGCGGGCCAGCCAGCTCGCGTTCGTGCGCAACGTGGCCCGCGGCGAGGCCTACCAGGCGCAGGCGCCGACGCTGTGGGATGTCACGTTCCGCACCGCCGTGGCGCAGGCCGAGCTCGAAGACAAAGACCAGCCGGGCGCGTACCACCGCCTCGCCTTCCACCGCCACGGCTTCGGCGAGAGCGACGACCCGGCCGCCAACGCCGACGTCTTCATCGAGACCACCCGCCCCGAACTGCTCGCGGCGTGCGTGGCGCTGGTCGCGCATCCCGACGACGAGCGCTACCAGCCGCTGTTCGGCACCACCGTCACGACGCCGCTGTTCGGTGTCGAGGTGCCGGTCGTGGCGCACCACCTCGCGCAGGCCGACAAGGGCTCGGGCATCGCCATGATCTGCACGTTCGGCGACCTGACCGACGTGATCTGGTGGCGCGACCTCGACCTGCCGAACCGCGCCATCATCGGCTTCGACGGCCGCATTATCAGCGAGGCGCCCGACGTCATCACCTCCGAGACCGGCATCAACGCCTACTCGGCGATCGCCGGCAAGACGGTGTTCAGTGCCAAGCAGGCCATCGTCGAGCTGCTGCGCGACTCGGGTGAGCTCATCGGCGAACCAAAGCCGATCATCCACCCGGTGAAATTCTTCGAGAAGGGCGACCGTCCGCTCGAGATCGTGTCGACCCGGCAGTGGTACATCAGGAACGGCGCCCGCGACGAAGTGCTGCGCGCGAAGCTGCTCGAGATGGGCCGCGAACTCGACTGGCACCCCGCCTTCATGCAGGTTCGCTACGAGAACTGGGTGAACGGCCTCACCGGTGACTGGCTCATCTCGCGCCAGCGGTTCTTCGGCGTGCCGATTCCGGTCTGGTACCCGCTCGATGGCGACGGCAACCCCGTGTTCGACCAGCCGATCGTCGCCTCAGAGCAGTCGCTGCCGGTCGACCCGTCGACGGATGCCGCACCCGGCTACAGCGAAGACCAGCGCAACACCCCCGGCGGTTTCGTCGGCGAGCTCGACGTGATGGACACCTGGGCGACCTCGTCGCTGACCCCGCAGCTCGCGGGCGGCTGGGAGCGCGACCCCGAACTGTGGAACATGGTCGCGCCGTACGACCTGCGGCCCCAAGGGCAAGACATCATCCGCACCTGGCTGTTCTCGACCATGCTGCGCTCGGCGCTCGAAGACCACCGCACGCCCTGGCGGCACACCACCCTCTCGGGCTTCATCGTCGACCCCGACCGTAAGAAGATGTCGAAGTCGAAGGGCAACGTGGTCACGCCCTCTGACGTGCTCGAATCGCACGGCTCCGACGCTGTGCGGTACTGGGCTGCCTCCAGCCGGCTCGGCACCGACGCGGCCTTCGACCCGCAGAACCCCACGCAGATCAAGATCGGCCGGCGGCTGGCCATCAAGGTGCTGAACGCGGCGAAGTTCGTGTACTCGTTCGAGCTACCCGCCGCCCCAGACGGCCGAGCGTTCGCTGTGACGCACCCCCTCGACCTCAGCATGCTCACCGCGCTCGACGAGGTGATCGTGACGACGACCACCGCTTTCGAGGCGTACGACCACGCTCGGGCGCTCGAGACCACCGAGAGTTTCTTCTGGACGTTCTGCGACGACTACCTCGAGCTCGTCAAGGAGCGCGCCTACAGCGCCTCGTCGGATGCCGCCGCCAAGGCCTCGGCCGTGCTCGCGTTGCAGGCCGCCGTCGACGTGGTGCTGCGCCTGCTCGCACCGTTCATCCCGTTCGCCACCGAAGAGGTGTGGTCGTGGACGCATGGCGGCGAGTCGATCCACACCGCGACCTGGCCGACCGGTGTCGGCACGGGTCACGGTGCAGCCTTTGCTCCGGATGCCGCACCGGCCCTGCCCGCCCACCCCGGGCTGCTCGGGCTGGCGGGGCAGGCTCTGGTGGGTATCCGCCGGGCGAAGACCGACGCCAAGGTGTCGCAGAAGGCGCCGGTCGCCTCGGCGACCATTGCCGGGCCCGCCGAGGCCCTCGCCGAGCTCGAGCTGGCGGCCGCTGACCTGCGTGAGGTGGGGCGGATCGCGCAATTGTACTTCGTGCCGGGCGACGAACTCGCCGTGCGTGAAATCGTTCTCGAAACCGATAGTGTCGAGTAGAGCTCTGGCCCCCGGGGCCTGAAGACAGAACAATGGAACGCGACCACGACCCCGGCGCAGACGGAAGGCGAACAACGATGGCGTTGAAGATCAGACCGATCACCGACCATGATTTCTTTCCCTGGTACGACCTCTATGTGGCGTACGGAAAGTTCTACGAGACCGAGGTCGAGGGCGACCGTGCCGTGCTGGTGTGGAGCTGGCTGGTCGACCCCGCGCACGAGACCGAGGCGCTCGTCGCCGAAGACGACGGCACGCTCGTCGGCGTCGCGCACATCCGCGAGTTCGCCCGTCCGCTCGCCGGCGAGCGCGGGCTCTACATCGACGACCTCTTCGTCGATCCGGATGCCCGTAACGCCGGTGTGGGCGAGGCCCTGATCACCGCGGTGAAGAACCTCGCGGCCGAACGCCACCTCGGCATCGTGCGCTGGATCACGGCCGAAGACAACGAGACCGCCCAGCGCCTCTACGACAAGGTTGCGAGCCGCACGTCGTGGGTCACGTACGACCTGGTCGTATAGGCTTCGTGCTCTGCTGACGGTGCACGCAACAAGCGTTTTTGGAGTGAACAGATGATCTCGGTCGGAACCCGCTGGTCGAGCGGCGACGAGCCCCCGACCCGCCTGCCCCAGCCGGTGATCGACGCCGTGCTCGACGTCGAGGGCGAACTCGCCGAGCAGAACGTCGACACGTCGATGTGGTACTGGACTCTGACGTGGCTCGAAGGCCGCCCCGTGGTCGAGTTCGACGACGGCACCCGCATCGACTACGACCCCGACACCGATGAGGCAACCGTCTCGCAGTCAGACGAGTACACCGACTTCGACGACGCCTAGTCTTTGACTATTGCTCGCCATTCGCGCATGATGAGGCCATGGTGCTGACTCATCCGGCCGTGGCCGGCCACCCCCGGCTGTCGCCGTCACAGCAGCGACGGGCTGCGGTCGCGGGCGCCGTCTCGCTGGCGCTGATCGCGGCGGGTGTCGACCTCATCGGCATCGTCGTGGTGCAGGTGGCGTTCTACTTCGGCCTGCTCGTGGTCTTCGGCAGCCTCGACGCCGGCCGGTGGAGCGACTGGTCGACCCTCTCGCAGCTCGGTTCGGGTGGCCTGTGGGGTGTGCCGACATGGGTGTTCATTGCGACCGGGTGTCTGCTCGTTCTCGCCGGGTTCGCGACGAGCTGGGTGATGCTGGCCCGACACGAAGTCGCACGACCGCTCTCGTTCACCTGGGCGGCGGTCGGCATCTCGGTGGTGCCAGGGCTGATGGTGGCCGTCATCGCATATGTCGTGGCCAGCGTCACGTCGAGCTCGATGCAGCCGACAGAGGCGGGCGACAGCATCCCGCCGTCGCTCTTCGTCGTTCTGCTGGTGGTCGACGTCGCGCTCAGCGCCGCGATCGGCGCCGCCGTGTGGTGGTGGCTGGCCCGCGCCTTCCGGGCTCGTCGGGCCTGACCGCCGCCGAGATGCGGCCGTGCAGCGGCGGCCGTGCTACGCACGAGGTCAAGCCGAACGACGGGGCCAGGGCGACGCCGACCAGAGCATGATCAGGCCGCCGACGAGCAGGCCCCAGAAGGCGCTGCCGATGCCGACGATCGCGATGCCCGAGGCGGTGACGAGAAACGTGGCAGCCGCCGGGATGCGCTGCGAAACCTCCTCGATGGCGTTCGAGAGCGCACCGACCAGCGCTCCCAGCAGCGCCAGGCCCGCGACGGCGGTGATCAGGATGGGCGGCGACGCCGAGATGAGGGCCACCGCGAAGCCCGCTCCGAGCCCGAACACGATGTACACGAAGCCCGAGGTGAATGTGGCGACCCAGCGCTTCGCCTTGTCGGGGTGCGAGTCGGGCCCCGCCATGATCGCGGCGGTGATGGCGGCCAGATTCAGCGCGTGGGCGCCGAACAGCGCGCCGACGGCTGTCGCAGCACCCGAGGCGACCAGCACCGGCCGGGGCGGCACCTCGTAGCCGAACGTCGACATCACCACGAAGCCGGGCACGTTCTGACCGGCCATCGTCACGATGAACAGCGGCAGCCCGAGGCTCACGATCACGAGCGGGTCGAAGGCGGGCAGCACGAACGTCAGCTCGGGAACCAGCGAGGTCGACGCGGCCGTCAGCCAGCCCGACCCGGCCGACACCCCGATGCCGACCGCCGCGACCAGCATGGCCGCCGGCACCGCCCAGCGCGGCGCCAGCCGGAACAGCACCAGCCACACCACAACGACGGGAATCGCCAGCGCGGGGATCTGCACGACCGCCAGCACGGGCGCAAGGCAGATCGGAAACAGGATGCCCGCCAGCATCGCACTGGCTATCGATCGGGGTATGCGGGTGATTGCTCGCCCCAGTGCCGGCCAGAGCCCGCACAGCACGATCAGCAGCCCGCACACCACGAACGCACCGACGGCGGCCGAGAAGTCGTTCGTGGTCGCCGAGGCGGCGATCAGCAGCGCGGCCCCGGGCGTCGACCACGCGAACGAGATGGGCATGCGGTAGACGCGGGCCAGCACGATGCAGAGGATCGCGACCGCGAAACACAGGGTCAGCAGGCCCGACGAGGCCTGGGCATCCGAAGCCCCCACGGCGTGCAGCCCGGCGATGACGAGGGCGAACGAGCTCGCGAACCCGGTGATGCCCGCAACGATGCCGGCCGAGATCGGCTGGGCGAGCGAACCCCTCGACGCCCCTGTCACGGGCGGATCATCGGTCGCAGTCACTCTCTGCTGCTTGATCGCGCTTTTTCAGCAGAAAGTGCCTGCACGGAGTGCGACCGGATCGTTACGCCGACTTCTCGACGCGGCGGGTGATCGACTCGCGCGGAACGATGGTGGGCGCGGCGTTGCTCACCACGGCCTCGCGCGTGATGATGACCTTCGCCACTTCGTCGGTCGACGGAACTTCGAACATGACCGGGCCGAGCACCTCTTCCATGATGGCGCGCAGGCCCCGGGCACCCGTCTTGCGCAGTACGGCGAGATCGGCGATGGCTTCGAGAGCCTCTTTGTCGAAGTCGAGTTCGACACCGTCGAGTTCGAACATGCGCTGGTACTGGCGAACGAGTGCGTTGCGCGGCACGGTGAGGATCTGCATGAGGGCGACCTGGTCGAGCGGCGTCACCGTGGTGACCACCGGGAGGCGGCCGATGAACTCGGGGATGAGCCCGAACTTGTGCAGGTCTTCGGGCAGCACCTCGCTGAAGAGGTTGATGTCGTCGCGCTTGGAGTGCAGCGGCGCGTTGAACCCGATGCCGCGCTTGCCGCTGCGCTCGGCCACGATCTCTTCGAGACCGGCGAAAGCGCCCGCCACGATGAACAGCACGTTCGTCGTGTCGATCTGGATGAACTCCTGGTGCGGATGCTTGCGACCGCCCTGCGGCGGAACCGAGGCGACCGTGCCCTCGAGGATCTTCAGCAGCGCCTGCTGCACACCCTCTCCCGAGACGTCGCGAGTGATCGACGGGTTCTCGGCCTTGCGGGCGATCTTGTCGATCTCGTCGATGTAGATGATGCCGGTCTCGGCCTTCTTCACGTCGAAGTCGGCGGCCTGCAGCAGCTTCAGCAGAATGTTCTCGACGTCTTCGCCGACGTAGCCCGCCTCGGTGAGCGCGGTCGCGTCGGCGACGGCGAACGGAACGTTGAGCTGCTTCGCGAGCGTCTGCGCGAGGTAGGTCTTGCCGCAGCCCGTCGGGCCGATCAGCAGGATGTTGCTCTTCGCGATCTCGACCTCGTTGGCGACGGCGTCGGCCGAGGTGAGCGTGTTCTTTGCGCGAACACGCTTGTAGTGGTTGTAGACGGCGACAGAGAGCGAGCGCTTCGCCTGCTCCTGGCCGATGACGTACTCCTCGAGGAAGGCGAAGATCTCCTTGGGCTTCGGCAGCTCGAACTCGCTCGCCGCCTCTTCGCCCGATTCAGACAGGCGCTCTTCGATGATCTCGTTGCACAGCTCGACGCACTCGTCGCAGATGTACACGCCGGGGCCGGCGATCAACTGCTGAACCTGCTTCTGGCTCTTACCGCAGAACGAACACTTGAGCAGGTCAGCGCTCTCCCCGATGCGTGCCATGTTCATCCTCCTCGTAAAAACCTGTGGAGTCAGCCTAACCCGTGGTGCCGACGCTGCGCTCCATTGAGCAAGGCTTCGTCATGTTCGAAACCAGCTGTTCACCGAAGGCGAAGTCGTTCGCGTTAAACAACGACGTGGATGCCCGTCGGAACGGGCATCCACTTGTGTGTCTCGTTGCGCGAATGTCTCGGTTTCGATACGCGACTGCATCGCTACTCAACCGGCGCGCACCGCCGCTGGTTGAGTAGCGCGCAGCGCGTATCGAAACCCCAACGTCTTACTTGACCAGCGCCGGCAGGTTCTTGCGCGACGTCAGCACCTGGTCGATGATGCCGTACTCGACGGCGTCGGCGGCACTGAGGATGTTGTCGCGGTCGATGTCTTTGTTGACCTGCTCGGGCGTGCGGTTCGAGTGAGCCGACAGCGTCTCTTCGAGCCAGGTGCGCATGCGGAGGATCTCGCGCGCCTGGATCTCGATGTCTGACGCCTGGCCGCCACCCTGGCCACCGGTCGAGGGCTGGTGGATGAGGATGCGCGCGTTCGGCAGCGCGAGGCGCTTGCCCGGCGTTCCGGCCGCGAGAATCACGGCGGCGGCCGAGGCAGCCTGGCCGAGGCACACGGTCTGGATGTTCGGCTTGACGTACTGCATCGTGTCGTAGATCGCCGTCATCGCGGTGAACGAGCCACCGGGTGAGTTGATGTACATCTCGATGTCGCGGTCGGGATCCTGACTTTCGAGAACCAGCAGCTGGGCCATCACGTCATCGGCCGACGCGTCGTCGATCTGCACACCGAGAAAGATGATGCGGTCTTCGAACAGCTTCGCGTAGGGGTCTTGGCGCTTGTAGCCGTAGGCCGTGCGCTCTTCGAACGTCGGCAGGATGTAGCGGTTGGAGGGTGTGGTGCCGTTGCCGTAAGGCGAGGCGATCGGCATTCCGCCGAAAGTGGGGGTTTCCATCGTTGAGTCTTCTCTGTTCGTGTCTGTCGTCGCGGGTGCGGTGGCCGGCCGGGCCGGCTAGTTGGATTCCGAGGGAACGGTGTCTTCGACCTCGGTGCCGCCGCCGCCGGCGACGTCGGAGGAGAACTCGCGCACGTAGTCGACGAAGCCGTACTCGAGCGCCTGCTGGGCGGTGAACCAGTTGTCGCGGTCACCGTCGATCATGATCTGCTCGGGAGTCTTGCCGGTCTGCTCGGCCGTGAGCTCTGCCATGCGCTTCTTCATGTCGAGAATGAGGTTCGCCTGGGTCTGGATGTCGGCGGAGGTACCGCCGAAGCCACCCGACGGCTGGTGCAGCAGCACGCGGGCGTTCGGCGTGATGTAGCGCTTGCCCTTGGTGCCGGAGGAGAGCAGGAACTGGCCCATCGAGGCGGCCATGCCGATGCCGACGGTGACGATGTCGTTCGAGACGAACTTCATGGTGTCGTAAATCGCCATGCCGGCCGTGATCGATCCGCCGGGTGAGTTGATGTAGAGGTAGATGTCGCGCTTCGGGTCTTCTGCTGCAAGAAGCAGAATCTTGGCGCAGATTTCGTTCGCCATGTCGTCACGAACCTCTGAACCGAGCCAGATGATCCGGTCTTTCAGAAGACGTTCGAAAACGCTGTTCGGCATCGCCATATCGGCCATGTGTGTCGCTCCAATTCACTTGCGGTAATTCGAATGTAGTGGAGCGCGGTTGCCCTTAAGGCCCTGTTCGCTGGGGGCAGAGCGCGGGCGGTTTCGATACGGCCTTCGGCCTACTCAACCAGCGGGCGCGCCGGGGTTTCGATACGGCCTGCGGCCTACTCAACCAGCGGGCGCGCCGGGGTTTCGATAAGGCCTGCGGCCTACTCAACCAGCGGGCGCGCCGGGGTTTCGATACGGCCTTCGGCCTACTCAACCAGCGGGCGCGCCGGTCGAGTAGCGGCGCAGCCGCGTATCGAGACCACCGTACGAAGAAGGGCCCCACGGTCATCCGCAGGGCCCTTCTCGGTGGATCTGGTTCGACTAGTGCGAGTGGCCGTCGTGGTCGTGGCCCTCGTGCTCGTCGTCGGTGCCGGTGACGTCGACGAAGGGGGCGTCGGCGTCGCGGGTCACCGTGGTGAACTCGGAGACGTCGATCGCCTTGCCGTTGGTGTCGGTGACGACGGCCTTGTCGAGAACGATGGCGAGTGCCTTATTGCGGGCGACCTCGCCGACCATCGCGGGAATCTGGCCGTTCTGGTCGAGAACCTGAACGAACTCCTGCGGCTCCATGCCGTACTGCGAGGCGCTCTGGATGAGGTACTGGCTCAGTTCGTCCTGGCTGACCTTCACGCCCTCCTTCTCGGCGACGATGTCGAGGAGGATCTGGGTCTTGAAGGTGTTGGTGCTCGACTCGGTGACCTCGGCGCGGTGCACCTCGTCTTCGAGGCGGTTCTCGTTCTCGAGGTGGCGGTGCACCTCGTCTTCGATCAGCTTCGGCGGCACAGGAACGTCGACCAGGGCCAGCAGGGCGTCGAGCGTCTTGGTGCGGGCCTCAGAGACCTGGCCGAACTCCTTCTGGCGCTCGACCTGGGTCTTCAGGTCGGCCTTCAGCTCGTCGATGGTGTCGAACTCGCTCGAGATCTGGGCGAAGTCGTCGTCGGCCTCTGGCAGCTCGCGCTCCTTCACCGAGTTGACGGTCACCGTGATGAGCGCGTCTTTGCCGGCGAAGTCGCCGCCGAGCAGGGGCGCCTCGAACGTGGTGGTCTCGCCCGCGGTCAGCGAATCGATGACGCCGTCGAGGCCCTCGAGCAGCTCGCCCGAGCCGACCTCGTACGAGATGCCGGTGGCGTTGTCGACCTCATTGTCGTCGATGGTCGCGACCAGGTCGAGCTGGGCGAAGTCGCCCGTCTTGATGGGGCGGTCGACCGTGACGAGGGTTCCGAAGCGGGTGCGCAGGCGCTCGAGCTCGGCGTCGACCTCTTCGTCGGTCACGTCGAGGGGCTCGACGGTGACGGGCAGGCCGACGTAGTCGGGCAGCTCGAGGTCGGGACGAACATCCACCTCGATGGCGAGCTCGAGGTCACCCGAGAAGTCTTTGTTGCTCGGCCACTCGACGATGTCGGCCTCGGGGCGGCCCAGCGGGCGCAGCTCCTGCTCGGCGATCGCGGTGCGGTAGAAGGTGTCGAGGCCGTCGTTCACGGCGTGTTCGAGCACGGCGGCCTTGCCGACACGCTGGTCGATCAGGGGCGGCGGCACCTTGCCCTTACGAAAACCGGGAATGTTCACCTGGTCGGCGATGTGGGTGTAGGCGTGATCAATGCTGGGCTTCAGCTCTTCGGGGGTGACCGAGATGGCGAGCTTCACTCGCGTGGGGCTGAGCTTTTCGACCGTGGTCTTCAAAACAATCTCCTGAGATACGTTACCGATGTGAAAGTCGTGCGCAGCAGGCCGGGCAACCGCTCAGCTGCGCTGGTCTTGTGCCTGGTCTGCGTGTCGGGGCGACAGGATTCGAACCTGCGACCTCTCGGTCCCAAACCGAGCGCTCTACCAAGCTGAGCTACGCCCCGGGAAATAAACCTCGGCAAGCCTAGCGCACAAGCACTGGAGCGAACCTGTACTACGATGTTCGGGTGCCACTTCGGTGCGCGCGGGGATGTAGCTCAATGGTAGAGCCTCAGTCTTCCAAACTGATCACGCGAGTTCGATTCTCGTCATCCCCTCTCAGCTTGTTTTTGTTTTGCCCGTCCCTGCCGGGCAAAACGGTGTCAGTTGCTCGGGGATCTGTTGGTGGCGGGGCTGCCGGGCAAAGCGGGTTCGTTGCTTCCCCCGTCCCCGCCGGTCGGCGAGTGCGGCGGAAGGCTGCGATGAAGTTGCGCCGGGCATCCGGGGCCGTGTACTGCAAACCGACCGGATGCTCTGTCAAGTGGGTCGAGCGGTTAACGCTGTGTTCACCTTGCGCTCTTAACGTTGCGGCCGAACAGGCCAGGGCGGATGCCGAATGAGGCAGCCGCCGCCGCGCAGACGCAAGGAGCCGAACCTCCATGGACGTTCTCGTCACCGTACTTCTCGTCATCGTCATCGCCCTCTTCTTCGACTTCACGAACGGGTTTCACGACACGGCCAATGCGATGGCCACGTCGGTCGCCACGGGCGCCCTGAAGCCGCGGGTTGCCGTGCTCATCTCGGCCGTGCTCAACCTGGCGGGCGCCTTCATCTCGACCGAGGTGGCGCAGACCATCTCGCAGGGCATCATCAAAGAGGGTCCGGGGGGAATCGAGATCACCCCCACGATGATCTTCGCCGGGCTGGTGGGCGCCGTCATCTGGAACCTCGGCACCTGGTACCTCGGACTGCCGTCGAGCTCGACCCACGCCCTGTTCGGCGGCCTCATCGGGGCCGCGATCATCGGCGCCGGGTTCGGCTCGGTCGACTTCGGCGTGGTGCTGTCGAAGGTGGTGCTGCCCGCTCTGTTCTCCCCGCTCGTCGCCGGCGGTGTGGCGCTGGTGGCCACGTTCGCGGCCTACACGATCACCAAGCAGTCGCGCGTGCGCGGCTCCGACCGCGGCTTCCGGCACGGGCAGACGGTGTCGGCCTCGCTCGTGTCACTGGCGCATGGAACGAACGACGCGCAGAAGACGATGGGCGTCATCACGCTGACGCTGATCGCGGCGGGGTACCAGTCGGCGAACACCGGTCCGCAGGTGTGGGTGATCGCGGCGTGCGGGCTGGCGATCGGCCTCGGCACGTACATCGGCGGCTGGCGCATCATGAGAACAGTGGGCAAGCGCATCACCGACGTGCACCCGGCACAGGGCTTCGCTGCCGAGACTAGTTCGGCGGCGACCATCCTGATCTCGTCGAAGCTCGGTTTCGCCCTGTCGACGACGCAGGTCACGTCGGGGGCGGTCATCGGTTCGGGGCTCGGCAAGCGGCTGGCCCGGGTGCACTGGGGCGTGGTGGGAAAGATCGCGCTGGGCTGGGTGTTCACGCTGCCGGCCGCCGCCATCGTCGGCGGGCTGGCGGCATGGGCGGCGAGCAGCAGCCAGATCGGGCTGGTGGCCGTCGTGGTGCTGGCGCTCGCGGCGTCGGGGCTGTTCTACTTTCTGGCCAGGCGCAAGCCGGTCAACCAGCACAACGTGAACGAGTCGGGTGAGTCGCCGGCCGAGAGCGGCGCCGACGGCGCGGGCGGGGAGGCCGACGGGGCTGACGGGGCCGACGGCTCGGCCGATCTCGAGACCGAAGAAGCGAACGCGAAGGGCGGCGCACGATGACGACAACGACCATGGTAACGACGGTGATGCAGGCGGCCGGCCAGGGCGAGTTCCTCGGCATCGACTGGGGCGCCTTCCTGGCCGTCGCTCTCGTCTCATTCGCAGCGGCGGTCGTCATCGTGGCGTTCTACGCCCTGGGCCTGCGGCTGCTCGCCGTCGGGTCGCCCGACGACACCGAGAGCGATGGAACCTTCACCAGCGGCGACCGCGGCCGCCGCCCCTTCGTGGCCACCGCAGGCGGTTACCTCTGCCTGGCGATCGGCATCGCCGCCGTGCTCTACAGCCTCTACCTGATCATCCCCCAGTTCCACTGAGCAGGGCGTCGCGCAGCACGGCGGCGTCGTGGTCGTCGAGCGGCAGCAGACCGAGGCGCAGCTGGCGGCCCCAGCTGGGCGAGGCGGTGAGGTGCAGGCGCTGCCTGACGTCGTCGAGGGCGACCGGATGCACGGGGTGGTAGTCGGCGCGGCGGCGGAACGGGGTGAACCCGCCCTCGTCGGCCTCGAAGATCTCGTCGTCGGGGAGGGTCGCCAGGGCGGTGAACCGGCGTAGCGGAGTCGTGTCGCCCAGGTGTTCGACGGGCGAATAGTAGATGAGGGCATCCCCCGCCTTCATGCGGGCGAGCGGGCCCCGTTTGCCGTGGCTGACCTGGGCGATGCCGAGGGTCACCCCCCGCTGCACATGGGTGGCCGAAACCACACCCAGCCAGTTCTTCACAGCCGACCTCCTCGTCGTTGTCTAAAGCCCAGTATGGCCCGCCGATCGGCGTCGCCACGGGCCAGGCGAGGTAATGCTCACCTTCGTTAGCCCAGCCTTCGCTTGCTTGCGGAAGATTTCAGGCTGAGTAGCGTTGGAGCCAATACACACGAAGGGAGACGTCATGTCTGACGTTGTCACCAGTATCAAGAGTTCTTCCAACCCCGATGTGGCCGCGGCCGCAGCACAGTTTCTGAGCCAGGTCGTCATCGACTCGCAGGCTCTGGTCATCAACGGCAAGCAGGCCCACTGGCACGTTCGCGGCGCGAACTTCATCGCCGTGCACGAGCTGTTCGATGAGGTCGTCGAGCGCGCCGAAGGCTACGCCGACGACGCGGCCGAGCGCGTGGTGGCCCTGGGCCTGCCGCTGGATGCCCGCATCGGCACCGTCGCAGCCAAGACCACGCTGCCCGAGCTGCCCGCCGGGTTCCAGCCGGCCGACGTCATGATCGCCACGCTCGTCGCGTCGATCGACGCGCTGCTCGTCAGCGTCAACAAGGCGATCACCGAGCTGGGCGCGATCGACGCGCCGAGCCAGGACGTCGCGATCCAGATCGCGCGCAGCCTCGAGAAAGACCGCTGGTTCCTGTTCGCGCACATCGCCAGCGTCTGACGCACTGACGCACTGACGCACTGACGCACTGACGCACTGACGCACCGACGCACTGACCGGGCCCATTCGGCCTGACGAGAAGGAGACTCCCGCGGGGGTCTCCTTCTTCGTGCGCCCAGGTTCCCGCCGCTCGCATCCTGCGATAACTGATATTATCTCAGAATGTCTATCCCAATTCCCCAGCCACCCTCGACGACGGATGCACTGCCTCGGCGCCGGCGCAGGCGCGGGGTCGCGATCGCGGCGGTGGTACTCGGCACGCTCGTTCTGGCATCGGCTGGGGTCGGCGTCGCGGTGGCCCTCGGCGCGGGAATCGACCTCGGGCTCGTCGGGCTGGTCGGCGTGATCGTCGTGTTCGGGGGCCTGGCATTCGCGCTGCGCCTCTTTCCGAACAGCTCTCCCGGAGCCGGGCTGGCGCGGGGTGCCGTGGGTTTCGTCGCCCTCGCCGCCGTCGTGGGGTTGCTGTACTTCTTCATCTATCCGGCCGCGCAGACCGGTACGAGCTGGCTGCCGAGCTGGGGAATGCACGCGGCCGCTCCCCCACGCGCCGCGCCGGTGACGGTCGTGTTCGAGGTCACGGGCACTGCGCCCCGTGCCTCGATCTCCTCCTCACCCGTGCCGGCCGGATCGAGCAGCGCCACCTCCGAACAGGCACTCCCCTTCACTCAGACGCTGACCGTCGATGCGACGTCGAGCACCTTCTACATCCTGAACGCCAGCACCTCCGAGGCGCCCGACGACGCGACAGTGAGCTGCACGATCACGGTCGACGGCACCGTCGTTGCTCACGAATCCGATACCGGCAGCTTCGGACTCGCCCTCTGTTCGGGCCGGGTGCCGACGGGGTGATTCGACACAGCCATCCGACTCCGTGACACCCTCGAGGCGCCGGTGAGACGATCGTCAGAGGGTCTGGTGGGTGGGGCGACCGGCGAGGAAGGTGGCGGCTACGGGCATGCCGCGCAGGTCGTCGGGGGCGATGCGCAGGGGGTCGCGCTCGATGACGGCGATGTCGGCCGGCATTCCGACGCCGATCGACGGGAGGCCTCCAGCCGACGCAGAAGCGGCGAACGGCTGCGGCCCAGAGGTGGAGGCGGTCAGGGCGTACTGCGCGGTGACGCGCTGCTCCGGATGCCACGGGGCACGGCCCCCGCGGGCGCGCGAGACCGCCGCCGCCATCGTCTGCCAGGGGTCGAGCGGCGCCACCGGCGCGTCTGAGCCGAGCACGAGGTCGGCACCGGATGCCCGCAGGCGCTCGAGCGCGAAAGCCCGGTCGGTGCGCCCCGCCCAGTAGCGGTCGGCGACGTCACGGTCGTCCATGGCGTGCTCGGGCTGCACGCTGGCGATCACGCCGAGGGCGGCGAACCGCGCGAAGTCTGCCGCCGCGACGAGCTGGGCGTGCTCGATGCGCGCTCCGGTCGCCACGGCATCGGCGGCCAGGCGCTCGAAGGTGTCGAGGGCGAGGGCGTTCGCGTGGTCGCCGATGGCGTGCACGGCGGGAGTGAGGCCGGCGCGGGTCGCTCGTTCGAGCAGGGCCAGCAGGGCATCCGGAGCCACGGTCAGCATTCCGCGCGAGTGCTCGTGCCCTTCGAGACCCTCGTATTCGTCGTAGCAGTAGGCGGTTCGGGTGTTGAGCGACCCGTCGGTGATCACCTTGAACGGGCCGACCGAGAGCAGCCCGTCGGTGCCCGCGATGACGTCACCGGTGCGCAGACCGGCGCGGATGCTCTGCTCGAGGTGCTCGCCGTAGATGCCGAACGACACACGCAGCGATCGCGTTCCGCGTTCTATGCGCCGGCGCCAGTCGCTGAGATTGTCGCGCATCTCGAGGTCGACGATGCCGACGACTCCGAGCCGCGCGGCCGCGACCGCCGCCGTCTCGACGAGAGCGTCGCCCACATCGTCAGAGACATCGTCGAGCCGGCGCATCACGGCGAAGCACTCGTCTTCGCGCAGGTGGCCGGTGGGATGCCCGCTCAGCCCGTACTGCGCCAGCGCCGCCGAGTTGAGCCAGCAGCCGTGCAGGTCGGCGCTGATCAGCACGATCGCGCGCGTGGCGCTGACCGTGTCGAGCAGCGCACTGTCGAGCGCGCTGGCGTCAGGCCACAGCCCGTCGCGCACCCCGAACCCGATCAGCGGCGCCGTGCCCGGGCGGGCCGCGCCCGCCAGCAGCAACCCCACGACCTCGGCAGCAGACGAAGCCGCGCTCACATCGAGGCGGCTGGAGACCAGGGCCCACTGCGTGAAGTGCACGTGGTTGTCCCACAGCCCGGGGATGACGAACCGGCCGTCGAGCTCGAGCACTTCTGCGGCGCGCGGCGGCCTGACCACTCCGGTCGGCACGATGGCCCGAACGCGCCCGTCGGCGAGCAGCACGTCGCACTCTGCGTCGCGGCCCGGAATGCGGCCGCGGCGAAGGAAGGCGTCAGGCATCCGCGTCGTCTACGGCGACCGGGTGCACCCGCCGCATCTCGGCGGCGAGCGACGGCTGGCGGTAGGCCGTCGACCCGTCGGCCAGCTCGTGGATGATGCGCTCGACCGTCTCAGACGGCCGGTTCTGGCTGAGCTTCGACTTCGCCTCGATGCGCGTCGCCGTGAGCCGGAAGCCCACCGTGCCCGAGCTGATGCGCGCGGCGTATGCGGCGTTCTCGAGCGTCTCGTTCATGCGGCGCGGCTCGGGCATGCGGTCTTCGAAGTGGTCGACGAGGTCGCCGAGCACACGCAGGTTCTCGGCGTCTGACAAGATCTCGGGGGTGCCGTGCAGGTGCGCCACCACGAAGTTCCACGTCGGCACCGCGGGGTCGGCGTCGTACCAGCCGGGCGAGATGTAGCCATGCGGACCCATGACGATGAGCAGCACCTCGTGCTGGCCGAGTTCGTGCAGCCGCTCATCCGGTCGCCCAACGTGCGTGAGGATGCTCACCTCGCCGGCCCCGGCCGCCGGGTCGAGCACGATCGGGTAGTGCGAGGCGACGAGCCCCCGCGACGTGTTGCTCACGAGGGTGCCGAAGCCCGTCTCTGCCACCAGGCGGCGAATCTCGTCGACGTCGTCGAGCCGAAAGCTGGGGGTGTCTCTCATCGGGCTCTCACTTCTGGTCGAACGGGCACCAGTACAGTTTGCGGGCTGCCATCATCTCCATGACGATGTGCGTTCCGCAGACCCTGCACGGCAGCCCCTCCCGCTTGTACACCCAGTGCCGGTCTTCGCGGTTGGCGAGCGCGAGCTTCTGCGCCTCGGGGTCGAGGCCGTCCATCGTGAGCATCTGGCCGGTGCGGATGCCGAGGTCGAGCAGGTAGACCCAGTCGCGCCACAGCCCCCTCGCCTGCTCTTCGGTGACCTTCTTGCCGGGCGTGTGCGGGTTGAGCCGCGCCCGGAACAGCATCTCGGCGCGGTACACGTTGCCGATTCCGCTGACGACCGACTGGTCCATGAGAAGCTGCCCCACCGGCGTCGGCTTCTTGCGCAGGCGCTCGACGAACCGGTCTTCGGCGGCCGGGCTGTCATCGGTGGCGGGGTCGGGCCCGAGCCGGTCGATGACCTCGGCGAGCTGGGCCGGGTCGATCACCTCGCAGGCCGTCGGCCCTCGCAGGTCGGCCACGCTCTCGTCGGTTGCGAGCCGCACCCGCACGGCACCGACCGGCACCGGTGGAAAGGTTTCGAGGTCGACGTCCTGGGTGTGCTCGGTCTCGGCCATGCGCACCGCCCGGCGCAGCCGTGGGGCGCCGATGGAGCCGAGCGCCTCCGACTCGTCGGTGATGGGCGAGATGATTCCGAAGAAGTCCCAGGCGCCGTAGATGCCGAGGTGGATGCGCAGCCAGCGGTCACCCTCGAAACGCAGGAACATCTGCTTTCCCACGGCGCGGGCCTCGAGCATCCGCGTGCCGTCGATCTCGGCCGCACCCTCGGCGAAGCGGCCCTGCGGCGAGCTGGCCGCGACGCGGTGGCCGACGAAGTCGCGCTCGAACTGCAGCGCGATGCGGTGAACGGAATGACCCTCAGGCATCGACGTCAGCGCCGACGTGGATGCCCGCGATCGCGCCGGTCGCCTCGTATTCGGCGAGCTGGGCGATGCGGCGCACGTGCCGTTCTTCGAGCGAGAACGGCTCGTTGATGAAGGTGTCGATGAAGGCGACGGCCTCGTCGACGGTGTGCTGGCGGGCTCCGATGGCGATGAGGTTGGCGTCGTTGTGCTGGCGGGCCAGCTGGGCTGTCGCCTCACTCCAGACCAGGGCCGCACGGGCGCCCCGCACCTTGTTGGCGGCGATCTGCTCGCCGTTGCCCGACCCGCCGAAGACGATGCCGAGAGCCTCGACGCCCGCCTGCTGGTCGCGCACGACGGCGAGCGCGGCGTTGATGCAGAACGAGGGGTAGTCGTCGATGGGATCGTACGAGGTGGGGCCATGGTCGACGACATCGTGGCCGGCCGCGGTGAGGTGCTCGAACAGATGGCGGCTGAAGTCGAGCCCCGCATGGTCAGTGCCGAGGTGAATGCGCATGCCCCCAAGTTTAGGGGAGGGGCCGAGGGCTAGGCTGGTTGGCGATAAAGAACCCGGCCGCCCACGAAGCAGCGCGGGGGCTCACCATCATCAACGTACGGAGAACATCAGTTGCCTGGAGAAAATCTCACCCGCGTCGAAGCCCACGAACGAGCGGGGCTGGTCAGGGTTCAGAGCTATGACGTCTCGCTCGACCTCACCCAGGGCGCAGAGACCTTTCTGAGCACCACTACGGTTCGGTTCAGTGCACAGCAGGGCGCCTCGACCTTCATCGACGCCATCACGAAGAACGTGCACTCGGTGCTGCTGAACGGCCGCGACCTCGACCCCGAGACCGTGAGCGACGGCGTGCGTATCCAGCTCGACGACCTGGCCGACGAGAACATCCTCACCGTCGTGGCCGACGCGCTGTACACGAACACCGGCGAGGGCCTGCACCGCTTCGTCGACCCCGTCGACGACGAGGTGTACCTCTACAGCCAGTTCGAGGTGCCCGACTCGCGCCGCGTGTTCGCGGTGTTCGAGCAGCCCGACCTGAAGGCGACGTTCACTTTCACCGTCACGGCCCCCGACTACTGGCAGGTCGTGTCGAACTCGCCCACGCCCGAGCCCGAGTCGATCGGCGACAGCAAGGCCACGTGGAGCTTCGAGACCACGCCCATCCTCTCCTCCTACGTCACGGCGATCGTCGCCGGCCCGTACGTCGTCGAGCGCAGCGAGCTGACCTCGAGCGACGGCCGCGTCATTCCGCTCGGCGTCTTCTCGCGGGCATCCCTCTCGCAGTTCATGGACGCCGACTACGTGTTCGAGAAGACCCGCCAGGGCTTCGAGTTCTACGAGAAGGCCTTCGGCTACCCGTACCCGTTCGCCAAGTACGACCAGCTCTTCGTGCCCGAGTTCAACGCCGGCGCCATGGAGAACGCGGGGGCCGTCACGTTCACCGAGGCCTACGTGTTCCGTTCGAAGGTGACGGATGCCCAGCGC
This sequence comes from Subtercola sp. YIM 133946, assembly GCF_036553535.1. Lineage (NCBI taxonomy): Bacteria > Bacillati > Actinomycetota > Actinomycetes > Micrococcales > Microbacteriaceae > Subtercola > Subtercola sp. YIM 133946. The sequence goes on from NZ_JAZHPE010000019.1 coordinate 18,920, forward strand.
GAGCGCCGCGTCGTGACCATCCTGCACGAGCTGGCCCACATGTGGTTCGGCGACCTCGTGACCATGAAGTGGTGGAACGACCTCTGGCTCAACGAGTCGTTCGCCGAGTACATCTCCACCCTCGCCACGGCCGAGGCCACCGAGTGGCACGGCGCGTGGGCGACGTTCGCCTCCACCGAGAAGAGCTGGGCGTACCGCCAGGATCAGCTGCCCTCGACGCACCCCATCTTCGCCAACATCACCGACCTCGACGACGTGCAGGTGAACTTCGACGGCATCACCTACGCGAAGGGCGCGTCGGTGCTGAAGCAGCTCGTCGCCTGGGTGGGCCAGGAGCAGTTCCTCGCCGGCGTGGGCCAGTACTTCCAGAAGCACGCCTACTCGAACACCGAGCTGAAAGACCTGCTGGCGGAGCTCGAAGACACCAGCGGCCGTGACCTCACCGAGTGGTCGCAGCTCTGGCTCGAGACGGCCGGCGTGAACACGCTGCGCCCGACCATCGAGACCGACGCCGACGGGGTGATCACCCGTTTCGCCATCGAGCAGACGGCGCCCGAGCAGTGGCCGACCATCCGCCCGCACCGTCTCGCCATCGGGTTCTACAACATGCACGAGGGCGCGCTGATCCGCAACCACCGCGTCGAACTCGACGTGGCGGGCGAACTCACCGGGGTCGACGAGCTCATCGGGCTGACGCGCCCCGACCTGGTGCTGCTGAACGACGACGACCTCGCCTACACGAAGATCCGCCTCGATGACCAGTCGCTCGCGACGGCGATCGCGCACCTCGGTGCGATCGAAGACGGGCTCGCCCGCTCGATCGTGTGGGGTTCGGCGTGGGATGCGACGCGCGACGCCGAGAGCCGCCCGCGCGACTTCGTGCGCCTGGTGCTGGGCAACATCGCCACTGAAGACGAGAGCACCACGCTGCGCACGGCGCTGAACCAGGTGGTGCTGACGGCGGGGCTCTACGTCGCGCCCTCCTACCGCGACGACGCGCGAGCCGAGGTCGCGACCGAGCTGTGGGCGCTGGCGCGCAACGCGACGCCCGGGTCAGACGAACAGTTCCAGTTCGTGAAGTTCTTCGCCGCGGCCGCCACGTCAGACGACAGCCTGGCCATCGTGCAGTCGCTGCTCGAGGGCGAGACGCACCTCGACGGGCTCGAGATCGACACCGACCTGACATGGGATCTGCTGACCTCGCTGGTGGCCGGCGGCAAGGCGGGCGAGGCGCAGATCGACGCGGCCCTCGCGGCCGACAACACGGCATCGGGTGCCCAGAGCGCGGCGAGCGCCCGGGCATCCATACCCACCGCCGAGGCGAAGGCACGGGCGTGGGCGTCGCTCGTCGACACCGACGACGCCTCGAACCTCATCGTGCGGGCGACCACCGTCGGTTTTCAGCGCGCGAACGACGACGCGCTGCTGCAGCCGTACATCGCGAAGTACTTCGAGGTGGTGCAGCAGCTCTGGGAGACGCGCACCTACCAGATCGCCGCGACACTGATCACGGGGCTGTACCCGAGCGGCCTGGCGAGCCGGGAGCTCCGCGATGCCACGCAGGCCTGGCTCGACACCGACCCGCAGCCGGCCGCGCTGCGCCGTCTCGTGGTCGAGAACCTCGCCGGCGTCGACCGGGCCCTCGCGGCTCAGGCGAAAGACGCGGAGTAGGCAGGCGACGAGAGCCACGGGCGCCGGTCAGCCTTCGTTGATCGGCGCTCGTTAGCATGGGCGGCATATGAGTGACTTCTTCAAGAACGTGAGCGACTTCTACGGCACCTACCAGCATCTGATCAACATCGTCATCATCATCGTCGGTGCGATCGTGGTGCGGCTCATCCTGCTGAAATCGGTCGACCGGGTCGTCAAGCGCATCGTCACGGGCGTGAAGAACAAGCACGACGCCCAAGACACTCAGGCCCTGATGGCCTCGCCAGTCGCGGCCGTGCGGGTGGTTCAGCGCACCCGCACGATGGGCAGCGTTCTGTCGAACTTCATCACCTGGGCGATCGTGGTGTTCGCGTTCATCATGGTGCTGGGCGAGCTGCAGTTTCAGGTCACGGCCCTCGTCGCCTCGGCCGGTGTGATCGGCGCGGCGCTCGGTTTCGGCGCCCAGAACATCATCAAAGACATGCTCAACGGCCTGTTCATGGTGGTCGAAGACCAGCTCGGCGTGGGCGACGTTGTCGACCTCGGCCCGGCGACCGGGGTGGTCGAGGCGGTCGGCATCAGGGTGACGACGGTGCGCGACGTGAACGGCACGCTGTGGTTCGTGCGCAACGGCGAGATTCTGCGGGTCGGCAACATGTCGATGGGCTGGGCGCGGGTCATCATCGACCTGGCTATTCCGTACGACACCGACGTCGACGCCGTTCAGGCGCGCATGCTGGCTACGGCGAACGACCTCGCGGCCAACCCCAAGTGGCGTTCGCGCATCATCGAGAAGCCCGAGATCTGGGGCCTCGAGAGCATCTCGGCCGAGGCGCTCGTGATGAGGCTCGTGGTCAAGACCCGCAGCAACTCGAAAGACGACGTTGCGCGCGAACTGCGGATGCGCCTGAAGGTCTCGCTCGACGAGATGGGCGTCAAGCTGCCTTCGTTGAACAGCATCGTGCTCACAGGCTTCGAGGGTGCGACCTCGGTGACCGGACTGCGCGTTCCCAAGAATCCACCGATGAACAGTTGAGGCCCGTCTATGACCGATGAGAATGCCACGCCCACAGCGCCGTCTGCGCGGCCGCTGATTGCGGTCATCCCCACCGCGACGAAGCCCGGCGCCACAAGCGGGGGCGATGCCGTGGTCGGCGGGGGCGACACGTTTTACGAGCAGGTCGGCGGCCGGCCGACGTTCGAGCGCCTCGTGCGTGCGTTCTACGCCGGTGTCGCCAGCGACGCGGTGCTCGTCGCGATGTACCCCGAAGACGATCTCGAGGGTGCCATCCAGCGGCTCACGGGCTTTCTCGAGCAGTACTGGGGCGGCCCCACGACCTACAGCCAGCAGCGCGGCCACCCCCGGCTGCGCATGCGGCACAACCCGTTCAAGGTGAATCCGGATGCCCGTGACCGCTGGCTCGGCCACATGCACAGTGCCGTGCTCTCGCTCGAGCTGCCGCCGCTTCAGGAGGCGACCCTCTGGGACTACCTCGAACGAGCCGCGCATGCCATGGTGAACACGTTCGACGAGTAGCCCCCGCACGACCAGCACCACCGACCGGAACGAGGACGTTTCAGATGGCCACCGAAGACAACACCGACGTGATCGTGGTGGGAGCGGGCCTCGCCGGCCTCGTCGCCACGGCCGAGCTGCTGAAGGCTGGCAGACGTGTCACGATCGTCGAACAGGAGCCGGCCGCGTCGCTCGGCGGACAGGCCTGGTGGTCGTTCGGTGGACTCTTTCTCATCGACAGCCCCGAGCAACGGCGCCTCGGCGTGCATGACTCGCTCGAACTCGCCCGGCAGGACTGGTTCGGCAGCGCCGGCTTCGACCGGCCCGAAGACCATTGGCCGAGGCTCTGGGCCGAGGCATACCTGCAGTTCGCGGCCGGCGAGAAACGGGCATGGCTGCACGAGCAGGGCGTGCGCTGGTTTCCGATCGTGGGGTGGGCCGAACGCGGCGGCTACACGGCGACCGAGCACGGAAACTCGGTGCCGCGCTTCCACATCACCTGGGGCACGGGGCCGGGGGTGGTGGCTCCGTTCGCCGCGCGGGTGGCGCAGGGGGTGCGCGACGGACTGGTGACGATGCGGCACCGGTACCGCGTGGATGAGCTGGTCGTCGAGGCGGCGGAGGGTGCGGGTGGCGGCCATGGCGGCGGTGGCGCGGCGAGCGGCAGCGCGGGCGGCACGGCGGCGCGGGGCGGGGGCGCTCGGGTGGTGGGGGTGCGCGGCGGCGTTCTCGAGCCGTCTGACGTCGGCCGCGGGGTCTCGAGCTCCCGCACGGTGACCGGCGAGTTCGAGCTGCGGGCGTCGGCCGTCATCGTGACGAGCGGCGGCATCGGGGGCAACCACGAGCTCGTGCGCGAGAACTGGCCGAAACGCATGGGCACTCCCCCGGCATCCATGCTGTCGGGCGTGCCTGCGCACGTCGACGGCCGGATGCTCGGCATCAGTGCGGCGGCTGGAGCGCACCTCATCAACTCCGATCGCATGTGGCACTACACCGAGGGCATCACGAACTTCGATCCGGTGTGGCCAATGCACGGCATCCGCATTCTGCCGGGGCCGTCGTCGCTGTGGCTCGACGCAACCGGAAAGCGCCTGCCGGTTCCGCTGTTCCCGGGGTTCGACACACTCGGCACCCTCGAGCACATCGTGGCCACGGGCCACGACCACACCTGGTTCGTGCTCACGCAGAAGATCATCGAGAAGGAGTTCGCGCTGTCGGGCAGCGAGCAGAATCCCGACCTGACCGACAAGAACCTGCGGCTGCTGGCGAAGCGTGTCGGGCCCGGCGCACCGGGGCCGATCGAGGCGTTCAAGGAGAAGGGCGTCGACTTCGTGGTGGCTGACGACCTGCCGACTCTGCTGGCCGGTATGCAACGGCTGAGCGGCGACGCCCCCCTCGACTCCGCGCAGGTGGAGAAGGAGATTCGGGCCAGAGACCGCGAGATTGGGCATCCGTTCACCAAAGACCTGCAGATCACGGCCGTGCGTGGGGCTCGCCACTATCTCGGCGACAAACTGATCAGGGTGGCGTCGCCGCACGAACTACTCGACCCGTCGGCCGGGCCGCTGATCGCGGTGAAGCTGCACATCGTGACGCGCAAGTCGCTGGGCGGCATCGAGACCGACCTCGCCGGGCGCGCGCTCGACGCGTCGGGCCGGCCCATCGACGGACTGTTCGCCGCAGGCGAGGCCAGCGGCTTCGGGGGCGGCGGGATGCACGGCTACCGTGCGCTCGAGGGAACGTTCCTCGGCGGCTGCATCTTCTCGGGGCGGCAGGCCGGGCGGGCGGTGGCGGCGGCGCTCTGAGCGGGCTCAGCGAGGGCGCTCTGATCGGGCGTGGCGGCGGGCTGAGCCGGCACCGGTGGCCGTGCTCTGAGCGAGCACTGGCGGGGGCGTGCTTCGAGTGTGCTGCGCAGACGTCAGCGGGTCAGTACGTGGCCGCGCCGGGTTGTGAGCCTGGTCCAGGGGCCCGACTCGTAGAGCGCCACCGGGTCGTCGTGGCGCAGGAACCCGAGGCTGACAGCGGCGAACGCGGCACCGGCCGCCGTGGGCCGCTCGATGGCCGGAATCGCCCGGCCCCAGATCTGCGAGCGAACCTTGTGCACGATCTGCTCACCGGTGTCGGGCGGCAGGGCCGCGGCGACCTCGGAGATGCCCTCACCGGCCGACTTCTCGAGCACGGCCGCGTCGACCGTGCCCAGGTTCTTCCAGCCGCCACGCGGCGGGGAGATGCCGGCCCACGCCACGAGACCCTCTGACGGCGGCAGGGAGATCTCGACCGGGCCGGGCTCGTCGTTCACCACGACCGACAGCAGCGCGAGACGTTCGAGAAAGGCCCTGATCGACACGATCTCGTCGAAACTCACCGTCTTGTCGGTCAGTGCGAACGTGCGCAGGCCGAGAACGGTCGGTGCGTCATCCAGCAACCCCTTGGGCGCCAGCACCGACGCGTACACCGCGAGAACGCCCTGCCCGCCGATCAGCCGCACCGATCCGGTGCCGAGCCGCGCCGCTCTGCCCAGGAAGACCTTGAGATCTCCTAAGGAAAGCGCGTCGACGAGCGAAAAAGAGTGAACCATCAGCTTCTAAACTACAGAAGGTGACGGCCGCGCGCGTTCATTGAAACCGACCGTTGCCGTACCGTGAAGGAGACGATATGACCCAGCTGGCCGAACACGACCCGGGGATGCCTGTGACACCCGGCGGCGGCGACCCGATTTCGAACCTGCTGGCTGCCTTCGACCTCACCGACACCGGCGCGCGCACCAGCGAAGACATCTTCACGGGCCCCTCGCAGTGGACGGCCCACGGCCGCGTCTTCGGCGGCCAGGTGCTGGCGCAGACGCTGATCGCGGCCACCCGCACGGTCGAGGCCGACCGCGCCGCGCACTCGCTGCACGGCTACTTTCTGCGGCCCGGCGACGTCGCCTCGCCCATCACGTTCTCGGTCGACCGCATCCACGACGGGCGGTCGTTCTCGACCCGGCGAACACAGGCCTACCAGAAGGGGTTGCCGATCTTCTCGATGATCGCGTCGTTCCAGACGGCTGGCCCCGGAATGGATCACCAGATCGACATGCCGGCCGGGCTGCCCGACCCCGAGTCACTGCCGTCGATCGCCGACCAGCTGGGGCACATCCAGCACCCCATTGCGCAGAACTGGGCGTACGCCCGGCCGTTCGACATCAGGCACGTCGGCACGCCCATCTACCTCACCGCCGACCCGGAACGGGTCGAGTACCAGGCGATCTGGATGAAGGCCGTCGGCCCTCTGCCCGACGACCCCAACCTGCACCGCGCCGCACTCGCCTACGCGAGCGACTACGCGCTGCTCGAGCCGATCTTCCGCCGGCACGGAATCGCCTGGATGACACCGGGGCTCAGCTCGGCTAGCCTCGACCACGCGATGTGGTGGCACCGACCGGGACGGGTCGACGAGTGGTTCCTCTACCTGCAGGAGTCGCCGAGCGCCCAGGGCGGGCGCGGGCTCGGAACGGGGCGCATGTACAGCCACTCGGGCGTGCTGATGGCGACGGTGGCGCAGGAGGGCATGGTGCGGGTGCCGCTCGGCACCTCGCTCGACTGACGCGCGGCGCTCGGCGGCGCGTGGCGGCGCTTGGCGAAGACGACCTACGCGAACCGGCTGGCGGCGCTCGGCGGCGCTTTGCGAAGACGACCTACCCGCGCCGTGCTGGGCCGAGCCGCGCCGGCTAGCGGCGCTTGGCGAAGACGACCGGAGCGTCGATGTACGGCTGCCACGCTTCGCGCTCGGCCGGCGTGATGCGACGCGGGCGCTGTGTCTCGGCATCGACGAGCACGATCGTCGTCGCCGCACGGGTGTACAGGATGCCCGGCTCGACCCCCTCCGGACTCCACACCTCATAGCACAGCTCAAGGCTCGCTCCGCCGAGTCTCGAGATCCACAGGTGCAGGTCGAGCGGCTGTCGCAGGTACGGAATCGGAGCCAGGTACTCGACCTCCTGGTGCGCCACCAGCGTGAGCGTGGCAGAGCCGAGCTCGCCGTTGATGACCGCCATCGACGTGCCGTCGATCGCCGTGCGCACCGTGGTGTCGCCCGTCTGCGACGTCGCCAGCTCGACACCGGGATCGTCGGCCGCCCAGAAGGCGTGCACGCGCGCCTCCTCGAGCAGCCGCAGAATCTGCACGTTGTTGACGTGCCCGTAGGCGTCGAGGTCTGACCAGCGCAGGCGGGTGGGTACGTGCAGTCTCACGGGGTCAGTCGCGCGTCAGCTTGCGGTAGGCCGAGCGGTGCGGCTTCGCCGCGTCGGGGCCCAGGCGTTCGATCTTGTTCTGCTCGTACGCCTCGAAGTTGCCCTCGAACCAGTACCACTGTGCCGGGTTCTCGTCGGTGCCCTCGTAGGCGAGGATGTGGGTCGCGATGCGGTCGAGAAACCACCGGTCGTGTGTGATGACCACGGCACAGCCGGGAAACTCGAGCAGCGCGTTCTCGAGGCTGCCCAGGGTCTCGACGTCGAGGTCGTTCGTCGGCTCGTCGAGCAGCAGCAGGTTGCCGCCCTGTTTGAGCGTGAGCGCGAGGTTCAGCCGGTTGCGCTCACCGCCAGACAGAACGCCAGCGGCCTTCTGCTGGTCGGGGCCCTTGAAGCCGAAAGTCGAGACGTAGGCGCGTGAGGGAATCTCGGTCTTGCCGACCTGAATGTAGTCCTGCCCGTCGGAGACGACCTCCCACAGCGTCTTCTTCGGGTCGATGCCGCCACGATCCTGGTCGACGTAGGAGATGTCGACCGTCTCACCGATGGTGAGCTTGCCGCCGTCGAGTGGCTCGAAGCCCACGATGGTCTTGAACAGGGTCGACTTTCCGACGCCGTTCGGGCCGATCACGCCGACGATGCCGTTGCGCGGCAGCGTGAAGCTGAGACCGTCGATGAGTACCCGCTCGCCGAACGCCTTGTGCAGCTTGTTCGCGTCGATGACCTGCGAGCCGAGGCGCGGACCGACGGGAATGACGATCTCCTCGAAGTCGAGCTTCCTGGTGCGCTCGGCCTCGGTCACCATCTCTTCGTAGCGTGCGAGGCGGGCCTTCGACTTCGCCTGGCGCCCCTTCGCGTTCGATCGCACCCAGTCGAGTTCTTCGGCGAGGCGCTTGGAGAGCTTGGCGTCTTTCTTGCCCTGCACCATCAGGCGTTCCTGCTTCTTCTCGAGGTACGTCGAGTAGTTGCCCTCGTAGGGGTACAGGTGTCCACGGTCGACCTCGGCGATCCACTCGGCCACGTGGTCGAGGAAGTACCGGTCGTGTGTGACGGCGAGAACGGCGCCGTGGTACTTGGCCAGGTGCTGTTCGAGCCAGAGCACGCTCTCGGCGTCGAGGTGGTTGGTGGGCTCGTCGAGCAGCAGCAGGTCGGGCTTCTGCAGCAGCAGCTTGGTCAGCGCCACGCGGCGCTTCTCGCCGCCCGAGAGGTTCTTGACGCTGGCGTCGCCCGGCGGGGTTCGCAGGGCATCCATCGCCTGCTCGAGCTGCGAGTCGAGATCCCACGCGTCTTCGGCGTCGATCTGCTCCTGCAGGGTGCCCATCTCCTCGAGCAGCTTGTCGAAGTCGGCGTCGGGGTCGGCGAGCTCGGCCGAGATCTCGTTGAACCGGTCGACCTTCGCCTTGATCGGGCCGACACCCTCCTGCACGTTCTCGAGCACGGTCTTGCTCTCGTCGAGCTCGGGCTCCTGCATCAGGATGCCGACCGTGTAGCCGGGGCTCAGCTTGGCCTCGCCGTTGCTGGGGGTGTCGAGCCCCGCCATGATCTTCAGGATGGTCGACTTGCCGGCGCCGTTCGGGCCGACGACCCCGATCTTCGCGCCGGGCAGGAACGCCATCGTCACGTCGTCGAGAATCAGTTTGTCGCCCACGGCCTTGCGGGCGCGCACCATGGAATAAATGTATTCGGCCATGGCTACCAGTCTATTGGGCGGGTCTCACCGATCAGGCACGTGCCCGAGCCGAGCACGGGGGTGACCAGGCTGTGGTATTCGCCGAAACCGTACTGCCCGATGAGGCACTGGCCCTGCATCGCGACCGAGAACTGGATCGAATCTGCCTTGACGCCGACGGTGGTGATGTCGGGCGTGACCTGCATGTCGGCGACCGAGAACCCGGCCGCGCGCAGCGCCGTGGTGAAGGCCACTCCGTCGGGGGTCTGGTTGGCCGCACCCGCCGCCTGGATCGTCTGGTTGTTCGTGTAGTCGAAGAAGGCGAGGTTGTCGGCGGCCGTGCCGTTCGGCGTGAAGACGGGTGCCGCGGTCGCGGTCGGTGAACCCGTCGGTGCCGCCGTGGTCTGCTCCGGGCCCGGCTCAGGCCCCGGGCCCGACGTGCAGCCGGCGAGCGCCGTCACGAGAACCGCCGCTGCCAGAGCGGCAGTGACAAGACGCCCGCTGTGTCGTGCACTGGGCATGAATTCTCCGCTCGTCAGATTCGGCTCCCCGGGCCATGAAAGAGTCTAGGTGAGCCTAGGCCGAGTAAAGCTCAGAGTCGGCTGTGCGACTCTCGGCCGGCTGGTCGGGCACGAATCCGTCTGACGAGCTCGTCGAGGGAGTCGGCGGGAAGGCATCTGGTGTGCCCGGCGAGCCAGGCACACCCCAGGCGGAAGCCGACTCGCCACCAGCACTCGCTCCCCCGCCGGGGGCGCCGCCGAGCCCGCCACTCGCACCCGAACCGGAGGCCGACGAGCCGAGAGAGCGCGAGAAACTCGCGGTGCCCCACGACAGGTCGTGCCCGAGCGCCTCGGCCTCGATCTCCATGGTCGTGCCGTTCTTCTCCCCGTTGGTCCACTCCCTGACGCGCAGTCGGCCCGAGGCGACCACGCGGTCGCCCTTGTTCAGCGAACCGGCCATGTTCGCGGCGAGCTGGCGGAAGGCGGTCACGGTGTACCAGTTCGTTCCGGTGTCGATCCACGAGTTTCGCGATTTGTCGAACCGGCGCTGGCTCGACGCCAGCCGGAAGCTGGTGATCTCGAGGCCCTCATTGGTGGTGATGTGCCGCGGATCGGTCGCAACGACTCCGGTCAGCGAAATGGTGTCTGGCATGGGTACTCTCCTGGGTCACGTCGGGGCCGCTCTGGCCGCGGTGCGGGCCCGGTCGACCCGCTGCCACGAGTGTGCACCGGTGCGTTCGCGCCGGAGCACGCCCGCCAGGAGATTGTGCAGAGCATCCGGATGCCCGCGTCTGGGGAGAAGGCGGAGAACGCGGGAAGAGTCGTCAGGCGGCCTTGACGTATGACGAGAAACTCTTGCGCACCTTGTTCACCTTCGGCAGGGCGACCGCCATGCAGTAGCCCTGGCCGGGGTTCTTCGCGAAGAAGTCCTGGTGGTACTGCTCGGCGGGGTAGAAATCCTCGAGCGGTGCGATCTCGGTGGCGACCGGGCCGTCCCACAGCTCGGCGGCGCGAGTGACGCTCTCTTCGAAAAGAGCCCGCTGCTCGGCCGAGGCGTAGAACATGGCGGAGCGGTACTGGGTGCCGACGTCGTTGCCCTGCCGGTTGAGCTGCCGAGGGTCGTGCAGCGTGAAGAAGACGTCGAGAATGACGTCGGCCGGTATGACGTCGGGGTCGAAGGTGACCGCGACCGCCTCGGCATGACCCGTGCGGCCGGTGCAGACGGCCTCGTAGCTCGGGTTCGTCGTGCTGCCCCCGGTATAGCCGGAGACGACGTCGGAGACGCCCTGCAGGGTGCGGTACACCGCGTCGAGACACCAGAAACAGCCACCGGCCAGAACGAAGGTTTGCATGCATAAAGCGTACGTCGCCGCCAGTGTCAGTGGCTGCCCGTAGCGTGACTGACATCAACCGACCGGGCCGGCGCTCCGAACAGGAGGCACACCATGGCACCACAGACCACTCGTTATCTCACCCCCACCCTTCGCCAGGTGCGGCCAGAGCTGTGGCGCGTGCTGCGCTCCGACGGCACCCTGGCCGGGTACATCGAAGGGGCCGAACCGTCTCGCTTCGAGGCCCGGCGGCTCATCGCGTCAACACGACAGGTCGTCGGGCTCGGTCACTTCGCGTCGATCGACGACGCCATGCTCTGCTTCCTGTGAGGCCGTGAGCCTGACGCTGCACCGTGTCGCGGCGGTGCGGCCGCCCGATCGCTGCCGCGCGCGGTGCCCCCATCCGCTTCGACGCGGCGCCTCGATCCGCTTCGTCGCGGTGCCCTCGCGCCACACCCGGCGCGTTCGCGGCCAATCGCTGAACGCGGGGTTACTCTTCTCGCATGGAATGGTGGAGCAACTTTCTCAACTGGGCTAACACCGACGGCGGCGCCTACGTCATCACGAGTATCGCCGTGCCGGCCGCATCGATCATCGTGGCGGGCCTGCTCGCCGCGTGGATCGCGAGCGGGTCGATCAAGCGCCTCCTGTCGAACCGCGACCGCGAACTGAAGGTCGCCGCGATCGGCGCCCTCGTCGACGCCGCCGAGCAGGCCTCGGTGTGGAACTCGCTGACCCCGCAGGAGCAGGTGCTGTCAGACCGAGCCACGGGCCAGGCCGACATCCAGGTGCGCCTACTGCCCATCAAGAGCTCGACGCTCGCCGCCGACTGGGCCTCGTACTCGCTCGCCGAGATGAAGCGCAACTCGGCCACCTTCGGCTACCAGATCGAGCCCGCCGTCATCCAGTTTCGCGACCAGCTCGTCGAGTGGCAGCACCGTCCGGGCCGCACACGTCGCTCGTTCCAGGCCGACATCGAGCGCTGGAAGGCCAAGTCGGTCGACGCCGAGGGCGTGCTGCGCGAGCAGCAAGACGCCTGGGTCGCCCAGCAGCACCACGAGCAGTATGCGGCGCCCACCGCTGCGACCCCGCCCACCGGTGCCGTAGCGGCCGGAACCACCGCGGGCGCGTCTGCGGCGGCTTCGTCGGCACCCGGTGTGCCGGCTGCGTCGGCAGCCGTGCAGCCCAACACCGCCACAGCGGCACGCCCCGCGGCCGCGGCCCCGGCGCTGTACTCCACCTCGCTGAGCAGCACGCCGGCCCCGAGCGCGCCGCCCGTTCCGACGGGTGCGCTCGACACGCAGCGTGTGCTGAACGACGTCGACGACATCGAACGCCAGATCGAGGCCGGCGCGGCGCGCTGACGCGGGCGCAGCCAGCGCGTCGAACACCCGTTGTCCCCCCGGAGGGATTCGAACCCCCGGCCTGATGGGTAGAAACCATTTGCTCTTCCGCTGAGCTACGGGGGGAGGACTCCCGAAAGTCTATTACGCCCGGCCGCCGCCAGCCGGATGCTCGAGCGCGACCGGCCGGATGCCCTCCAGCAGCGAGCACGAACCGAGGAGCGTCGCGTCGGTGCTCGGCGCTACAGTGGCTGCCATGACCACACCCCATGCCGCCGACGTGCACGACCTCATCCGAGTGCAGGGCGCACGGGAGAACAATCTCAAAGACGTGACCGTCGAGATTCCGAAGCGACGCCTCACCGTGTTCACGGGCGTGTCGGGCTCGGGCAAGAGTTCTCTCGTCTTCAGCACCATCGCGGCCGAGTCGCAGCGCATGATCAACGAGACCTACAGCGCATTCGTGCAGGGCTTCATGCCCACGCTCGCCCGGCCCGATGTCGATGCCCTCGACGGCATCACCACCGCCATCATCGTCGACCAGCAGCGCATGGGCGCCGACCCGCGCTCGACCGTCGGAACGGCGACCGATGCGAACGCGCTGCTGCGCATCCTCTTCTCCCGGCTCGGGATGCCGCACATCGGTTCGCCGAACGCCTACTCGTTCAACGTCGCCTCGGTCAGCGGCAGCGGCGCGATCACGGTCGAGAAGGGCGCCAGCACCAAGGCCGTGCGGCAGACCTTCACCCGCACCGGCGGCATGTGCCCGCGGTGCGAGGGGCGAGGCGCGGTGTCGGACTTCGACCTCACGCAGCTCTTCGACGACAGCAAGTCGCTGAACGAGGGCGCGATCTCGGTGCCCGGCTACACCGGCGACGGCTGGATGGTGCGCATCATCAGCGGCTCGGGCTTCTTCGACCCCGACATGCCCATCCGCGACTACAGCGCCAAGCAGATGCGCGACCTGCTCTACCACGAGCCTGTCAAGGTGAAGATCGACAACGTGAATCTCACCTACGAGGGGCTGATTCCCCGCGTGCAGAAGTCGATGCTCTCGAAAGACCGCGAAGCGATGCAGCCGCACATCCGGGCGTTCGTCGACCGCGCGATCACGTTCACCGTCTGCCCCGAATGCGACGGCACGCGCCTGAGCGAGGCGGCACGGTCATCCCGAATCGACGGCGTCAGCATCGCCGACGCCTGCGCCATGCAGATCACCGACCTGGCCGAGTGGGTGCGCGGGCTCGACGAACCGTCGATGGCACCGCTGCTGGCCGGCCTGCAGCACATTCTCGACTCGTTCGCCGAGATCGGGCTCGGCTACCTCTCGCTCGAGCGGCCGTCGGGCACCCTCTCGGGCGGCGAGGCGCAGCGGGTCAAGATGATCCGGCACCTGGGGTCGTCGCTGACCGACGTCACCTACGTGTTCGACGAGCCGACGTCAGGGCTGCATCCGCATGACATCCAGCGTATGAACACGCTGCTGCTGCAGCTGCGCGACAAGGGCAACACGGTGCTGGTCGTCGAGCACAAGCCCGAGACGATCGTCATCGCCGACCACGTCGTCGACCTCGGGCCAGGTGCGGGCCAGGCAGGGGGAACGGTGTGTTTCGAGGGCACCGTCGAGGGCCTTCGCGCGAGCGACACCATCACCGGCCGGCACTTCGACGACCGAGCGGCGGTGAAGGATGCCGTGCGAACGCCGACGGCCGCGCTCGAGATCCGCGGGGCGACGGCCCACAATCTGCGCGGGGTCGACGTCGACATTCCGCTGGGGGTGCTCACGGTGATCACGGGTGTCGCCGGATCGGGCAAGAGTTCACTGGTGCACGGATCGATTCCGGCCGGCGCCGGGGTCGTCTCGATCGACCAGAGCGCCATCCGCGGCTCGCGGCGCAGCAACCCGGCGACCTACACCGGGCTGCTCGAGCCCATTCGCAAGGCGTTCGCGAAGGCCAACGGCGTCAAGCCGGCGCTGTTCAGCGCGAACTCCGAGGGCGCCTGCCCGACCTGCAACGGGGCGGGTGTGATCTTCACCGACCTCGGCATGATGGCCGGTGTCGCCACCACCTGCGAGGAGTGCGAGGGCAAGCGCTTCGACGCCTCGGTGCTCGAGTACCACTTCGGCGGGCGCGACATCAGCGAGGTGCTCGCCATGCCGGTGAGCGAGGCCGAGCAGTTCTTCGGCTCCGGTGCGGCGCGCATTCCGGCCGCCCACACCATTCTGAAGCGGCTCGCCGATGTCGGGCTCGGCTACGTGGCGCTCGGCCAGCCGCTCACCACGCTCTCGGGCGGCGAACGTCAACGACTCAAGCTCGCCACCCACATGGGTGAGAAGGGCGACATCTACGTGCTCGACGAGCCGACCACCGGGCTGCACCTCGCCGACGTCGAGCAGCTGCTCGGCCTTCTCGACCGCCTCGTCGACTCGGGCAAGTCGGTCATCGTGGTGGAGCACCATCAGGCCGTCATGGCTCACGCCGACTGGATCATCGACCTCGGCCCCGGCGCCGGTCACGACGGCGGTCTCGTCGTCTTCGAGGGCACGCCCGCGGCGCTCGTCGCCGACCGCTCCACGCTAACCGGCCAGCACCTGGCCGCCTACGTCGGCGCCTGAGCGACCGATCGGTGCCGGGTTGACGGTCGGGCTGGCTAGGCTCGGGGCATGGGCACAGTGATACTGGTGCGGCACGGCCGCACCACCGCCAACACGAGCGGCGTGCTCGCGGGGCGCACGGCGGGCGTCAGGCTCGATGAGACCGGGCGGCGGCAGGCTTCCCGCACGGCCGAGCGGCTCGCGGTGGTTCCGCTGGTCGCCGTGGTGACGAGCCCGCTCGAGCGCTGCCGGCAGACGACCAAGTTCATCGTCGATGCGCACGCCGACAGGCCGCCGACCCTCGTCGAGCGCGGCATCACCGAGTGCGACTACGGCGAGTGGCAGGGGCGCCGGCTGGCCGAGCTGTCGAAGGAGAAGCTCTGGTCGGTGGTTCAGACCCAGCCGTCGGCCGCCGTCTTTCCGGGCGGAGAGTCGCTTGCCGCGATGCAGGCCCGCTCGGTGGCAGCGATCCGGCGCCACGACGCCGCCTTCGAGGCCGAGTTCGGGCCAGGCGTGGTGTGGGCGGCGGTGAGCCACGGCGACATCATCAAGTCGATTCTGGCCGATGCCCTCGGAATGCACCTCGACCTGTTTCAGCGCATCAGTATCAACCCGGCATCCGTCTCGATCGTGCGCTACGGCACCGACCGGCCCGACGTGGTCGCCACGAACACCGATTCGGGCGACCTGTCGTGGTTGCGCGCGCCCGCCCCCGAGGCCGACGCAGCGGTCGGCGGTGGGGCCGGCCCGGGGATGCCCGCCGAATCCGGCTCGTAAAATAGCTGTATGCCCACAATCGTGCACGAGTTCACCTGGCCCGACCGCGTCGTCGTCGGAACCATCGGCCACCCCGGTTCGCGTACCTTCTACCTGCAGGTGCGCACCGGGCCGCAGATCGTCAGCGTCGCGCTCGAGAAAGAGCAGTCTGCCCTGCTCGCCGAGAAGATCGACGAGATTCTCGACGAGCTGATGTCTGCAGAGGGCAACCCGTTCAGCGTTCCCGCGCAGACGCCCGTCGAGCTCGTCGACAACGACCCGCTCGAGCCTGTCGACGAGCAGTTCAGAACCGGGGCGATGAGCCTCGGCTGGGATCCGTCGACGTTGCAGATCGTCATCGAGGCGTTCCCGTTCAGCGAGAGCGACGTCGAAGAGGCCATCGAGTCTGACGATGAGACGCTCGTGATCGACCCGCCCGAGATGCTCGTCATCCGCGCACCCGTCGGAACGGCGCGGGCCTTCGCCAAGCGCACCCGCGAGATCGTGGGCGCCGGCCGGCCGCTCTGCCCGCTCTGTGGCGCCCCGATCGACGCCGGCGGGCACATCTGCGCAGCCCTCACGGATCTCAGTGACGACTGACGCCGAGCATCCGGCTCGCGCCGAACAGACGGCCTCCTCGCCTCAGGCTGCGGGCGGGCATCCGGATGCTCTCGCCGACGACCTCGAACTCACCGGCCAGATCGTGTCGGCGTCGAACGCCGTGTTCGTGGGCATGATCGGTGACACGCAGGTGGTCTACAAGCCGGTGTCGGGCGAACGCCCGCTGTGGGACTTTCCCGACGGCAACCTCGCCCGGCGCGAGGTCGCCGCCTACCTCGTCTCACAGGGCTTCGGCTGGAATGTGGTTCCGCGCACCTGGCTGCGCGACGGCCCCCTCGGCCCCGGCATGGTGCAGCTGTGGCAAGACGCAGACCCCGAACAGGATGCCGTCGACCTCGTCTCGGCGAACGACGTACCCGAGTCGGGCTGGCGCCAGGTGTTCGACGGCCGCGACGAGAACGACGCCCTGGTGTCGCTCATCCACGAGGACTCCCCCGCGCTGCGCCGCATGGCCGTGTTCGACGTGGTGGCGAACAACGCCGACCGCAAGGGCGGCCACGTGCTCGCCATGCCGAACGGCCACCGCCACGGAATCGACCACGGCCTCACCTTCCACCACGAGCACAAGCTGCGCACCGTCTTGTGGGGCTGGCTCGGCGAAGAGCTGACCGACGACGAGCTGCAGGGCGTCGAGCGGGTTCGACAGGGCGTCGAAGGTGAACTCGGCCGCGGCCTCGCCGCGCTGCTCACCGGCGTCGAGATTGCGGCCCTCGGCCGTCGCTGCGAGCGCCTGGTGTCGCGCGGCACGTTTCCCTCGCCGCGCGGCGAGATGCCCGCCGTGCCGTGGCCGCTGTTCTGACCGGGGTGTTCTCGGGCGGCTACGTCAGGCGTCGTCGCGCCTGCCGTCGACCGCGCGGCTGACGTCGGCGTGGCCTCCATCGTGGCCTCCACCGCGGCCTCCGTCGCCTGCGCCGTCGCCGGGCGCACCGAGCGCCGCCAGGCGTCGGTCGAGGTGCCGCTGCTCGGCCGGGTTCAGCGCGAGAGCCCGCGCCCGCCGCAGGGCATCGATCGCCTCCGGGCGGCTGCCGGCTCGCTCGAGCATCTCGCCCCTGGCTGCCCAGAGCAGGTAGTACTCGTCGAGACCGTCGACGGCATCGAGCATCGCGAGCCCCGCCCGGGCACCGTCGGCCATCGACACCGCCACCGCGTGGTTCAGCGACACGATCGGCGACGGGGCCAGTACGGCGAGCTGGCGGTACGCGCCCGCGATCATCGCCCAGTCGGTGTCGGCCGCCGTGCGCGCGGTGCTGTGCGAACCCGAGACCACTGCCTGCAGCTGGAACGGACCCGGCTTCAGCCTCTGCAGCGCATCCGCCAGCACGACGTTCGCCTCAGCGACGAGATCGAGGTTCCACCGCGTGCGGTCCTGGTCGGCGAGCAGCACGAGTTCGCCCGCAGCGGTCTGCCGGCCGCCGGTGCGCGCGTGGGTGAACAGCTCGAGCGCCAGCAGCCCCTCGACCTCGGCCGATTCGGGCAGAACATCCCGAGCTCGCCTGGTCAGCCGAATCGCCTCGTCGACGAGGTCGACCCGGATGCCCGGCCGACCGCCGCGCGCCAGGTATCCCTCGTTGAACACGAGATACAGCACCGTCAGCAGCACCTCGATGCGGCCGTCGAGGTCGGCCGGCATGCTGAGGGGAATGCCCGCGTCGCGAATCTTGCGTTTCGCCCGCACGATGCGCTGCGCCAGCGTCGCCTCGGGCACCAGGAGAGCGGCCGCGATCTCGGCCGTCGTGAGTCCGCCGACGAGTCGCAGCGTCAGAGCGACCTGCGCGCTGCGATCGAGTGCCGGGTGACAGCAGAGCAGCATCAACCGCACCTGTTCGTCGGCCTCATCGCCCGGGCCGCTGTCGTCATCCACGGCAACCTCCTCCTCCGCCTCCGCATCCTCACCCGGCGACCTCGTATCGCCCGAGGCATCGAGGCCGGCCGCCAGGAGGTCGGGCGCCGCCGCGCGGAGGCGGCGACGTTCGGCCGCCGCCCGCCGCAGCCGGTCGATCGCGTTGTTGCGCGCGACGGTGTACAGCCAGGCGGCCGGATTGTCGGGCACCGTCGTCCACTGGCTCGCCGAGAGCAGGGCATCCTGAACCGCCTCGTCGGCGAGATCGAGGTCGGAGAAGCGGTGCGCGAGCAGGGCGACGACGCGGCCGCTCTGCTCGTGCGCCAGCCGGGTGACCGCCTCGGCGATGGGGGTCGTCAACGGCGGCACCTCAGGCCCGATCAGGCACGGCGACGGCTCACAGCGCTTCGGGCCGGAACGCGATCGGCCGCACCTCGAGCGTGACGTCGTCGATGGGCATGGCCGCCGCGAGAGAGAGTGCTTCGTCGAGATCGGCCGCCGTCACCAGGTAGTAGCCGCCCAGCTGCTCTTTCGTCTCGGCGAAGGGCCCGTCGATGAGCTGGTCGGCACCGCTCGAACGCTTCAGCGTGGTGGCCGTCAGGCTCGGCTGCAGGCGCCCGGCGCCGATGAAGTTGCCGCCGTCGATGAGCTTCTGGTTGTAGGCCATCCAGTCGGCCATGTAGGTCTCGAACCCGGGCGAGCCCGGCTGCGGGGTCTCGGCGGTCTCACCCTCGTGAATCAGAATCATGTATTCCATCGGTGTCTCCTTGTTCGCGGCTGCCGGCGAGTGTCTCCCGCCTCACGACCATGACGCAGACCCACGACGAGATCGACAGTCGCCCGAGAAGAAAGTTCAGCGATCTGTCGGAGCGGCCCGCGAGTCGATGCCGGCGGTCAGGGCGTCGATGCGCGCCAAGGCCTCGTCGAAGACTTCGACCTGAGACCAGAGGGCCGGATGCTCGAGCCGCACCTGTTCGAGCGAGCCGCTGCTCGAACGCAGCTCGGCCAGGTCGAAGCTGACATTCGTTCGGGCACCCGAGATGGCCGCGCGCAACGCGGCGAGCGCCACGGCGACGTCGGCGATCAACGCCGGATTGCCGTTCGCGGTGAGCCAGTCGAGGTCGTCGATGGCTTCGACGGCGCGGCCGCCGAGACCGGCCGACGAGCGGGCGGCTGCGACGGATCCGCGGCGAATGGCCTCGTCGCGCTCCGGCCCGCGCGGCAGGGTGAAGGCACTACCGAACTCGCGCGAGGCGGCGGCATCGGCGTCGGCCAGGCCGAGGGCGGCCGCGCGCAGTTCGTGGGCACGCACGATCATCGCGTCGAGGGTGCGTTGCCGATCATCCGCCGAGGAGGGTGCCGTCGTCTGCGCGGCCGCGGATGCGCGCTCCGGGGCGTCTGCGGCCGCGTCGGTGTAGCCCGCGACCATCGACGTCAGGCCCGCGGCGATGGCGAGCATGACGCCCGAGGCCGCGCCGCCGCCCGGCGAACCGTTAGAGCGGGAGAGGCCGAGCATCCACTCGTCGACGCTCGAACGGCTTGTCGAGACCTCGCCCTCGCCCTCGCCGGGCGAGCTGTCACTCATGCGGGGTCGGCTTCGGCGACCGTGACATCTGTGGCTCCGGCTACGGGCAGGTGATCGTTCCGCCTGACTGAAGCTGGTAGACGCCGGAGGGCTGGCCCGAGCAGATGCTGTTCACCGCAGACACACCGGCCGCGACCAGCACGATCGTGAGGATGATGCCCAGCACGAACAGCACGGCGCCGACGATGATGGCGGCGACGGCCGGACGGTTCTTGACGCCCGCGCGGCGCGACTGCACGAGGGCGATGATGCCCAGGATCACGCCGATGATGTTGAAGAAGATCGCTACGACGACGGCCACGATGCCGAGCGTGCGGCCCGGAACCGAGGCGGGCGCGCCCGGTGCTGTGTACCCTGTGGGCGGCGGAGCGGCAGGAGCCGAGTAGGCGGCCGGCGGTGCGGTGGGCGGCTGTACGGGTTCAGAGGGTCCGTTGAGGTCTGTCATTGTCTTCTCCGTTGAACGATTCGTCTCTGTGCTCGGTCAGCCGAAGCTTAGCGAACACGGTCACCGTTCGGCTACGGGTGTCGATTCGTCGTCCCAGCCGGTAGGGCGCCCTCGGCTCTGCTGCCGGTGCGCGTGCTGGAGCGGGTGCCGGTGCCGGTGCCGGTGCTGGTGCCGGTGCCTGGTGCCGGTGGTACCCTCGGTGCCATGACCCCGCAGGAACTCGAGAATCTGGCGCACCTGCGGCGGGCGCGCGACCTGATCGACCGCGACTACGCCAAGCCACTCGATGTTCCGACGATGGCGCGGCGCGCGCTCATGTCGCCCGCGCACTTCTCGCGCCAGTTTCGAGCGGCCTACGGCGAGACCCCCTACGGGTACCTCATGACGCGGCGCATCGAGCGGGCCATGGCTCTGCTGCGAAGCGGGATGACCGTCACCGATGCCTGCATGAACGTCGGTTGTACGTCGCTCGGGTCGTTCAGCTCGCGGTTCACCGAGCTGGCCGGCGAGACGCCGAGCGCCTACCGGGCCCGCGAGCACGACGCCGTGCGCGCGATGCCCACCCGGGAGGCCATGCTGCAGACACGGCCGACGCGCCAGGGCGGCCGCGCGCTTCCCCCTCGGGCCGCCGACCAGTCGCGACCGGTGCCACCGGCCACACAACCGGAGCCACCGGAACCGCCTGCAGCGCCCACGTCAGCGGGCCCGCTGTTTACGGCGGCTGCTCCGACGTCAGCGGCTCCACTCGCTCCACCGGCCGCGAGTTCGAGCAGGATCGAAGAAGCGGCCGGCACTGCGGCAGACCTAACGTTGGTGCCATGACAATCCAACTCCAGTACTGCAACATCACGGTCAACGACGTCGACGAATCGCTCGGCTTCTACGGTGAGGCGCTCGGCCTCGACGTGCGCACCGACGTCGCCAACGGCGGCTACCGCTGGGTCACGCTCGGCAGCGACGCCCAGCCCACCCTGCAGCTCGTGCTCTCCGAGCCGCACGCCGGTCGCTCGCAGGCCGACGGCGACGCCCTGCAGGAGCTGCTCACCAAGGGCTCGCTGCCCATCCTCGTGTTCGCCACCGACGACGTCGACGCCACCTTCGAGCGCGTGCGGGCATCCGGCGCCGAGGTTCTGCAGGAGCCCATGGACCAGCCGTGGGGCCCGAAGGACTGCGCCTTCCGCGACCCGTCGGGCAACACCGTGCGCATCTCGCAGCTCGTCTCCGCCTGACCGCAGGTCACCCTCAAGCTCGAGTCGCATCGCTCGCGCCCGTCGGCGAACATGGTGTCGGCCCGCGGTCTGAGGTCGTCGACGGGGAGCCGTCGTTTGCTGAGTCAGCGGGCGATGAGGGCCACGACCGCGACGATGGCCGAGACGACGGCGAGCAGCAGGGAGATGCCGATCAGCACGGCATGCACGATCAGAAAGCGGGTCGGCTTGCCCGCGGCGTCGCGGGCCCGGGTGTCACGGCTCACGCGCTTGTAGAATTGGGGCCAGACCACGAAGTTCCAGACGGCGTTGACGATGAGCAGGATGGCGAGGGTCACGAGCACTCCTCCACCCTATGCGCCGCCACCCTATGCGCCGCCGAGCATCCGGCGGGCCGTGCCCGAGCGCCGCCGAGCATCCGGCCCGCCGCCCCTAGGCACCGCCGAGCATCCGGCCCGCCACCCCTCTGCGCCGCCGAGCATCCGGCCCGCCCCGTCAGCGGCCGCCGATAGACTCAGACGCATGAGTGCATCAACAGACCGACTGGTCTGGATCGACTGTGAAATGACCGGGCTCGACCTCGACGTCGACGAACTCGTCGAAGTCGCGGTGGTCATCACCGACTTCGACCTGAACCTGGTCGACCCGGGCTTCACCATCGTCATCAAGCCCGACGACTCTGCTCTCGAGCACATGAACGACTTCGTGCGCAACATGCACGAGACCTCCGGCCTCGACAAGCTGATTCCGAACGGCGTGAGCCTCGCCGAGGCCGAGTTCGAGGTGCTCGAGTACATTCTGAAGTTCGTGCCGAACGAGCTCAAGGCGCCGATCGCCGGCAACACGATCGGCACCGACCGCATGTTTTTGGCCAAGTACATGCCCCGAGTGGATGCCCACCTGCACTACCGCAGTGTCGACGTCTCGTCGATCAAAGAGCTGGCGCGCCGGTGGTTTCCGCCGATCTACTTCCACGCCCCCGCGAAAGACGGCGGCCACCGCGCCCTGGCCGACATTCTCGAGTCGATCCGTGAGCTCGAGTACTACCGAAAAGCCATCTTCGTCGCGCCTCCCGGGCCGGCTTCTGCCGACCTGAAAGAGATCGCCGCAGACGTCGTGAACGATTTCGCCTCGAAGCTGTAATAGAATCGTCGAGTTGCCTCGTTGACGCGAGGCTCGCATGGTGGGTATAGCTCAGTTGGCAGAGCGCCTGGTTGTGGTCTAGGAGGCCGCGGGTTCGAGCCCCGTTACTCACCCCACCAGATGAGCGGCCCGATTCGTCGGGTCGCTCATTTCTCTGTGCAGGAGGCCCGGATGCTCGACCTCGACGCCGACGCGTTCGAAGCACTCGTGGTGGCCGAACTCGACCTGCTGCCCGACGAGATGGTCGACGGGCTCGACAACGTGGTGTTCGTGGTCGAAGACCGGCCCGAGAACGGCACCCTCGACACGCTCGGGCTCTACGAGGGCGTCGCGCTCACCGAACGTGGCGACTACGGGTTCGGCGAGCTGCCCGACCGCATCGTGCTGTTCCGTGAACCGCTGCTGTCGATCTGCGCAGACGATGCCGAGCTGCGCGCCGAGATCCACACCACTCTGGTGCACGAGATCGGCCACTTCTACGGAATCGACGACGAGCGCCTGCACGAGCTCGGCTGGGCCTAGCTCCCCCCGGGCTACGCCCCGGGGAGGGCTCCGCATGACCATCCACTGTGCGCAAGGGCACGTTGTGAGCGTCGTTACCGTGCTTCTGCGCAAACCCGGCGGCCCGGCTCCACGTGCTTCTGCGCAAACCCGGCAGCCCGGCTTCACGAGTCTCCGCGTCGTCAGCGAGGCTGCGCTGCCCAGGCGGTCGGCCGGGCTAACCTGAGGCATGGCCACGACCGTCGCACGTCGCATCCGGCGCGGCATCTTCATCGGGGTGGGTGCGCTGATCATCCTCGCCGTGGGCGTGTACGGCCCCCTCACACTGGTCGGTCCGCTGCCGGCCGCCACCGCGACGGTGCTCGGCGCCGACAGCACGCTCGCCGCCACCGCTCCCCCGACGCTGCCGCAGACCGGTGCCAGCGGCATCACCGCCGACGACAGCAGCCAGGTGCTCGCCACCGCCGGCATCACCGACGCCGTGCCGCTCGGCGGTGCGACCAAGGTGATCACGGCCCTCGTCGTGCTCGACGCCAAGCCGGTCGCCGCCGGCGAGCAGGGTGCCTCGATCGTCGTGACGCCGGCCGACTACGCCGCGTACATCTCCTACATCTCTGAGAGCGCCAGGGCCGTCTCGTTCATCACCGGCGAGACGTGGAGCGAACGCGACATGCTGCAGGCGATGCTCATGGGGTCGAGCAACAATCATGCCGACGCGCTGGCCACCTGGGCCTTCGGGTCGATGGACGCCTACCTCGAGGCGGCCCAGGCCTGGCTCATGAAGAACGGCTTCACCTCGACCACGGTCGTCGATGCGACGGGCCTGTCGAGCAACTCGGTGGGCACGGCGGCCGACCTCACCCGCATCGCCCAGCTGGCGTTCAAGACCCCCGTGATCGCCGAGATCATGGGGCAGACGGCAGCAACGGTGAATGGGGGCCGCTACGTCAACAATCTCGCCAGCTATCTGCCGACCGAGGGTGTCACCGGGCTGTCGTTGAGCTACACCGACCAGGCCGGCCTGTGCTTTCTGTACAAGGCCGACATGACGGTGGGCAGCACGACGGTCACGCTCTACGGAGCGATGCTGCGCGAGCCCGACTACGACACGCTGCACGCCGACATGCAGACGCTGCTGGCCAGCGCCACGGCGAACCTCGTGCCGACCACGGTGGTCAGCGAGGGTGACGCCTTCGTGCGTTACGACACGGCATGGGGCCAGAGCGCCGAAGGCGTGGCCATCGCCGGCGACTCGCGGATGCTCTGGGCGGCCACGCCCGTCACACACACCGTCGCGGCGAGCCCGGTCACCACCGCTCCCGGATCGACGCCGGTCGGCACCGTGACGTTCGACCTGCCAGCCGGAGCGCTGAGCGTGGGCCTCAAACTCAGCAACTCGCTGAGCGACCCGGGGCCGCTGTGGCGGCTCGCGAACCCCGTGCCGGTCATCCGGGCCTTCCTCGATTCGCAGCAGTCGCCCGCGGCGAGCTCGGCGCCGGCGCCGTCGGGTCGGACTGGTGCTCCGGCGACTCCCGAGCCGACACCCGCATCGTCGCCGGCCGCCGGCTAGGGTCGGGTCTGGCTAGGGTCGGGTCTGGCTAGGGTCGGGTCTGGCTAGACCAGCGCCTCGCCGAGGTCGGTGTCGTCGTCGTCGCTGACGAAGGGGTCGCTGTCTTTCGCGTCGAAGGAGTAGCTCACGTGCAGCTCGCCGTTCAGCTCACGCGTCGACACCGCGGTGTACTCGAAGTTCGACTCGAGACCGTCGACGAGGGCGATGACACCGAAGGTCTTGTCGTACTCGCCACCGACGAGAATGCGGGTGTCGATCTGGCCCTTGAGCGGCCCGTCGACGTATTCGACGGTGTAGTTCTGGGGGGCCGGTGCTGAATCTGTCATGAGTCCACCGTAGCGCGACCGGGCGATCAGCTC
Organism: Subtercola sp. YIM 133946; assembly: GCF_036553535.1. Taxonomy (NCBI): domain Bacteria; kingdom Bacillati; phylum Actinomycetota; class Actinomycetes; order Micrococcales; family Microbacteriaceae; genus Subtercola; species Subtercola sp. YIM 133946. The sequence goes on from NZ_JAZHPE010000019.1 coordinate 43,781, forward strand.
GTGCTGCCGATGAAATTCCAGTGGCCGGTTGACACCGACACGGCCACGGCGGTGAGGGCGACTGCAGTCGCCAGCACGATGAGCAGCACCTCGCGCCGGCCGAAGGTCGACTCCCGGGCGTAGGTGCGCCGAACGTCGGCCCCGAAACCTCGCGCCTCCATGGCGGTGGCGAGTTTGCTGCCGCGCCGTATCGACAACACCAGCAGTGCAAAGCCGAGGCTCGCGAACCGGGCGATGCGGCCGGAATCGCCCACCCCGCGCGCCCGCCGGGCGAGTTTCAGCGACCGCCAGTCGTCGAGAAAGAGGCCCACCAGCCGCAGCCCCGCGAGCCCGCCGAGCACGAACCGGCTGGGCAGGTGCAGCACCTGGGCCAGCCCGTCGGCGAGGTCAGTCGGGTCGACCGTGACGAACAGCACCACCGCGGGCAGCCCGATCGCGAGCACCCGCAACGTGGTGGCGACGCCGAGTTCGATCGACCCGTCGGTGATGTGCACGAGCCCGAACTGCAGGTACGTCGCACCGGCCGGCCGGCCGTAGAGCACGGTGCTGAATCCGGCGAGCGGGGCGGCGATCCACACGGGCAGGGTGCGCAGGAAGAAGACCTTGGGGCTGAGGCCGGCCCAGAGGAACAGGATGCCCTCGAGCACCAGCGCGACCGACGCCGACACCCAGTCGATCGACAGAATCAGCGTCAGGCTCAGCACGAACGCCGCGCCGATCTTCGCTACGGGGTTGATCGCGTACACCGCCTGCGTGCCGCGGTGCGGGGTCAGGATGCTCATGCCCGCCCTCCCCGCAGCTCGACGCCGGGCGGGGGCAGGTGCGGTGCACGGGAGGAACCGCGGTCGGGCGAGGTGGCCGGGTCGGGCATCCGGAACTCGTGGTCGGCGAGGGCTGCCACGAAGTCGGCGTCGTGCGTGACGGCGACGACAGAGGTGCCAGAGTCGAGCAGCTCGGCCAGGAGGGCGACGAGTTCGGCCCAGGTTCGGGAGTCCTGCCCGAAGGTGGGCTCGTCGAGCACGAGCAGGGAGGGCCTGGTGGCGAGCACGGTCGCCACCGAGAGCCGGCGCTTTTCACCGCCCGAGAGCGTGAAGGGGTTGGCGAGGGCCAGCGGTGCGAGGCGCAGCCGTTCGAGCAGCTCGTCGACGCGCGCGTCGATCTCGGCGGGCGCCAGCTTCAGGGCGCGCGGACCGACGGCGAGTTCGGCGCGCACGGTGGAGCTCAGAAACTGGTGCTCGGGGTCTTGGAAGACGGTTCCGACGCGGGTGAGCAGCTGCCGCGATGTCCAGCGGATCGGCGCCGACCCGGCGCCGGCGGCGAACGTCGGGCTCGCTTCGAGCGTTCCGCCGCTCGGGGCGAGCAGGCCGGCGAGGGTCAGGGCGAGCGTCGACTTGCCGGCGCCGTTCGCGCCGGTGACGACGGTGGCGCGGCCGGGGTCGATGTCGAGCGTGAGCCCGGTCGCCACCGGGCGCCCTCTGGCGCGGGCCACCGCCAGCTCACGCGCTTCGAGCAGCGGCGTGTGGTCGGCCACGCCCCGGGCGGCGAGCGTCGTCGGGGTGTCGACGGCCGTCGGGGTGTCGATGGCCGTTGGGGTGGCGACGGTCGTTGGGGTGGCGGCGGTCGTTGGGGTGGCGGCGGTCGTTGGGGTGGCGACAGGCCCGGCGCCGCCGGCCGGCGCACAGGCGGCCAGAGAAATGAAGGCAGCGCGCGCCGGGCGCGGCGGCGGAAACTCCGGCACCCAGATGCCGGATGCCGCGAGTTCGGCACCGCGCGCTCCCAGAACCGTGTCGGGGTCGCCGTCGGCCAGCACGCCCCCGCCCGGCGCCAGCACGATCACCCGCGACACCAGGTGCCGCCAGATCTCGACCCGGTGCTCGATCACCACGAACGTCGCCTCGGAGTGCGCGAGCACCCGTGCGACCGAGTCACGCACCTCCACCACCCCGTGCGGGTCGAGATTGGCCGTCGGCTCGTCGAGCAGCAGCACCTGGGGTTGCATCGCCAGCACGCCGGCGAGCGCAAGGCGCTGCTTCTGACCGCCCGAGAGCTCGGAGGTGGGGTGCGACAGTGGCAGTCGCAGCCCCACCGCGTCGAGCGCCGAACCGACCCGTCGCCAGATCTCGTCACGGGCGACGCCGAGGTTCTCGCAGCCGAAGGCGACGTCGTCGCCGACCCGCGCGAGCATCACCTGGGAGTCGGGGTCTTGTAGCAGCAGCCCGACGCGGCCCCGGGCATCCTCGGGCCTCGATCCGCCGACGAGCAGCGAACCGGCCTGTTCGCCCTCGTCTGCGCCGCCGAGCACGCCGGCGAGGGCACTGATCAGCGTCGACTTGCCGGCGCCGGATGCCCCCAGGAGCAGCACGCGTTCGGCCGCCCCGATCTCGAGGTCGAGTTCACTGACGGCCCACGCCGCACGCCCCGCATGCCGCCAGCCCCATCCGCGCGCGCTGACCGCCGCCCCGCCTGCCACCGGTTAGACCCGCACCGCGGTCTCCCGGCCGGCAGCGAACCGTGAGAGCGCGCCTGTGCGGGCAAGGCCCCGCATGGCGAGCCAGGAGAGCAGCCCGGCCAGCACGATGCCCGACACGATCGAGGAGACCGTGTAGATCACGATGAAGGGGGTGTCTGACCCCGGGTACGACACGATCAGGTCGTTGATGGCGAGCGCGAGCCCTGCCGCCGCCCCCGCGAGCAGCGCGACGTAGAGCTTGTAGTTGAGGTAGAGGAAGAGCGCGAACACGATCTCGGCTCCGAGCCCCTGCACCACCCCCGAGAGCAGCGTGAGAATGCCCCACTGGGTGCCGACCAGCATCGACACGACGGCGGCGAGCACCTCGGTGTAGAGGGCGGCACCGGGCTTGCGGATGATCAGCCCACCGAGCACGCCGGCGAACAGCCAGCCCCCGCCGAGCAGGGCACCGAGCCCCGGGGCGAGCGCCTCGAGCGGTGCGCTGAGCGGGTTCCAGGCCTGGCCCCAGGCCCAGAAGATGAGGCCGGAGGCGACGCCGATGACGCTGGCCACGATGATGTCGACCACCCGCCAACGGAATCGGCCGGTGGCGGCTCGTGATGCGACTGACAGTGATGCGGTTGTTGTGTGCACTGTTCGTGCCCTTTCGTCGAAGCGAATTGTGAAGGGCACGGGTTGTGATACGCCGCGACGTCGCACCGGTGCGACTGGCACACCGGTGGGGGTGGCGACGGATCGGAGAGTGATTGTCCTCCCTGCGCTGGCATGATCCAGATCAGGTTCGACGGTCGAAGGTTGAGAACCTTCCTCTCAGCCCGGCTCACCGGACTCCCGTGTTGGGGCAAGTATCCCATATTCTGAACGATCATGCCCCTGTTCATCTTCGCGATCGCCGTGTTCGTGGCGGTGCTGTTCCTCGCCGTCTACGCGCACCGTCGCGTGACAGAGAACTGGTTGAACCACAATGGCACCCGCACTCGCGGGCAGGCGATCACCGTCGCGCCACCGCTGTCGGCCGGGCTCGTCTCCCGCCTCACGAAGACGGTCACGATCATCTCGTTCACCTCGAGCGACGGCGTCGCGCGCAGCCTCGTTCCTCGCTCGGGCGCCATGACCTTCACTCTCGGCCAGGCCCAGGGCGCCGTGACCGTGCTGTACGACGCGGCGAAACCGGCGAACCACGACCGGATGCGCGTGGGATTCGGCCCCTCCCCCACAGCGTGGCATCGCGTCAGGTTGCGCACAGCCTGAGGCAACCCCACTCGGCGGTCTCCCGAAGTGTGTCAGGCTGAAGGCATGACGTTGCGTATTTTCACCGAACCGCAGCAGGGCGCCTCGTACGACGACCTGCTCGCGGTCGCGCAGGCCACCGAGCGGCTGGGCTTCGACGCCTTCTTCCGCTCAGACCACTACCTCGCGATGGGCGGCGGCGACGGGCTGCCCGGCCCGACCGACGCCTGGACCACGCTCGCCGGCCTCGCCCGCGAGACCAGTCGCATCAAGCTCGGCACGCTCGTGTCGAGTGTCACCTACCGGTACCCGGGCATCCTCGCGATCCAGGTGGCGCAGGTCGATGCCATGTCGGGTGGTCGCGCAGAACTGGGTCTCGGCACGGGCTGGTTCGAGGCCGAGCACAGGGCCTACGGCATCCCCTTTCCTGAGAAGAGGTTCGGTCTGCTCGAAGAGCAACTCGACATCGTCACGGGCCTCTGGGCCACCCCTGTCGGCGAGACGTACTCGTTCAGCGGCTCCCACTACGAGATCACCGACTCACCCGCCCTGCCCAAACCCGTTCAGTCGCCGCTGCCGGTCATCGTCGGCGGTAACGGCCCGAGCCGCACACCCCGTCTCGCGGCGCGGTTCGCACACGAGTACAACCAGGCGTTTCCCGAGTTCGACGCCATCGCGCCGCAGTTCGCGCGCGTGCGCGAAGCCTGCGAGAGCATCGGGCGCGACCCGGCCAGCCTGGTCTACTCCGCTGCCCTCGTGGTCGCGACGGGTGCAGACGAGGCAGCGGTGGTGCGGCGGGCGGGCGCCATCGGCCGAGACGCCGCCGAGCTTCGCGCCGTCGGTCTCGGCGGCACCGCGTCTGAAGTCATCGATCGCATCGGCTGGCTGAAACAGCAGGGCGTCGAGAGACTGTACCTGCAGATTCTCGACCTGAAAGACCTCGACCACCTCGAGTTCATTGCCAGCGAGATCGCGCCGCACGTCGGCGCCGACCTCGCGCTCTGAGCCGAACAACAATTCAACAGGAGTCATTTGTGGACAGCTGGCCCGGATCGGCCTATCCGCTCGGAGCAACCTTCGACGGCAGCGGAACGAACTTCGCCATCTTCAGTGAAGGGGCAGAGAAGGTCGAACTCTGTCTCTTCGGTGAGAAGGGGGCCGAGACCCGCGTACTGATGTACGAGGTCGACGCCTTCGTGTGGCACTGCTACCTGCCCCAGGTGCAGCCCGGGCAGCGGTACGGCTACCGCGTGTACGGCCCGTACGACCCGAAGAACGGGCTGCGGTTCAACCCGAACAAGCTGCTGCTCGACCCGTACGCCAAGGCGACGAGCGGCACCATCGACTGGGACCAGTCGCTCTTCTCCTACACCTTCGGCGACCCCGACTCGCAGAACGACCTCGATTCGGCTAAGCACATGATGTACGGGGTCGTGATCAACCCGTTCTTCGACTGGTCGGGTGACCGCGCGCTGCGCGTGCCCTACAACGAGACCATCATCTACGAGGCGCACGTGAAGGGGCTCACCGAGCTCAACCACGAGATTCCGAAAGACCAGCGCGGCACCTACGCCGGTATCGCCCACCCGGCGACCATCGAGCACCTGCAGCGCCTGGGCATCACGGCGATCGAGCTCATGCCCGTGCACCAGTTCGTTCAAGACTCCACGCTGCTCGACAAGGGGCTGCACAACTACTGGGGCTACAACACCATCGGCTTCTTCGCCCCGCACAGCGCCTACTCGTCGGCCGGCGAGCGCGGTCAGCAGGTGCAGGAATTCAAGGGCATGGTCAAGGCCTTACACGCCGCGAATATCGAAGTCATTCTTGACGTCGTGTACAACCACACCGCCGAGGGCAATCATCTGGGCCCGACGATCTCGTTCCGCGGCATCGACAATGAGGCGTACTACCGCTTGATGGATGACGACAAGCGGTACTACATGGACTACACCGGCACCGGCAACACCCTCAACGTGCGGCACCCGCACTCGCTGCAGCTGATCATGGACTCGCTGCGCTACTGGGTCATCGAGATGCACGTCGACGGTTTTCGCTTCGACCTCGCGTCGACACTGGCCCGCGAGTTCTACGACGTCGACCGCCTGTCGAGCTTCTTCGAGCTCGTGCAGCAAGACCCTGTGGTGTCGCAGGTCAAGCTGATCGCCGAGCCGTGGGACGTGGGGCCGGGCGGTTACCAGGTGGGCAACTTTCCCCCGCAGTGGTCGGAGTGGAACGGGAAGTACCGTGACACCGTGCGTGACTTCTGGCGCGGCGAGCCCTCGTCGCTCGGCGAATTCGCCTCGCGCTTCACGGGCTCGTCCGACCTGTACGAGCACTCGGGCCGACGGCCGGTCGCGTCGATCAACTTCGTCACCGCGCACGACGGTTTCACACTGGCCGACCTCGTGTCGTACAACGAGAAGCACAACGACGCCAACGGCGAGAACAACAACGACGGGGAGTCGAGCAACCGCAGCTGGAACAGCGGTGTCGAAGGCCCCACCGACGACCCGGGCATCCGGAGCCTGCGGGCACGCCAACAGCGCAACTTCCTGGCGACGCTGCTGCTCTCGCAGGGCGTTCCGATGCTGCTGCACGGCGACGAGCTCGGCCGCACCCAGAACGGCAACAACAACACCTACGCGCAAGACAACGAGATCTCATGGGTGCACTGGAAGCGGGCAGACGAGCCCCTGACCGAGTTCACTTCTGCGGTGATGCGCCTGCGCAAAGAGCACCCGACCTTCCGGCGCAGCCGGTTCTTCGACGGCCGGCCCGTTCGCCGCGGCCGCGGCGAACCGCTGCCTGACATCGTGTGGCTGAACACCGAAGCGGGCGAGATGGAGCCCGAAGAGTGGGATGCTCCGCTCAGCCGCTCGGTGGGTGTCTTCTTGAACGGCCAGGGCATCCGCGGCCGCGACTACCGCGGCGAGCGCGTCACCGACGTGAACTTCCTGCTGTACTTCAACGCCGACGACGCCGAAGTGCCCTTCACCCTGCCGAGCGCCGAATACGGCTCGGCGTGGGACGTGGTGATCGACACCGCGGGGCAGGCCACCGACGAAGACCCGAGCAAGCCGGGCGACGTCGTGACCGTCTTTCCGAAATCGATGATGGTGCTGCGCGCCCACCGGCACGAGGTGGCCGACCCCGACCACTCGGTGGCCGCATCGCTCAGCAACATGACGGGAACGATTCCGGTCATCCCGCCCGGCCGCCCCAGCGCGAACTGAGGGGCGCGCCTCACGGCGCATTCTCGAACCGACTCATCCGCACACGCCAGAACCCGACCCGAACGAGAGAAAGCACGACATGCGCGTTCCCCACTCGACCTACCGACTGCAGGTCACCTCGGCCTTCACGCTGCAGGAGGCGGCAGCCGCAGCCGAGTACGTGCACGACCTCGGGGCAGACTGGCTGTACTTCTCGCCGCTGCTGAAGGCCGAGCCCGGGTCAGACCACGGGTATGACGTCATCGACCACTCGCAGGTCGACCCCGCGCGGGGTGGGGCGGCCGGGCTCGAGGCGGCCGTCGCTGAGGCGCGCAAACACGGTCTCGGCGTGCTGATCGACATCGTGCCGAACCACGTGGGCGTCGCCACACCCGAGCAGAGCCTCTGGTGGTGGGATCTGCTGAAGCACGGCCGCGACTCGCGCTACGCAGACTCGTTCGACGTCGACTGGCAGTTTGGCGGTGGTCGGGTGCGCATCCCCGTGCTCGGCGACGACTCGCTCGACGGGCTCGAGATCGTCGGCTCCGAACTGCACTACTACGACAACCGGTACCCGCTGGCACCCGGCACGTTCGAAGACGGTGCAGATGCGGTGACGGTGCACTCGCGCCAGCACTACGAGCTCGTGAACTGGCACCGGGCCGACTACGACCTGAACTACCGGCGCTTCTTCGCGGTGAACACGCTTGCCGGCATCCGGGTCGAAGACGCGCGGGTGTTCGACGAGTCGCACGTCGAGATCGCACGGTGGTTCGACGAGGGTCTGGCCGACGGGCTGCGGGTCGATCATCCCGACGGCCTGCGTGACCCGGGCCAGTACCTCGAGCGGCTCGGCGCCCTCACCGGGCACGCGTACGTGCTGGTCGAGAAGATTCTCGAGGGCCGCGAGCCGCTGCCGCCCGAGTGGGCCACGGCGGGAACGACCGGCTACGACGCCCTCGCCGACTTCGACCGCGTTCTGGTCGACCCGGCGGGCGAAGAGCGCCTGAACGCCCTCGACAAGGAGCTGGCAACCGACGACAAGCCGGCTCCGTCGTCGTTCGCCGAGCTGATCCACGGCACCAAGCGGGGTATCGCCGACGGCATCCTGCGCTCTGAGGTGCTTCGCATCGTGCGTGACCTCGACGCCAGCGGGGCGATCTACATCACCGGCACGGTGCAGGCCGGTTCTGGCGACTTCGCCACGGGCCTGCCACCGCTCGACGCGACCAGCGTCGCCGATGCGGTCGCCGAACTGCTCGCCTGCTTTCCGGTCTACCGGTCGTATCTGCCCCTCGGCTCTGAGCAGCTGCGGGCCGCGGCCGACCTGGCCGAGACGTACCGGCCCGACCTCGCCCAGACCATCGACGACCTGCTGCCGGTGCTGGCCGACCCGACGAACATCGCCGCGTTGCGGTTTCAGCAGACCTCGGGCATGGTCATGGCCAAGGGTGTCGAAGACACCGCGTTCTACCGCTTCAATCGGCTCACGTCGCTGAACGAGGTGGGCGCAGACCCCGCCGAGTTCGCCATTCCGGTGGGCGAGCTGCACAAGCGCCAGGTGACACGGCTGCGGGCGTATCCGAACAGCATGACCACTCTGTCGACGCACGACACCAAGCGCGGCGAAGACACGAGGGCCCGCATCTCGGTGCTTGCCGAGCTTCCCGAGCAGTGGGCATCCACCCTGCAACAGCTGCGCCAACTGGCGCCGCTCGGCGACGGGCAGCTTGAGAATCTGCTCTGGCAGGCGATCATCGGGTCGTGGCCGGCGTCGCGCGAGCGACTGCACGCCTACGCCGAGAAGGCCGCCCGCGAGGCCGGAGACTCCACCGGCTGGCTCGATGTCGATGAGGAGTTCGAGACGCGCATGCATCGCCTGGTCGACAGCGCCTTCGACTCGCACGAGGTGCGACGGGTCATCGCCGGCTTCCTGAAGCTGGTCGAACAGCCGGGCTGGTCGAACTCGCTGTCGCTCAAGCTGCTGCAGCTCACCTCGCCGGGCTCGCCCGACGTCTACCAAGGCAGCGAGCTCTGGGAAACCTCTCTCGTCGACCCCGACAACCGCCGGCCCGTCGACTACGGCGTGCGGCGCAGCATGCTCGCCCGCATCGACGCCGGCGACCTGCCCCCCATCGACGAGACCGGCGCCGCGAAACTGCTCGTCACCTCGAGGGCGCTTCGGCTTCGGCGCGACCGGCCCGGCCAGTTTCAGGGCTACCGCCCGCTGGCCGCTACCGGAGCGGCCGCCGACCACGTCGTGGCCTTCGACCGCGACGAGGCGATCACCGTCGCCACCCGACTGCCGGTGGGCCTCGCGGCACGCGGCGGCTGGGCAGACACCACCCTGTCGACCGACTACGAGCGGGTGCGCGATGTGATCACCGGGCGCGAATACGACGGCTCCACCATCCTGCTCGCCGAGCTGCTGCAGACGTACCCCGTCGCGCTGCTCGTACCCGCCACGAAAGGCTGATCGATGACGCTGAAACAGTTCGACGTGTGGGCGCCGCGAGCCGCGCGGGTGACCCTGCAATTGCATGAGAACACGCCGGCTGAGAGCGCCCTCGACCTCGACGAGGCCGAGAGCGCGGCATCGACCGACCCCGCGAAGGCTGCTGCGCCGGGCGGTCTGCGCAGCATCGAGATGCAGTCGCGTGAGGGTGGCTGGTTCACAGCACCCGGGCTGACCGGTTTCATCGACGCCGACTACGGGTACGTGCTCGAGCCTGCCGCCGACTCGGCTGACGCATCCGCCGACGCATCCGCCGACGGGGCGGAAGCCGACGACGCGACGGCCGACCAGGCACCCGCCGACGACGCACCAGCCGTGCCCGACCCGCGGTCACGCCGGCAGCCGACCGGCGTGCACGGGCTCTCGCGCACCTTCGACCCGTCGCGCCACCAATGGAGCGACGGCTCGTGGAAGGGCCGCCAGCTGGCCGGTGGCGAGATCTACGAGCTGCACATCGGCACCTTCACCCCCGAGGGCACCTTCGACGCAGCCATCGACAAGCTCGACCACCTCGTCTCGATCGGCGTCGACTTCGTCGAGGTGCTGCCGGTCAACGCCTTCAACGGCACGCACAACTGGGGCTACGACGGCGTGCTCTGGTTCGCGGTGCACGAGCTGTACGGCGGCCCCGAGGGGTACCAGCGCTTCGTCGACGCCGCTCACGCGAAGGGCCTGGCCGTCATCCAAGACGTGGTGTACAACCACCTCGGGCCGAGCGGCAACTACCTGCCCCAGTTCGGCCCGTACCTGAGCGACGCCAAAGCCAACACCTGGGGTGACTCGATCAACCTCGACGGCCCGGGGTCGGGCGAGGTGCGACGCTACATCATCGACAACGCCCTGATGTGGCTGAACGACTACCACGTCGACGGGTTGCGCCTCGACGCCGTGCATGCGCTGCAAGACGACTCGCACCCGCACCTGCTGGCGCAGTTGTCGACCGAGGTGGATGCCCTGTCGTCGTTCCTCGGCAGGCCGCTCAGCCTCATCGCCGAGTCAGACCTCAACGACCCGGTGATGTTCACGCCCCGCAGCACTCAGGGCTACGGGCTCACCGGGCAGTGGAGCGACGACTTCCATCACGCGGTGCACGTCGCGCTGACCCGCGAGACCACCGGCTACTACGCCGACTTCGAACCCCTGTCTGCGCTGGCCAAGGTGCTCACCGAGGGCTTCTTCCACAACGGCACCTGGTCGAGCTTTCGCGAGAAGATGCACGGCAGGCCGATCGACACCGACCACACCGAGTCGTGGCGGCTCGTGGTGGCGAACCAGAACCACGACCAGATCGGCAACCGCGCCACGGGCGACCGGCTGAGCGCGTCGCTGACCGACGGCCAACTCGGCATCGCTGCGGTGCTGACGCTGCTCGGGCCGTTCACGCCCATGCTCTTCATGGGCGAGGAGTGGGCCGCGTCGACGCCGTGGCAGTTCTTCACCTCGCACCCCGAGCCCGAGCTCGGCGAGGCCACGGCGAAGGGGCGCATCGAGGAGTTCGCGAAGATGGGCTGGGACGAGTCGGCTGTTCCCGACCCGCAAGACCCGTCGACGTTCGAGAACTCGAAGCTCGACTGGTCCGAGCCCGGTCAAGGGCGGCACGCGGCCGTGCTTCGGCTCTACCGCGAGCTGGCGAGACTGCGCAGAACCCACCCCGAGTTCACCGATCCGCGGTTCTCCCGCAGCTCGGTGCGCTTCGACGAGAAGGCGCACTGGCTCGAGCTGCGCCGGGGCGACCTGAGCATTCTGGTCAACTTCGCCGACGACGCGATCGACGCGTCGGTGATCGACGGCGAGGTCGGCGAGATTGTTCTGGCGACGCAGGATGTTCTGGCAGATGCAGCACCGACGACCCCCGAGACGCTGACGACCCTGCCCGCGCACTCGGCCACCGTCTACCGCCGCGCCTGACACGGCATCCACCGGTTCAGGCCCGGCAGGGCCGGTATCGGCGTCAGCTGTCTGGCGTGAAGGGCGGGGTCTGCGGATGCTCGCGCGCCGGCCGCACGAGCGACGCCCGCCTCACGGCACCCGACCCGAACTTCTCGGCCACCCGGTCGACGGTCACCTCGGCGTCGCGCCACCCGTCGCTCGGCGCCGACTCGTCGGCCCACAGCGACGGCTGGTGCACCACCTCTGACGCCTCGACGAGGTTCTCCACCCGCACGCCGATGAGCCGCACGCGCTGCAGCATCGGCCCGAGGGCGTCGAACAGGTCGCGCGCGGCGTCGGAGATCGTCTGGGCGAGGTCGGTCGGCTCGGCGAGCGTGCGCGACCGGGTGATCGTGGAGAAGTCGCTGAACCGCAGCTTCAACGAGACGGTCTTGCCCGCCAGCCCCGCCCGGCGCAACCGAACGGCGACCTGGTCGCTCTGGCGCAGCAGTTCGAGCCGCACCTGCCGGGCATCCGCCACGTCGTGCTCGAAGGTCATCTCGTGGCCGACGCTCTTCTCGGTGCGGGTGGTGACCACCGACCGGGCATCGCGGCCGTTGGCGAGGTCGTGCAGTTTCTGGCCGCCCGCCTCGCCGACCCGGTTCTTCAGGGTTGCGAGCGGGGTGGAGGCGAGCTCGCCCACCGTGCGGATGCCGAGCCTCGCCAGCGCCTCGGCCGTGGTCGCGCCGACACCCCAGAGCGCCGAGATGGGGAGGGGATGCAGAAACGCGAGCGTCGAGCCCGCCGGAATCACCAGCATGCCATCGGGCTTCGCCCGCCCCGAGGCCAGCTTCGCGATGAACTTGGTCGAAGCGGCTCCCACCGAACAGGTCAGGCCCGTCTCGGCCTCGACCCGGCGGCGCACCGCGGCACCGATCGTCGAGGGCGAGCCGAGCAGCCTCCGGGCGCCCGCCACGTCGAGAAACGCCTCATCGATGCTGAGCGGCTCGACCAGCGGGGTCACGTCGCGAAAGATCGACATGACCTCGCCCGAATAGCGCTTGTACTTCTCCATGTGCCCGGGCAGAACGATGGCGTGCGGGCAGAGCTGAAGCGCTCGGGCGACCGGCATGGCCGAGTGCACGCCGAAACGCCGTGCCTCGTAGGTGGCCGACGTGACCACCCCGCGGCCGCCGGCGTGACCGATGATGACGGCCTTGCCGACGAGCTCTGGATGTTCGAGCAGCTCTACTGACGCGAAGAAGGCATCCATGTCGATGTGCAGCATGGTCGCACTGCCGTCATCGACCCCGCCGCCGAACACCGTGGGGCGCGCGGCGGGCGCTTCGGGCACCGGCTTGGACGCCCAGCTCGCTGCACGCTTCGCCTCTGCCACCCCCCAAGTTTACGAGCCGCCGCCGACATTCGAGCGTTCGTGCACCATCGCCCTCAGCTTCTCGACGGTGTTGACGTTGCGCGCGGTGTAGGTGATGCCCAGCTGGCGCCAGAACGAGGCCGGCACCTTCGACTTCGAGATGCCGTTCGGGCACCAGTTGTACACGGCGTTCGGCCCGACCGTGAGTATCTCGGGCAGCAGGGCGTCGGGGTCGGGCAGCACCAGGTCTTTCGAGGCCAGGGCGGCACGGGCATCCGGTGTCGGCGGAACGTAGGCCACGACGAGCTTCGACGGGTCGGTGCCGACCTCGAGCAGTGGATTCTCGGCGGTGATGGTCTCGAACTGCTCGGCGGCGAGAATGACGAAGCCGGCGGCGAACCCGGCGACCCGCTCGAACTCGGCCTCGATCGCAGCGGTGTCGGCCGCGGTGAGGCGGCGGCCCGACACGAACACCACGTTCCCGCTGCGCAGCAGGGTGCCGACCGAGGTGAAGCCGAGGGTCTCGAAGACGGCCCTGAAGTCGGTCATGCTCACCGCGTGTGCGGTGCCGACGTTGATTCCGCGCACCAGGCCGACGTACACGTGGTCTGTCACGTCAGAGCTCTGTCACGATTCCGTCGGCGACGTTCAGCCGGCGGGTGAGCGAGACCGTGTCGAGCATCCGGCGGTCGTGGGTGACCAGCAGCAGGGTTCCGTCGTACGAGTCGAGCGCCTGCTCGAGCTGCTCGATGGCCGACAGGTCGAGGTGGTTGGTGGGCTCGTCGAGCACGAGCAGGTTCACACCCCGCGCCTGCAGCAGTGCGAGGGCGGCGCGGGTGCGCTCGCCCGGCGAGAGCGTCGACACGGGCCGGTCGACGTGGTCGGCCTTCAGCCCGAACTTCGCCAGCAGCGTGCGCACCTCGGGGACGGGCTGGTCGGGCATCTGCGCGGCCACGGCGTCGACGAGGGGTTCGTCGCCCTCGAGCAACGACCGGGCCTGGTCGATCTCGCCGATCGCGACGCTGCGACCGAGACTGGCGGTGCCGTCGTCGGGCACCTGCGTGCCGAGCAGCAGCCGCAGCAGCGTCGACTTGCCGGCGCCGTTCGGGCCGGTGATGCCCACCCGATCGCCGCCATCGATCTGCAGCGTCACGGGGCCCAGCGTGAACGAGCCCTGGCGGGCGGTCGCCGCGCCGAGCGTCGAGACGACGGCGCTCGACCGCGGGGCCTGGCCGATGCTGAACTGCAGCTGCCACTCTTTGCGCGGTTCATCGACCTCGTCGAGCCGGGCGATGCGACTCTCCATCTGGCGCACCTTCTGGGCCTGCTTCTCGCTCGACTCGGCGGCCGCTCGGCGACGGATCTTGTCGTTGTCGGGCGCCTTCTTGAGGGCGTTTCGAACACCCTGAGACGACCACTCGCGCTGGGTGCGGGCCCGCCCCACGAGGTCGGCCTTCTTCGCGGCGAACTCGTCGTAGTCGTCGCGGGCGTGGCGACGAGCGGTCGCCCTCTCTTCGAGAAACGACTCGTAGCCGCCGTTGTAGACGCCGATGCTGTTCTGGGCCAGGTCGAGTTCGACCACCGTCGTCACACAGCGGGCCAGGAACTCGCGGTCGTGCGACACCAGCACGACGCCGCCACGGAGGCCGCGCACGAACGATTCCAGCCGGGCGAGGCCGTCGAGATCGAGGTCGTTCGTGGGCTCGTCGAGCAGAACGAGGTCGAAGCGCGAGAGCAGCAGGGCGGCGAGGGCCACGCGTGCGGCCTGCCCGCCCGAGAGCCCTGTCATGGCGGCGGCCGGGTCGGCGGTCAGGCCCAGGTCGGCGAGGGTGACCGGCAGGCGCTCATCGAGATCGACGGCACCGCTGGCGAGCCAGCGATCAAGCGCCGCCGAGTACTCGTCGGCGGCCGCGGGGTCGTCTGAGCCGAGGGCGAGGGAGGTGCGCTCGAGCTCGGCCGTGGCCTCGGTGCACCCGGTACGGCGGCCGATGTACCCGGCCACGGTCTCACCTGGGATGCGCTCGTGCTCCTGGGGCAACCAGCCGACGAAGGCGTCGGGCGGCGCCAGCGAGACGGTGCCGTCGAGCGGAGCATCCACCCCCGCCAGCAACCGCAGCAGTGTCGTCTTGCCGGCGCCGTTGGCTCCCACGAGCCCGACGACATCGCCGGGAGCGACGGTGAGGTCGAGCCCCGCGAACAGCACGCGGTGCCCGTGCCCGCCCGACAACCCTTTCGCGACGAGAGTCGCGGTCACCCGTTCGCCCCCGCGAGGGTCAGCCCGAGGTCAGCGACCATGTTCGGCGAGAATCTGGTCGACGTCGATCGAGGCGAGCAGGGCGCGCCAGTCGACGGCCCGCGCGGCGGCCTCGGCGTCACGCTCGGCGTAGACCTTGCCGTTGCGATGCACCACGACGCCGGCGGGCACCAGCGCGTTCAGCCGCGCGAGAACGGCGTCGTCGACCGCCTCGGTGTCGAAGTCGGCGCCGACGGTGGCGTAGTAGTCGGCCGAGACGGTGTACGAGACAGTGGTGATTTCGACTTCGCTCATGCGCTCCAGACTACCGCCGTGCCCGGCCCTACTATGGTGAGAGTCGAGGTGACCGGCTCGCGGGGCTGCCGGCCGAACAGAACAAGGGGCGAACAGTGGACCAGTGGCTGGCAACGATTCCGCCGGTTCTCATCATTCTCGTCGTGGCCGGCTTCGTCGCCATCGAGAGCGTCGGTGTGCCGCTGCCCGGCGAGACGGTGTTGATCGCCGCCACCCTGGTGTCGCTCGACGGCCACATCTCACCGTGGCTGGTGTGGGGCGCGGCCGTGGTCGGGGCGGTGGTGGGCGACTCGATCGGCTACCTCATCGGCCATCGCTTCGGGGTTCGCCTGCTCACCGTGGGAGCACGCCGCTTTCCACAGCGCTTCGGGCCAGAACGCATCCATCGCGCCATCGCCGCAATGAACCGCTGGGGCGCCCTGGCCGTGATCGGCGGCCGGTTCGTCGCCGTGCTGCGCATTCTCGTCGGCCCCCTCGCCGGCACGCTCCGGATGCCCTACCGCCGGTTCCTCGCAGCGAACGTGGTCGGCGCCATCCTCTGGTCGGGCGCGGTGGTGTTGATCGTGTCGATGCTCGGCCAGGCCGCCATCGAGATCATCCACCAATTCGCCTGGGTCGCCCTGCTGCTCGTGCTGGTGGCGATCGTCGTGGTCGCCATCGTGGTGGTGTACCGCACCCGACGGGCGCCGGCGGTCGAACTCGCCGCCGTGGAGGGTGCCTCCGGCACCGGCGGGCCGGGCACCGCCGGGCCCGGCACCGCCGAGGCCGGCACCGGCGCACTCGAGATCGGCGACCTCTTCCTCGACGACGGCAGCCTCAGCCCCCTGGCCGCCCGCGCAGGAATGGTCGACGGCCAGACCGGCATCGCCAACGTACCCGGGCTGGCCGGGGTGTCGGGTCTCGCCGGGGTCGCACAGGCGGCCGGCGTCGTCTTCCGCCCGGTCGGCCGCACCATCCGCCGTTTTCCGTTCACCACCGGCCTGTTCGGCGTCTTCCTCATCGTCGGCATCGCGACCGGCGCGCTGTGGAATCCGGTGCATCAGCAGCCCTGGTACCAGAGCATCGCCTACGGCGTTCCGTCGTTCCTCGCCGGCCAGTGGTGGACGCTGGTCACCGGCACCTTCTTCTCGCAGATCCCCCTGCACTACTCCCTCATCCTCGTCGGGCTGATCGTCGGCGTCGGCTGGGCCGAGCGCGCCTTCGGCTCCCGCCGGGCATTCGGCATCTTCGCCGGCGGCCAGATCGTGGCCGTGGTCGGCAGCCTCTTCTTCCTGCTCGCCGCGCGCTCGTTCGACAGCCCCTGGGCCGACCATCTGGGCACCCAGTACGACGTCGGTCCGTCGGGCGGCATGCTCGCCTGCCTGGCCGCCGCCATGATCACCCTGCGAGCGCCGTGGCGCCTGCGCGCCCAGTTCGCCCTGTTCGCAGCCGTGACGGTGGCGCTCATCTACATCGGGTCGCTCGCCGACATCGAGCACTTCTTCGGAGTCGTCGGCGTCATGGTCGTCGCCCCGTTCATCCAGGGCTTCCACCGCAAGCGGGGCCGGCCGTCGATGCGCGAGTGGCGCATCCTTGCGTTCGCAGGTCTCGTGATCCTGGCGGTGGTCGAGATCATCGGCACCCTGCTGCCGAGCGACGACCCCGGCACCAGCACATCGTCGGGCGCCAGCACCTGGGTCGACGTGCTGATCGACGTCGTGATCATCGCACTCATCGCCAACGGAATCCGGCAGGGCTTCCGGCTGTCGTGGGTCATCGCCGTGCTGCTCGGCCTGTTCAACGTGATCGAGTTCGTGGGGCTCGCCGCGTACGCCATCATCGCGGTCGACTTTCCGCCCGCCCTGTTCGAAGCCATGACCAACTCGTCGCTGTGGATCGCTCTGCTGGTCATCCTGTGGCTCGGTCGCGGCGCCTACCGCGTGCCGTGGCGGCGTTCGAGGCGTGTCGTCAGGCAGACGGATGCCCAGAAGAGCCCGCTCGAGATTCTGACCGACGACGGCGGCGGCACCCTCTCGTGGATGACCATGTGGAAGGCGAACTCGTACTTCGTCACCGCCGACGGCGACAGCTTCGTGGCCTACCAGCGCCACTCGGGCGTCGCGATCGCCCTCGGTGACCCGGTGGGGCCGCCAGAGAAGCTGCAGCAGACCATCGCCGAGTTCGTGGCCGAGTGCGAGCGCATCGGCCTTGCACCCTGCTTCTTCTCGGTCTCTGACCTCACCCTCACGGAGGCGCCCGACAGCTGGACCCACCTGCAGGTCGCCGAAGACACCATCATCGACCTGCCCACTCTCGAAATGGCGGGCAAGCGCTGGCAGCCCATCCGCTCGGCCATCAACCGTGCCACCCGCGAGAAGATCACCTTCAGAATGACGACACTGGCCGACGAGCCGTGGTCGATCGTGTCGCAGGTGCGCGCGATCTCTGAGGAGTGGGTGGGCGACAAGGCCCTGCCCGAGATGGGCTTCACACTGGGCGGGGTGGATGAGGCACTCGATCCGCACGTCAAGACCGCCCTCGCGCTCGACGAGAACGACGCCGTGCAGGGAGTGCTGTCGTGGCTGCCGGTGTACGGTGACAGCGTCGAACCGGGCGAGCAGGTCATCAAGGGCTGGACCCTCGACCTGATGCGCCGCAAAGACGACGGCTTCAAGCCGGTGATGGAGTTCTTGATCGCCTCGTCGTGCCTGCACTTCCAGCAGGAGGGGGCGCTGTTCGTGTCGCTCTCGGGGGCTCCCCTGGCGCACGCCGACGACGCCGGCGAGCCGAGCGGCATCGACGCTGTGCTCGACTCGCTGGGCAAGATCCTCGAGCCGCTGTACGGATTCCAGTCGCTGCACAACTTCAAGACCAAGTTCAACCCGCGCTACGAGCGCATGAGCCTGCTCTACCGCGACGAGGCCGACCTGCCGAAGATCGCCCTGGGGCTGACCCGGGCGTTCCTGCCGAACGAGTCGCTGCTCGGCATCGCCCGCATGGGGCTGCAGCGCTGAGCGAGGGCCGTGACGCGGATGCGTGAGGCCGGGCATCCGGTGGCGGCTACGCTGGAAGCATGGAATTCAGGTACCTCGGCAACAGCGGACTCAAGGTTTCGGAGATCACGTACGGCAACTGGCTGACCCACGGGTCGCAAGTCGAGAACGAGGTCGCCCGCGAGTGCGTGCAGGCCGCCCTCGACGCCGGCATCACCACCTTCGACACCGCCGACGCCTACGCGAACACTGCAGCAGAGAAGGTGCTCGGCAAGGCGCTGCGGCACGAGCGGCGGTCGTCGCTGGAGATCTTCACCAAGGTCTACTGGCCCACCGGGCCGAAAGGCCCGAACGACACCGGTCTCAGCCGCAAGCACATCATGGAGTCGATCGACGGCTCGCTGACGCGGCTGCGAACCGACTACGTCGACCTCTATCAGGCGCACCGCTACGACTACGAGACGCCGCTGGAGGAGACGATGACGGCCTTCGCCGACATCGTGCGCGCCGGCAAGGCGCTGTACATCGGCGTGAGCGAGTGGACGGCCCCCCAGCTGCGCGAGGCGCACGGGCTGGCTTCGAAGCTCGGCTTTCAGCTGGTCTCGAACCAGCCGCAGTACTCCGCGCTCTGGCGCGTGATCGAGACCGAGGTCGTGCCGGCCTCTGGAGAGCTCGGAATCTCGCAGATCGTCTGGTCGCCCGTGGCCCAGGGCGTGCTGACCGGCAAGTACAAGCCCGGCCAGCAGCTGCCCGAGGGCTCGCGTGCCACCGACACGAAGGGCGGCGAAGACACCATCAAGCGCTGGCTGAGCGACGAGGTGCTCACGGCCGTGCAGAAGCTCGAGCCGATCGCGTCTGACGTCGGGCTGACCATGGCTCAGCTGGCGGTGGCGTGGGTGCTGCAGAACCCGAACGTCGCCTCGGCGATCATCGGCGCCTCGAAGCCCGAGCAGGTCGCGTCGAACGTCGCCGCGGCCGGGGTGACGCTCGACGCCGAGGTGCTGGCGCGCATCGACGAGGCGCTCGGCGACGTCGTCGAGCGCGACCCCGCCAAGACCACGTCGCCCGCGACCCGAGTGGCCTAGGCGCCGGGATGGATCGCGCGACCCGTTTCTCGCTGCTCGGCCTCGGCGGCTCGTTCGTCGTGGTGGTCGTCGCCGTGATCGACGCGCTGACGCACGGCGTCTACGGCACCGTGCTGCTGATCGTGATGCTGGCCGCGATCGTGTTCGCGCTGGTGATGATCGTGTCGGCGCGACTCGAACGGCGGCGGGTGCGCAAGCTGGCAGAGCCGCCGAAGCCGATGCCGCCGACGATGCGGCTGCGCTGACGGGTCAGGCGGCCGACTCGGCCAGCCGGTCGAGGCGCCGCCGCGCGGCCAGCTCACTCGGTCCGCGCCCGGTACCGAGCATGTTGCCGATGACCTTCAAGACGAGACGGGTCGAACCCACGGTCGGCAGCGCGACGGGGCCCAGCCGTGTGGGGCTCAGGCCGAGCATCCGGCGGTATTCGTCGGGAATCGACGCCACGGCACCGTCGAACAGCACGCGATAACCCGGCATCATCGACCGCGCGAGCGGTGGCCGGCGCAAGAACTTCACGGTCTCGGCGACTCGTTCGTCGCTCTTCAGGATGCCCGCCTCGACAAAGGCGTGCAACTGGTCGCGCAGCTCGGCCTCTGACCGCGGCGGGTTCGGCACCCCCATCAGTTCGCCGGCCTTCGCCCACTCGCGAACGTAGGCGTCGGGGCCGCCCGGAATCGGATCGCTCCAGAGCTTCGCCGTGGCGAGGAACGAGTCGGTGAAGGCCAGGTGCACCCAGCTGAGCAGTTCGGGGTCGTTCGCGGCGTAGGGGCGTTCGAGGCCCTGCGCGTCGATGTAACTGCCGACCACCCGCTCGTGCAGCCGCAGCACCCAGTTCGACGCCGAGACGGCGGTGGCGGTGTCGGCGTAGGTGACCGTGAAGATCCAGCGGATGGTGCCGGCCAGCCGGCCGAGCGGGTCTTCGCGGTAGCGCGACCAGTCGTGCACGCCGGCGAGGGCGCCCGGGTGCAGGGCCTGGATGAGCAGCGCCCGAACGCCGGCCACGATCGTCGCCGTCTGGCCATGCACGGCCCAGGTCGCCGAGCCCGGGGCGAAGAAGCCCGCGTCGTCACCCTGGTCGAGCGCCAGCACCCAGTCGGGCGGCCCGTCGAGCTGCCCGGTGAACGTCGACCGCAGGCGGTTGCGCATGCTCTCGGGAAAGATACTCACCCGTCAAGTCTGTCGCCGCCGGATGCCCGTGCCGCCCCCTTGACGCCGAACTCCCAGCGCCTCCGCAGGCCGTCGGGTCTCGACCGGGCTCGCGGCTCGACCGGGCTCGCGGCTCGACCGGGCTTACGGCCCCGCGGGGCTCAGGGCTCGACCGGCGCCTGCGCCACACCGAACGCCAACGCCTTCTCCTCCACCGGAATGCGGAACCGCAGCAGCAGCACGAGGTTGACGACCGTGAAGACCGCGGCGGTGATCCAGGCGTTGTAGACCAGTGGTAGCGCGATGCCCTCGGCGATCACCGCGACGTAGTTGGGGTGGTCGAGCAGCCGGTACGGCCCGCGGCGCACCAGCGGCAGGCCGGGAACCACGATCACCCGGGTGTTCCAGCGCCTGCCGAGCGAGGCGATGCACCACCAGCGCAACGCCTGGCAGGCCAGCGCCACCACGAGCATGGTGTAGCCGAGCCACGGCGTGAACGGCCGTTGCAGCAGAAAGACCTCGGCCAGGCAGGCCACCAGCATCGCAGTGTGCAGCGTGACCATGAACGGAAAGTGCCCGCGACCGAACTCGACGCCCCCGTGGCGGAAGGCCCACGCGGCGTTCTTCGCCGAGACGCCCAGTTCGACGAACCGCTCGGCCCCGGTGGCGAAGATCAGCACCGCGTACCAGATCACTGGCCGGCGGCCTCCGGCCACTTCAGCAGAACGATCTCGGCGCAGACCCCCGGGCCGAGCGCGAAGAGCAGGCCCAGGTCGCCCTGGCCGAACCGCTGCAGCTCGAGCGTCTCGGCGAGCACATGCAGAATGGATGCCGACGACATGTTGCCCTTCTCGGCCATCGACTTCCAGCTCACGTCGAGAGCGCCCTCGGGCAGCCCCAGTGCCGACGAGAACGAATTCAGTACGCGGGGGCCGCCCGGATGCGCCATCCACACCTCGATGTCGCTGACGCCGAGCCGGTGCTCGGTGAGCAGCCCCACCACGTCGTTGTCGAAGTGTTCGTCGATCACGTCGGCCACGCCGGCCGTGAGCACGATGCGAAAGCCGCTCTCGCTCGGGTTGAAGCCGAGCACCTCACGGGTGCCGGGGTACAGCCGGCTGCGGGTGTCGATGACGTCGGGACCGGTCACAGGCATGCCCCTCGCCCGCTCGGCGCCCACCATGACCACGGCGGCAGAGCCGTCGCCGAACAGCCCGCTCGCGACGAGGTTGCCCATGGAGTCGTCGCCGCGCTGCACCGTGAGCGAGCAGAGCTCGACCGAGATCAGCAGCCCCACCTCGCCGGGGTGACCGCAGAGGTAGTCGTTCACGCGGGCGATGCCCGCCGCACCGGCGACACAGCCGAGGCCGAACATCGGCATGCGCTTGACGTCAGAGCGGAAACCCATGCGCAAGGCCAGCAGGGCATCCACCGACGGCGCCGAGATGCCGGTGACCGAGGTGAAGACGATGAAGTCGACGTCAGAGGGCACGAGGCCGGCCTTGTCGAGCGCGCCCTGCACGGCCTCCTCTGCGAGATCGACGGCTGCGACGATGAAGGTGTTGTTCGCCAGCGTGAAGTTCAGGTCGCTGTCTTTGTACCAGTCGTACGGCATCACCAGGTGGCGACGATCGACCTTGCTGTTGGCATGCAGTCGGCGAACAAGGGCCATCTTGGTGGGGTTGTTCGTGATGATGGGGCCCAGCAGTTCCGTGATTTCGGATTGCGGGTACGAACGTGGGGGAAAGGCAGCGGCAACTCCCGCGATACGTGGCATTTTTGCACGGTACCACGCTCAGCGAGGGTTACTTCACCGCGCCTCGGTTCGGCCCGTCATTGTTCACGAGAGGCTCAGAGTCTTTTTCCTGAGCGCCTGTCGACGATGGGAACGAGGGGTATGGCGACGAGTGGCAGGACGGCGGTCAGGGCGAAGGCAGTGGCGAACCCGAAAGCCCCGATCAGGGCGCCCATCGTGGGTGCAGTGGCGGCTGCGGCGACGAACTGGGCGGTGTTCTGCGCCCCCAGCGCGCGGCCCGACCAGCGGCTGCCCGCGATCTCGGCGACGGCGGTGAAGGCGAGACCGTTGTCGGCGACGGTGATCGCAGACGCCACGATCACCACCAGCGCGGCGATCGCCGACAGCCCCCACCAGTCGGTCAGCGCCAGCACGATCATGATGGCACTGGCGCCTCCCGCCACCACTCGCAGCGGAACCATGCGGCTGCCCACCCGGTCGCTGACCAGGCCGACGACGATGCGGCCGAGGGCGCCGACGAACTGCGCCACCCCGACGACGATGCCGGCCGCGAGCGGCTGCCAGCCCTCGTCGGTGATCAGCCAGACGAGGGCGAAGGTCGAGATGACGAACTGCGGAAAGACGAGCAGCACCGAGACGCCGTGGATGCGCCACAGCAGCGACGACTCCCGATAGGGGTTCGGCGCCTTCTGTCCCGCCGGCAGCACGTCGTGCGGGTGCCGTCTCGGGTCGACGATGAACGCGGCGCTCGTCACGGCGGCCACGGCGGTGACGAGGAACGGGAAGAGCAGCGCGGCACCCAGCCCGTGCGCGGCGGCCAGGGGCGGCACGACGATGGCGGCCGCCGCCACCCCGAGCGGCTGCGCCATCTGGCGGATGCCCATGGCGAGCCCTCGCCGGTTCGCCGGAAACCAGCCGACCACCAGGCGCCCTCCGGCTGCGTTGGCGCTCGCCGCGCCCATGCCGCCGACCAGCAGGAACAGCGCGGTCGACACCAGGTCACTCGACAGCAGGGCGCCCAGGGCGGCCGCCGCCGTGATGGTGAGCCCGGCCGCGATCACCCAGTGCTCCCCCACCCGGTCGGCGAGCGCACCCCAGAGAATCAGGGTCAGCACCATTCCGACCGATGGCGCGGCAACGACCAGCCCGGCCTCGGCCAGCGACAGGCCGCGCTCGCCGTGCAGCAACGGAACGAGGAATGCCGGGGTGCTCACCGCGATCGTGCCCGCCACCTGCGCGAAGAGTCCGAGCGCCAGCATGAACCACGGGCGAGGGCCGAGACGGCCCGTCGCCTCGGCGGTGGGGGCGGTGGCCGCTGTCGCGGCGGTGCCGGCGGTGCCGGCGTTAGGCGCTCTTCCGCGGTCTGGCATTCGATCTCCTTTGGTATACCACCACGGTATACCAGAGTTGCTACAGTGTGTGCATGACCGAGAAGTCGCAGACCGCCCTCATCTACGAGAAACTGCGGGAGGGCATCCTGAGCCTGGCGATGAGCCCAGGCGAACGGCTGACCGAACGGGCCCTCGAAAGCGAGCTGCAGGCCTCACGAACACCCGTTCGTGCGGCCCTGACGCGGCTCGAGGCCGAGGGCCTGGTGCAGCGCGACGGGCGGGGATTCATCGTCGCCCCGATCGACCTCGCCGAGATCGCCGCGCTGCTCGAGTTTCGCGAGGTCGTCGAGGCGGCCGGCGTGCGACTGGCCTGCGAACGAGCGGCCGACGCCGAGCTCGAGGCGCTGGATGCCCGGCTGCTCTCGTTCGATGCGAGCGGCTCGGGCGAGCAGAGCCACCGCATGGGCACCGACTTCCACGTCGAGCTGGTGCGGCTGTCGCAGAACGCCTTTCTCACCGCGGCGGCCGAGAGTTCGATGACCCGGCTGTCACGAACACGCTGGCTCGAGGTGCAGACCGAAGCCTCCAGGGCTCTCGCGATGAGTGAACACCGGGCCGTGCTGGCCGCGGTGCGGGCGCGGGATGCCGAACGGGCCGTGTCGCTGCTGACCGGGCACATCCGCAGCACTCGCGACCGGTTGCTCGATGCGCTCGGCTCTGACGTGCGCGGGTGGCGGGCGCGCGGGGTGGCGATCGTCTGACGGCGATCGTCTGACGGCGATCGTCGGGTGCGATCGGTGGCGGGCCTGTGCGACCGGCGACCGGCCTGTGCGATCGGCGACCGGCCCGTGCGCCGGTCCGTACGACCGGCCCAGGGCGGTCAGGAACCGGGGTCTGAGTCAGACCCGGGCCGCGAGCAGGCTGACCACGACAGAGCCGCCCTTGGTGGCCTGTTGGCCCACCTCCTCGAAGCCGAGCCGGTGGTGGAAGCGCAGCGAGCCGGGGTTCGGCGGCTCGAGGTTCACCTCGCAGAACACCTCGGCCACACCGGCCGCGCGGGCCGCCTCGAAGACCGCCGCGTAGAGCATGGCGCCGATGCCCCGGTCGCGAGCGCCGTCGGCGACCACAATGCGGTCGACGTACAGAAAGTCGTTCGAGCGGGCCGAGAACCAGCGGTAGTTCTCGCTCTCGTAGGCGGCGCCCGGCAGCAGGGTGAGCACGAAGCCGAGGAGGGGTACGGCGGCGGCGGCCGGGCCGGCGGCGGCCGCGGCGGAGCCCGTCGGGGCGGCGGCCGGGGCGGCGGCGGCGACGGCGGAGCCCGTCGGGCCGGCGGCGGGTGCGTCGCCAGTGGCTCCAGCGTCGTCGACCACGGCGAAGCCGGCGTGCGCCACGGCGAGGATGCCCGCCAGCTCGTCGGCGTCGAGCAGATTGACGGCCGGCACGGCCGGGGTGTTCAGGGCGAGCATCCGGGGTGCGTCATCCGGTCGCACCAGTCGGGTTCGAAGAGTCACCTCTCGAAACTACACGGCGGAATGGATGGGCCACGGCGGGGCTTTAGTCTTGAGAAAGAACGGGAGTGCCAATGAGCATCGACTGGATCAGCCTCCATCAAACGGCTCACGACGAATTCAGCGCACGGCTGGCGGCGGTCACCGACTGGTCGGCCCCGACGCCCGACACCGACTGGAACACCCACCAGCTCGTGCAGCACGTCATCGAAGAGCAGCAGTGGGTTCCGCTGCTGCTCGAGGGGCGCACGGTGCGGCAGGCGCAGCCGTACATCCGGGCGCTCGGCGACGACCTCATCGCCGAATGGCACCGCTACTCGTCGGCCGCGGCCTCGGCGTGGTCGAAGGCCGACCCCGAGACGCCGGTGCACGTGTCGTACGGCACGATCCCCGCGCGCGAGTACCTCGCCGAGCAGGTGTCTGACGTGACCATCCACACCTGGGATCTGGCGCGCGCTACACACTCGCCCGACGAGCTCGACAGCGGGCTGATCGAGGCGGTGTACACCGTGTTCGAGCCGCAGAAAGACACGCTCGAGGCCAGCGGACTGTTCGCCTCGCCCGTGCCGATCGCCGACGACGCTCCCCTGCAGTCGCGGCTGCTGGCGCTCACCGGGCGCGACGACAGGGTCTAGCGTGGCGCGCACCCCCACGATTCCCCGGCCCGACCTGCGCGGGCGGCGCGCCCTGGTGACGGGCGGCAACTCGGGGCTCGGCTTCGAGACGGCGAAGTGGCTGCTGGCAGCGGGCGCCGACGTCACGATCACGGCGCGGTCGGCCGAGAAGGGCGCGGAGGCCGTGCGGCGGCTCGAGGGCGGGGCGGGTGCGGGCACGGGCGCGAGCGGCGGCGCGGCCGTCGGCGGCGGCGCGGGCACGGGCAGCGTGCGAGTGCTGCCGCTCGACCTGGCGAACCTCGGGTCGATCGCGGCACTCGCGGGCGAAGTCGTCGAGGGCGGGCATCCGCTCGACCTGCTGTTCAACAATGCGGGAGTGATGGCGGTTCCCCGCCGCACGCTCACCGACGACGGGTTCGAGCTGCAGTTCGGCACCAACCACCTCGGGCACTTCGCCCTCACCGGGCGCCTGATGCCGGCGCTGCTGCGGGCCGACGCGCCGCGGGTCATCACCATGTCGAGCATCATGCACTGGATCGGGCGCATCGACTTCGAAGACCTGCAGGGCGAGAGCAGTTACAGCGCGTGGGGCGCCTACGGGCAGTCGAAGCTCGCCAACCTGATGTTCGCCAAAGAACTCGCCCGGCGCAGCGACTCGATCGGCTGGCAGGTTCTGAGCGTGGCGGCGCACCCCGGCTTCAGCCGCACCAACCTGCAGTCGTCGGGACCGAACCTCGGGCGGTCGAAGCCATCACGCTTTTCGACCATACTGAACCGGATGCCCGGCATGACCCAGGCGGCCGCCGAGGGTGCTCTGCCCGAGCTGTTCGCGGCGACCAACCCCGAAGCGCTCGGTGGCGACTACTTCGGGCCCTCGGGTCTGTTCGAACTCACCGGTGAGCCGACGTTCGCGCACTTCGCGCGGCGGGCAGAGAACGGGAAGCAGGGCGCGCTGCTGTGGCAGCGCTCGGAGGAGCTGACGGGCGTCGAGTTTCCGCGCGACTGACCTTCCTCGCGCCGCGCGACCTCGCGCCGCGCGGTCAGGGGGCGGGGCGGTTCAGGGGGCGGCCCATGATGGCCGTGGTCAGGGCCTCGATGGGCGAGGCCGCCGCCGCGGGGTTCGCGAGCAGGCGGAAGTCGACGTGGCCGAGCTCGGGCAACCCGAAGCGCGGCCCGACGGTGACCAGGTCGTCCGGAATCAGCGACTGCGGAAACACGGCCACCCCGATGCCCGCCCGCACCGCCGCCAGCACCCCGTTCACCTCACGGGTGTTGCAGGTGATGCGCCACGTGCGACCCGCCGCCTCCAGCGCGTCGATGGCGCTCTGCCGGCTGATGCTCGGTGCCTGGTACGCGATGAGCGGCACCGGCGCCCCCGGCTCGATGATGGTTTTCGGTTGACCCACCCACACCAGCGTGTCGCGCTTCACCAAGGCTCCCTCGTCAGAGTCGGCCATGCGTTTGATGAAGATGAGGTCGAGCCGTCCGCTCTTCAGCTGCCGGTACAGCGGGGGGCTCTGGTTCACTGTCAGCTCGAGGTTGATCTGCGGGTAGAGCTGCCTGAAGTGCCGCAGGATGCGCGGCAGCTGGGTGATCGCGAGGTCGTCGGCGGCTCCGAACCGCAGCCTGCCGCGCATCGCCGACCCGCTGAAGTACGCCTCGGCCGCCGAGTGCGCCGCCAGGATGCTGCGCGCGAACCCCGCCATCGCGTCGCCGTTGTCGGTCATCCGCACGTCTCGGGTGTCTCTGGCGACCAACTGCCTGCCTGCGGCCTCTTCGAGCTTACGAATGTGCTGGCTGACCGTCGGCTGGCTCACACCGAGCCTCTGTGCCGCGCCGGTGAAGCTGTGGGTCTCGGCGACGGCGAGGAAGGTGGTGAGCAGCACCGGGTCGAACATCGACTGGCCTCGTATTCGATAACGTAATGGGAGTAATAGTCTCAATTTAGCAAGACTATGACTGCGGCCGCGATACCGTCGAGTGATACCACCCATTACTACGTAACTTAGGTCTTGCTCTGTGACTGTTCCGCCGCCCACCCGCCCCATCAGCATCATCCGCCCCGCTCCCCCCACCGCCCCCGCCGCTCCCGCCGTCTCCCGCACCGCCCCCGCGTCATCCGCCTCGGCCGCTGAACCCACCACATCCGCCGCACCCGCGACCGCCCCCATCGCCGTCGTGCAGCAGCGGCCGCCGTGGCGCGACACCCTCGTGGCCCTGCGCATCCGCAACTACCGGCTCTTCACCATGTCGAACATGGTCTCGATGACGGGCACATGGATGCAGCGCATCGCTCAAGACTGGCTCGTACTCGAGCTGACCGGCAGTGTCACCGCCGTCGGCATCACGGTAGCTATGCAGTTCACGCCGATGCTCCTGTTCGGGCTGTTCGGGGGCGTCTTCGTCGACCGCCACAACCGCCGCCTGCTGCTCATCGCAACTCAGGTCTGCCTCTTCGTGCTCGCTGCGGCTCTCGCCCTGCTGACGCTCACCGGCGTGGTCGAGGTGTGGCAGGTGTACATCATCGCGTTTCTGGTCGGCATGGTCACTGTGGTCGACAACCCGTCGCGGCAGGTCTTCGTCAACGAGCTCGTCGGGCCGAAATACCTGCACAACGCCATCGCCATCAACTCGTCGGTGTTCCAGCTGGGTGGGCTCATCGGTCCGGCCATCAGCGGGGCGCTGCTCGTCGCGGTGGGGGCCGGATGGTCGTTCGCCATCAATGCGGTCAGCTGCCTGTTTGTCGTGGGCGCGCTGCTCATGCTGCGCGTGACCGACCTGCACAGGAGCACACCCGCTGTGCGGGCCCCGGGGCAGCTTCGCGAGGGCCTTCGTTACGTGGTGTCGAAGCCTTCGATTCTCTGGACCATGGTCATGATGGCCGTGCTGTCGCTCTTCACCTTCTCGATGCCGGTTCTGCTGGCTGCGTTCGCGAGTGCGGTGTTCAACGTGGGAGCGGGCGGGTATGGGCTGTTCAACACCCTGCTCGCCGTCGGCGCCTTCACCGGGGCAATCGCCTCGACCCGTCGCATGGGCATCCGGTTACGCACGGTGATCGCAACGGCCGCGCTGTTCGGCGGCCTGCAGGCGTTGGCGGGGTTGATGCCCAACCAGATCTTCTTCTCGGTCGTGCTGGTCGGGGTGGGGTTCGCGAACCTGCTCTTCATCACCGGGGCGAACTCCCTCGTACAGATCTCGTCGAACATGGCCGTTCGCGGCCGGGTGATGAGCGTCTATGTACTCGTACTGCTCGGCGGGCAGGCCATCGGCGGGCCATTCATGGGGTTCATCGTCGAGACGTTCGGCGCCCACAAGGCGATGGCGGTGTCGGGGCTCGCGCCGGTCGTGGCCGCCGCTGTGATCGGGGCGATCCTCGCCAAGCAGGGGCGACTTCGGGTACGGCTCACGCTGCGTTCGGCGCCGCATTTCGTGAGCATCGTGCGCGCAGAGGAATGACACGTTCTGCGTAGCTTCGACATGAGAGAACTCGAAGAGGGTTCGGTTGGGCATCCATTCGGCGAGGCGCATGCGAAGATCAGACCGTGAGCACCACGACCCCCTCCTTACCCCTCATGCGCCGGTCGGCCACGCGGGCGGCCATCATGCTGGTCGTCGGGGTGGTGGCAGGGCTCATCGCCGGCATCACCACCCAGTGGACCGACGCGGCCGTCGTCGGCTGGATCTGCGCCGCCCTCGTGTACAACATCTGGACCTGGGCCCGCACCCACAAGAAGGATGCCGCCGACACCGAGAAGCACGCGACGCGCGAAGACCCCTCACGCGCCACCGCCGAACTGCTGCTGCTGCTCGCGAGCCTGGGCAGCATCGCCGCGGTGGTGGTGGTCATTCTGGGGTCGAGCGACGACCACGGAATCGACAAATTTGGCGCGGGAGCCCTCGGCGTGCTGAGCTTGACGCTCTCGTGGGTGCTCGTGCACAACCTGTTCACGTTGCGGTACGCCTCGATCTACTACCGCGGAACGCCGGGCGGGGTCGACTTCAACCAGAAGGAGAACCCGCGGTACAGCGATTTCTACTACCTGGCCTTCACGATCGGCATGACGTACCAGGTCTCTGACACCACGTTTCAGACCAGCGAATTCCGGGCTCAGGCTCTTCGCCACGCCCTGTTGTCGTACCTCTTCGGCGCGGTCATTCTGGCCTCAGCCATCAACCTCGTCGCGGGGCTGGCCAGCTGACCCTTGCGACGCGGCCCGATCTCGGCGCGGAGGCGCTCTGACGCGGCTGCGGGCGGCACCATGTCTTAGGCGCTTGCGCGCTCCAACACGAGCTCGCGCACGCGTGCGGCGTCGGCCTGGCCCTTCATGGCCTTCATGACGGCCCCGATCACGGCACCGGCAGCCTGCACCTTGCCGTCGCGAATCTTGGCGAGAACATCCGGTTGTGCCGCCAGCGCCTCGTCGATGGCCGCGATGAGCGCACCGTCGTCAGACACCACCGCGAGCCCGCGGCCGGCCACGACCTCGTCGGGTGTGCCCTCGCCCTCGATGACGCCCTCGAGCACCTGCCGCGCGAGGCGGTCGGTGAGGGTGCCGTCGTCGACCAGCGCGATGAGCTCGGAGACGTGCAGCGGCGAGACCAGCGTCGAGGCATCGACCCCGCGCTGGTTGGCGACGCGGGCGATCTCGCCCGTCCACCACTTGCGCGCAGACTGAGCGGATGCCCCGGCCTTCGTCGTCTCGACGATCTCGGTCAGCAGGCCCGAGTTCACCACGTCCTGGAACTCGAGGTCGGTGAACCCCCAGTCGGCCTTCAGCCGCCGACGCCTCGCGACCGGAGCCTCCGGCAGCGCCGCCCGCAGCTCGTCGATCAGCTCAGGGCTCGGCACCACGGGCAGCAGGTCGGGCTCGGGGAAGTACCGATAGTCGTCGGCGTCGCTCTTCGGGCGCCCGGCAGAGGTCTGGCCGGTGTCTTCGTGCCAGTGCCGGGTCTCCTGGATGATCGTTCCGCCGTTCGACAGGATCGCGGCCTGCCGCTGGATCTCGTAGCGGATCGCCCTCTCGACCGACCGCAGCGAGTTCACGTTCTTCGTCTCGGTTCGCGTGCCGAGCTTGGCCGGGGCCCCCCCCGGCGCGGTACGCGGGCGCAGCGAGATGTTCGCGTCGCAGCGCAGGTTGCCGCGCTCCATCTTCGCGTCTGAGATGCCGAGCGCCACCACGATGTCGCGGATCGTCGACACGTACGCCTTCGCCAGCTCGGGCGCATCGCCCCCGGCGCCGTAGATGATGTCGGTCACGATCTCGACCAGCGGCACACCGGCACGGTTGTAGTCCACGAGCGAGTACTCGGCGCCCTGGATGCGGCCCGTGGCCCCGCCCACGTGCGTGAGCTTGCCCGCGTCTTCCTCCATGTGCGCGCGTTCGATCGGCACGGTGAAGAGGCGGCCGTCGGGCAGTTCCACCTCGACCGAACCCGTGAACGCGATGGGCTCGTCGAACTGTGAGATCTGGTAGTTCTTCGCCAGGTCAGGGTAGAAGTAGTTCTTGCGCGCGAAGCGCGAGGAGGGGGCGATCGAGCATCCGAGAGCCAGCCCCAGGCTGATCGCGTACTTCACCGCCTGCTCGTTCACCACCGGCAGCGACCCCGGCAGGCCGAGGTCGACGGGCGTGACGTTCGTGTTCGGCTCGCCGCCGAAGAAGTTCGGGGCGTCAGAGAACATCTTCGTCTTGGTGTTCAGCTCGACGTGCACCTCGAAACCGAGCACGGGTTCGTAGAGTTCGATGGCCTTGTCGTAATCCATCAGCTCGGGCTTGGCCATCAGACAGCACCTTCTTCAGACGCGAACATTTCTTGCGGGGCGAGGTCGGGGGCTTCGGCGAGCAACGGATGCCCCCACTTCTCTTCGAGCAGCGCCTCGAGTGTGGCGCCGAGCTTGTAGAGCCGCGCATCCTCTCGGGCGGGTGCCATGAACTGGATGCCCACCGGCAGCCCGTCTTCGGGAGCGAGCCCGACGGGCAGGCTGATGCCGGGCACGCCCGCGAGGTTGGCGGGAATCGTGGTGAGGTCGTTGAGGTACATCGCCAGCGGGTCGTCGAGCTTTTCACCGAGCTTGAACGCGGTGGTGGGCGCACTGGGGCTGACCAGCACATCGACGTCGGCGAACACCCTCGCGAAGTCGCGCTGGATGAGCGTGCGCACCTTCTGGGCCGAGCCGTAGTACGCGTCGTAGTAGCCCGCGCTGAGCGCGTAGGTGCCGAGGATGATGCGGCGCTTCACCTCGGGCCCGAAGCCGGCCTCGCGGGTCGCCGACATGACGTCTTCGACCGTTCCGCCGCCGGGCGGGTTGACGCGCAGGCCGAAGCGCACGGAGTCGAACTTCGCCAGGTTGCTCGAGGCCTCGGCGGGCAGGATGAGGTAGTAGGCCGAGATCGCGTACTCGAAGCTCGGTGTGCTGACCTCGACGACCTCGGCGCCGGCTGCCGTGAGCAGCGCGACCGCTTCGTCGAAGCGCTGCGTGACTCCGGCCTGGAAGCCGTCGCCCTGCAACTCCTTGACCACGCCGACCTTCAGGCCCTTCAGGCTCCGCGTCGCGGCCCCCTCGCGGGCGGCGGCGGCGAAACTCGGCCAGGTGTCTGTGAGGCTCGTCGAGTCGCGGGGGTCGTGCCCGCCGATCACGTCGTGCAGCAGTGCGGCATCCAGCACCGTACGGCTGACCGGACCCACCTGGTCGAGGCTCGAGGCGAGGGCGATGGCGCCGTAGCGGCTCACTCCCCCGTAGGTCGGCTTGACGCCGACGCTGCCGGTGACGGCCGCGGGCTGGCGGATCGAGCCGCCGGTGTCGCTGCCGAGCGCGAGCGGCGCCTCGAAGGCCGCCACGGCCGCGGCCGAGCCGCCGCCGGAGCCGCCGGGGATGCGGTCGAGATCCCACGGGTTGTGCGTGGGGCCGTATGCCGAGTGCTCGGTCGAGGAGCCCATGGCGAACTCGTCCATGTTGGTCTTGCCGAGCGGAATCAGGCCGGCGCGGCGCAGCCTGGCGACCACCGTCGCGTCGTACGGCGGAACCCAGCCCTCGAGAATCTTCGAGCCCGCGGTCGACGGCATGTCGATGGTGCACAGAACGTCTTTGATGGCGATCGGAACCCCGGCGAGCTCGCTGCCGGCGCCGCCTCGGCTGCTGCCGTTCTGGTCGTCGGTCAGGTCACCGGATGCCCGGCGAGCGTCGATCGCGCGGGCGGTCGCCCGCGCCTGCTCTGCCGCGACGTGCAGGAACGCGTGCACGTCGGGCTCGACGGCCGCGATGCGGTCGAGGTGGGCATCCACTGCTTCAAGGCTGCTGACCTCTCTGGTGCGCAGCTTTTCGGCGAGGTCAGACGCGGTGAGGCGGGTCAGGTCGTGGCTCACTGCTCTTCTCCCAGAATGGCTGACACGCGAAAGCGGCTGCCGTCGTGCTCGGGCGCGCCCGAGAGCGCCTGCTCCTGCGTGAGCGTCTCGCCGACGACGTCTTGACGGAACACGTTCTGCAACGGAATCGGGTGGCTCGTCGCGGGCACATCGGGTGTTGCGACTTCGGTCACCTTCGCGACGTTGTCGACGATCGCCACCAGTTCGCCGGTGAGCTTCGTGATCTCGGCGTCGGTGAGGTGGATGCGCGCAAGCCCGGCCAGGTGCTTGACTTGGGCGGCCGTGATCTCGCCCGGTGCCGTCGCTCCGTCGGCAGGTGCCGGGCGGCTGTTGGCGCTCGTCGCCGGGCGAACGCTCTCGCTCGAGGGTGTTTCGATAGACATGCGACTCCGTACTGCTGCGTTGTTCGTGCTGGGTTGCTGGCTGCCGCGCGATTGGGCGCCGGCGAAGTGTTGGGGGCGGCGCAGCCTGGCGCCGGGAACCCATCAAGTGTATTCGGTGCCGCCGACCGGCGTGGGCCCGGTGGGTGGCGCCTCTGGCTGATGCGTGCTTCGGGTCAACAGGTCAGGTCGCGGGTGAGGTGTCAGGTCACGACGAGCTGTCGGCCTTCGCCTCGGGCTCGACAGCGGACTCCACCTCGGGCATGGCCGTCGGTTTGCGTCTGGGTTTCGTGGCCGGCTTGGCCTTTGTGGCACTCTCGGAGGCGCCGGCCGGGTCGGAGGTGGCGCGAGCCGCGTCAGTTCCTGTGACATCTGCCGGGGAGTCGCCCGCGGTTGCCTCGGCGCCGGGCGGGTCAGCCGGTTCCGATTCAGCCGGCTCGGGATCTGCCAGAGCCGCCGGGCCCTCCTTCAGCAGCAGGGCGAACTGCTCGGCGTTGATGATGCGCAGGCCGAGGGCCTCGGCCTTGGGCAGCTTGGAACCGGCACCCGGGCCTGCCGCAACGAAGTCGGTCTTCTTCGAGACGGAGGAGGCGGCCTTGCCGCCGGCAGCGATGATGGCCTCGATGGCGCCCTCGCGGGTGAACCCCTCGAGGCTGCCGGTGGCGACCACCGTGAGGCCGTCGAGGGTGCCGCCTGCGCCGATGTTGGCACCTGGGCCGGGATGCCCGGGGGTGCTGAACTGCACGCCCGCCGCCGTCCAGCGGTCGATGATCTCGACGTGCCAGTCGACCGCGAACCAGTCGATGAGGGCGTCGGCGATGATGCCGCCGACGCCGTCGACCGCTGCGAGCTCCTCGCGACTGGCGGCACGGATGGCGTCGAGCGACCCGAAGTAGTCCGCGAGCGCCCGTGCGGCGACCGGGCCGACGTGGCGGATGCTCAGGGCGACGAGAATGCGCCACAGCGGGCTCGTCTTCGCCTTCTCGATGTTCTCGATGAGCTTGATGGCGCTGGCCGACGGCACGTACAGCTCGTCGCCGTCGAACGCAGCCGGTTCGCTGGTCGCGGCACTGCTCGGGGCAGCCTCGGCGCCGCCAGCGTCGCCCGTGGCGGTGCCGGCAACGGTTCCGCCGCCCGTGCCCGTACCTGCGCCGTCAGCGGCCCGCGGCACGAAGGGGCCGTCTTTCTTCTGCCGACGGCGGCGGAAGGGCGCCTCGCGCTTCGGCGCTCCGGAGTCGTCGAGTTTCTCGAGCCCGGTCTCGTAGTCGCGCACGATGGTCGTGATGGGAAAAATCTGCTCGACAGTGAGGTCGAAGAGGCCGGCCTCGGTGTCGAGTGGGGCGACCGCCGGCTCGTCGGGCTGGGTGAGCGCCGCCGCCGAGACCTCGCCGAGCACCTCGATGTCGAGCGCTCCGCGCGAGCCGACGTGCTCGACCCGCCCACGCACCTGGGCGGGGCAGCTGCGCGCGTTGGGGCAGCGCAGATCGATGTCGTTCTCCTTGGCGGGGGCGAGACGCGTGCCGCACTCGGGACAGAACTCGGGCATCACGAACGCGCGTTCGGTGCCGTCGCGCAGCTCCACGACCGGGCCGAGCACCTCGGGAATCACATCGCCCGCCTTGCGCAGAATGACCGTGTCGCCGATCAGCACGCCCTTGGCCTTCACCACGTCTTGGTTGTGCAGCGTGGCCTGCCGCACCTCCGAGCCGGCGACGCGCACCTTCTGCATCACGGCGAACGGGGTGGCCCGCCCGGTGCGCCCCACGCTCACGACGATGTCGAGCAGCTTGGTCTGCACCTGCTCGGGCGGGTACTTGTAGGCGATGGCCCAGCGCGGGGCGCGGCTCGTGGCGCCGAGTTCTTCGTGCAGCGCCAGCTCGTCGACCTTGATCACGATGCCGTCGAGTTCGTGCTCGACGCTGTACCGGTGCTCGCCGTAGTACTCGATGAAGTCGGCGGCACCCCGGGCATCCGGTTTCACCTCGTAGTGGGTGCTCGTCGGCAGCCCCCACGACTTCAGCAGCTCGTAGATGCCCGACTGCGAGTCGGCGGGCGGGTTGGGCCAGGCGCCGATGCCGTGCACGAGCATGCGCAGGCGGGTCAGGCGTGCATGCATCAGGGCGAGTTGGGCCTCGTTCTTGTTCTCGGCCTTCTGGCGCAGCGACCCGCTGGCGGCGTTTCGGGCGTTGGCGAACAGGCGGTCGCCGGCCGCGAGCTGGGCGGCGTTGAGTTCGTCGAACGCGGCGACGGGAAAGAAGATCTCGCCGCGCACCTCCATCAGGGGCGGATGCCCGGTTCCTTCGAGCCGCGTCGGGATGCCCGGAATGTACGCGACGTTCTCGGTGACGTCTTCGCCGACGACTCCGTCGCCGCGGGTCGCGGCCGAGACGAGCTCGCCGTTGACATAGCGGAGGTTCATGGCGAGGCCGTCGATCTTGAGCTCGCAGAGGTAGTGCACGGCACGACCGGAGTCGCGCTCGACCTTCGTGGCCCACTCGGTGAACTCGTCGATGGAGAACACGTTGTCGAGACTGAGCATGCGCTCGGCATGCTGAACCGGCGAGAACAGGGTGGTCTCGGCGCGGCCGCCGACGGTCTGGGTGGGGCTGTCTTGGCTCTGCAGCTCGGGGAACAGCCGCTCGAGCTCGCCCAGCCGGCGGATCATGCGGTCGTAGTCTTCGTCGGAGACGAGCGAGGCGTCTTTGTCGTAGTAGGCGTCGCGCAACTCGAGGATGCGCGTGGTGAGGGCCGCGGCCTCGTCGCTCGCCTGGTCGAGCGTGAGCTCTTCGGTATCGGTCTTCTCGCTCGTGTCGGTCACGCTGAACCCCTTGTCAGATCGCGGCGGTGGGCGCGGCGCCGACCGAAGCGACGCCGAACGGATCGGCACCGACCGGCGTAACGCCGACGGGCATGGCGCTGACCGGCACGGCGCTGACGGTGCGGTCGATCGTGGTCTGGCCGAGCACGCGAGTGCCGATATAGACGACGGCGGTCTGGCCCGGCGAGACGCCGATGAGCGGCTCGTTCGGGCGGATGACGAGCTCGAACGTCTCTGCAGCCGACCCCGCGGTACCGACCGATTCTGTGGCCGTTCGCACGACCTGCGCCACCGCGGGCACCGGGTCGGCGTGGGCGCGGATCTGCACCTCGCAGTCGAAGGCGGCCTCGGGATGCTCGGGCGCCCGCCCCGCCCAGGTGAACCGGGAGCCGGCGATCTCGGCGATCGCGAGCGCCTCTTTCGGGCCGACCACGACGGTGTTCGAGTCGGGCTTCACCTCGAGCACGAACCGGCGGCGACCGTCGTCGGCCATCACGCCCAGGTTCAGCCCACGGCGCTGGCCGACGGTGAACGCGTGGGCGCCCTCGTGGCTGCCGATGACCGTTCCGTCGCGCTCGACGATCTCGCCGGTGGCCGTTCCGACCTTCTCGGCGAGCCAACCGCGGGTGTCGCCGTCGGGGATGAAGCAGATGTCGTGGCTGTCGGGCTTGTTCGCCACACTGAACCCGCGCTCGGCGGCCTCGGCGCGAACGAGCGCCTTCGACGGGGTCGCCCCGAGCGGGAACATCGAGTGCGCGAGCTGGTCTGCGGTCAGCACGCCGAGCACGTAGCTCTGGTCTTTCGCCCACGCGCTGGCGCGGTGCAGCTCTCGGTTGCCGTCGGGATCGGTGACGATCGTCGCGTAGTGGCCGGTGGCGACCGCGTCGAAACCGAGGTCGAGCGCCTTCTCGAGCAGCGCTGCGAACTTGATGCGCTCATTGCAGCGCATGCACGGGTTGGGGGTGCGGCCCGCCGAGTATTCGGCGATGAAGTCGTCGACCACGTCGAGCTTGAAGCGCTCGGAGAAATCCCACACGTAGTACGGGATGCCGATGATGTTGGCCGCGCGCTGGGCGTCGGAGGAGTCTTCGATGGTGCAGCAGCCGCGGCTGCCGGTACGCAGGGTTCCGGGCATGCGGCTGAGGGCGAGGTGAACGCCCACGACGTCGTGCCCCGCTTCGACGGCGCGTGCCGCCGCCACGGCAGAGTCGACGCCGCCGCTCATTGCTGCCAGAACTTTCATGCAACAAGCATAAGCGGCGCCACCGACAGACCACTGGGGGCCGTGGGTATCTGTGCAGACACCGGCGACACGGGCGCCTGTGGAGCACTCATTCACGAAAGCATCAGACTGATGCACAAGACTGGCTGCGATGTCTCTGCTCCTCCCCACCCGCCCCACCCCGATCGGCGGCGCACCGCAACCGGCCGCGCGCCCAGCCTCGCGGCCGGCACTCGTCGTGCTCACGATCGTGTTCGCGTTGCTGCTCACCGCGCTGCTGCTCTGGCACACCCTCGTGCCCGACATCGGCGGCCTCGGCCTGCTGGTCGACACCGCGGCTCCGTGGCTGGTGCTGCTGGTCATCCCGGTGCTGGTCATGGCGCTCGTGAGCCGTCGGCCGCGCGCACTGGTCGCGGTGCTCGTGCCGGTTATCGCGTGGGCCGCGCTGTTCGGGCCCAGCCTGGTGCCGCTCGACTGGAATGCTCCGGCGGCCTCGACCGCCGACGGCACCCACCTCACGGTGGCGAGCCAGAACATCGAGGCCTCGTCGGGCACGGGCGACGCGTCGGCTCGCACACTGGCCGCGACTGGCGCCGACGTCATCGCGCTCGAAGAGATGACGTCTGACGACTTCGACTCGATCTCGGCCACGCTCGCGGCCGAGTACCCCTATTCGTACGGGGTCGGCACGGTGGGCCTCTGGAGCAAGTACCCCGTCGTCAACGCCCAGCCGCTCAACCTCGGCCTCGGCTGGAACAGGGCGCTCGGCGCCGACCTGCAGACGCCGCAAGGGCTCGTCAGCATCTACGTGATCCATGCCGCGTCGGCGCGCCCGGGTGACGTGTCGGCGCGCGACTCGATGCTCGCGGCCCTCGCGAGCACGCTGCCGAACGACGAGAACTTGCGGGTGCTCGCGGTCGGAGACTTCAATGCGGCATCCACAGACCGCGCGATGGGCGGCATCGAGTCGCAGCTCACCGAGTCGAACCAGAGCGAGGGGATGCTCGGCGGCACCTGGCCGTCGACACTGCCGTTCACGCGTCTCGACCACCTGCTGCAGCGCGGCATGACGGTCACGTCGAACACCACTCTGGCGGCCGGCGACAGCGACCACCGCGCCATCCTGGCCTCCCTCAACCTCTGATCCACCCCCGGCCGCGAGGGCTGGAGTCGTATCGGAACCTGCGAACCGCGCGGTCGGGCCGGCCTCAGCCGGGCCGCCCGGCCGGCCATCGCCTGGTCGCCGGGCCGCCGGGCCACCCATCGCCTGGTCGTCGGGCGCCGGGCCGCCCCTGTTCAGGTGCGCGGGGTTCGACCCACCATCCCATCCCCTCGCGCACTACCGATTGTGCGCAAAGGCACACTATGACGCCCCATAGCGTGCTCTTGCGCACATCGAGCTGCCGAACGGGCTGCCACCTGCTGGCGAAAGCCACGCAGGCTGCGCGGATGACGCACGGGGCGGCTGAAAGGCGGTGCGGTAGAGGGTTGTCGCGGCTTAGGCTGACGGCATGACCGACGACGCTCTGAGAATCGCCCAAGAAGAGGCCGCGGCCGCGGTCGAGGCCGCCCGCCAGGCGCAGGAGGCCGCCGAGGCGGCCCTGAAACGCGCTCAGGATGCCGCACTGGCCGCCGCGGCCGAATCCGCTCCCGAACCCGCCGCCGCGGCCGCGTCGCCCACCCCCACCTCCGCCACCGCAGCCACCACCCCCACCTCCGCGCCCGCACCCGCGGCCCCGGCCCCGCTCGACCCCGCCGCCGTCGACACCATCCGCGCCGGGTACGCCTTCACGGGCCCCGCCCTCGAGATGGGCGCCCTCGTGAACGGTGACCCCGACCCGTCGACACAGGTGCGCATCCCGATCGCCATGACCAATCGTCACGGCCTGGTCGCCGGCGCCACCGGCACGGGCAAGACCAAGACACTGCAGGTGCTCGCCGAGCAGCTCAGTGCGGCCGGCGTTCCGGTGTTCGCCGCCGACATCAAGGGCGACCTGTCGGGCATCGCCACTCCCGGCGCATCGAATGACAAGCTGCTCAGCAGAACGCAGGGCATCGGTCAGGCCTGGCAGTCGATCGCCAGCCCGACCGAGTACTTCAGCCTGGGCGGGGCCGGCAAGGGCATCCCGATTCGCGCCACCGTCGCCGGCTTCGGCCCTCTGCTGATGAGCAAGGTGCTCGGCCTCAACGACACGCAGGAGTCGAGCCTCGGCCTCGTCTTCCACTACGCCGACAAGGCCGGCCTGCCCCTGCTCGACCTGAGCGACCTGCGCGCGGTGCTGACCTATCTCGCAAGCCCCGACGGCAAGGCCGAGCTCACCGACCTCGGCGGAATCTCGCCGCAGACCGTCGGCGTCATCCTGCGCGAACTCATCACCTTCGCCGACCAGGGCGCCGACGTGTTCTTCGGCGAGACCGAGATCGACACCGCCGAGTTTCTGCGCACGACCGCCGACGGCAAGGGCCTCGTCAGCCTGCTCGAGGTACCCGGCGTGGCCGACAAGCCCGCGCTCTACTCGACTTTTCTCATGTGGCTGCTCGCCGACCTCTACAACGACCTGCCCGAGGTGGGCGACCTCGACAAGCCCAAGCTGGTGTTCTTCTTCGACGAGGCGCACCTGCTGTTCCGGGATGCCTCGAAAGACTTTCTCGCTTCGATCACCCAGACCGTGCGCCTCATCCGGTCGAAGGGTGTCGGCATCTTCTTCGTCACGCAGACGCCGAAGGATGTTCCGGGCGAGGTTCTGGCCCAGCTCGGCTCACGCGTGCAGCACCAGCTGCGCGCCTTCACGCCCGACGACGCCAAGGCCCTGCGCGCCACCGTCTCGACCTACCCGAAGTCGGGCTACGACCTCGCCGAGGTACTGCAGAACCTCGCGACCGGCGAGGCGATCGTCACCGTCATGAACGAGAAGGGCGCCCCGAGCCCGGTCGCGTGGACCCGCCTGCGTGCTCCGCAGGGGTCGATGTCGCCGACTCCGGATGCCCAGATCGACGCCAGCGTGGCAGCATCCCCTCTGCTCCCGAAGTACGGCGCGGTCATCGACCGCGAGTCTGCGCGCGAGATCCTCACCGCGAAGCTCAATCAGGCCTCCGCCGAGGCGGCGGCCGCTGCCCAGGCGGTGGCCGATGCGAAGGCCAGAGCCGAGGCCGACGCTGCCGCCGCCAAGGCGCAGGGCGCCGCCGAGAAACAGCAGGCCAAGGCGCAGGCCGACTACGAGAAGGCCCAGGCGCGGGCACAGCGCGAGGCGCAGGCCGAGGCCGAGCGCAACCGCCGGGCATCCGGAACCCGCACGACCTCCAAGGCGGCCCCGAACATCCTCGTCGACGTGCTCGGCTCGAAGGCGACGCAGTCGATTCTCACCAGCGTCGTCTCGGGCATCTTCGGCACCCGCCGCCGCCGCTGAGCCCTACGCCGCAGCCCACGGTGACGCGGTGACACGAGCTGCGCCCTCGGTCAGGCCACGGCGCGGTCGGCGAAGCCGGCCTTCGAGGCGCGCGCCACCGCGGCCGGCAGCGCCGCGACGAGCGCGTCGACGTCGGCGGCCGTCGTTCCGTGCCCGAGTGTGAAGCGCAGCGCTCCGCGCGCCTCGGGTTCCGGCACGCCCATCGCGGTCAGCACGTGCGACACCTCGGGCACGCCCGCCTGGCAGGCCGACCCGGTCGACACCGAGAACCCCGCCACATCCAGCAGGAACAGCAACGAATCACCCTCGCACCCGGCGAAGGTGAAGTGCGCATTGCCGGGCAGCCGGCCACCTGCCGTCACATCGCCGCGCAGCACCGCGGCCGGCACCGACGAACGGATGCCCGAGACCAGCCGGTCGCGCAAGCCCCCGAGCGTGGCGGCGAATGCCGGCATCGTCTCGACAGCGTTGCGGGCGGCGGCGGCGAAGGCCACGGCGCCCGCGACATCCTGCGTGCCGGATCGCCCGCGCTGCTGCCCGCCCCCGTGGATCAGCGGCACCACGTCGGCGGTGCGGGCGATCAGCAGGGCGCCGACGCCGACCGGACCGCCGATCTTGTGGGCCGAGACGCTGAGCGCGGCGACGCCGATCTCGTGAAAGTCGACGGGCAGGTACCCGTAGGCCGATACGGCGTCGACGTGCACGGGCACGCCGTACTTCGCGGCGACGGCGGCCAGCTCGGCCACGGGCTGGATCGTTCCGACCTCGTTGTTCGCCCACAGGAACGTCATGAGCGCGACGTCGTCGGCCCCGCACGCGGAACTCGCACCGCTGCCCCCCGAGCCACCTCCTGAGCCTTCGTCGGCCCCGCCGGCCAGCGCCGCCTCCAGCACCTCCGGCGTCAGGCGCCCCACCGAGTCGACCGGCAGCCACTCGACGACGGCACCCTCGTACTGCGCCAGCCACTCGACCGCGTCGTTCGTCGCGTGGTGCTCGGCCCCGGGCACCAGGATGCGCGGCCGCCGCAGCCCGCCAGGCCCCTGCCGCTTCCAGTACAGCCCCTTGACCCCGAGGTTGATCGACTCGGTGCCCCCCGACGTGAACACCACTTCGACCGGGTCTGCCCCGAGCGACTCGGCGACCGCCTCGCGCGACTCCTCGAGCATCCGTTTCGCCTGCTGCCCCTGCGAATGGATCGACGACGGATTGCCCACCACCCCGAGCGCCGACACGTACGCCTCGAGGGCGCCGGGCAGCAGCGGCGTGGTCGCCGCGTGATCAAGATAGATGGCCATGGCCGAGCCCAGAACTCCCGATTCTCTCGTTTTCGTCGCCGAAACAACTCTTCACTACTCTAAGACGCATGACCCAAGCCGATGCCTTCGCCCACCTCGGAATCAGGCAGACGGCGTCGGGCGGCGAGATCAGGGTGTGGTCTGAGAATGCCACACGAATCGACCTGTGCCTGCTCGACAATAAAGACGCGAACTGGGTCTTCAAGACGGTCGCCCTCGTGCGCGACGCCAACAACGTCTGGTACGGCAAGACGAAGTCGCTGGCGCCGGGTCGCAAGTACGCTCTTCGGGTCAGCGGCCCCGACGGCCCCAACGACGCCTTCGACCCGGCCCTGCTGCTGCTCGACCCCTACGCCCGCGGCCTCGCCCGCACGGGCCCCGACACCTGGCGCGGCGTGGTCATCGACGACCACTTCAACTGGAACGGCGTGCACAAGCCGAAGACGGCCCTCGACCACACCGTCATCTATGAGGGCCACGTGAAGGGCCTCAGCAAGCTGAACACCCGGATGCCCGAACACCTGCGCGGCACATACGCCGGCCTCGCGCACGAGACCACCATCACCTACCTGCAGAAGCTCGGCGTGACCGCTGTGCAGCTGCTTCCCGTTCACGCCTTCGTCTCCGAACGCCGCCTGATGAAGCAGGGACTCAGCAACTACTGGGGCTACAACACCCTCAACTTCTTCAGCCCGCACTCCTTCTACGGCACCCGCCAGGCGCAGGCCGAGGGGCCGAGCGGGGTGTTGCGCGAGTTCAAGGGCATGGTGAAACTGCTGCACGAGGCGGGGCTCGAGGTGTTTCTCGACGTGGTCTACAACCACACCGCCGAGGAGGGCCGCACGGGACCGACCACGAGCCTGCGCGGCATCGACAACGCGAACTACTACCGCCAGACCAAGTCGGGCACGTACATCGATGTGACCGGGTGCGGCAACAGCGTCAACACGGCGACGCCGGCCGTGTCGCGGATGATCCTCGACTCGCTGAAGTACTGGGCGAACGACGTGCAGATCGACGGCTTCCGGTTCGATCTGGCGGCCACGCTCGGGCGCAACGGCGACCACTACTTCGACCCCGGGCATCCGCTCATTCGGGGAATCGTCAACGATCCGGCTCTGAAAGACGTCAAGATGATCGCCGAGCCGTGGGACGTCGGCATGGGCGGCTGGCAGACCGGCAACTTTCCCGCACCGTGGCAGGAGTGGAACGACCGCTACCGCGACCGCATGCGCAAGTTCTGGCTGCGCGACATCAGGTCGATTCGCGAGAACGGGTCGCCGGGCGACGGGGTCGGGATGCTCGCCACCCGCCTCGCGGGGTCGTCGAACACGTTCTCGCAAGCCCGAGGCCCCCTCGCGTCGGTGAACTTCATCACCGCCCACGACGGGTTCACGATGGCCGACCTCACCGCCTACGACGTGAAACACAACGTGGGCAACGGCGAGGCCAACCGCGACGGAACCGACAACAACCTGTCGTACAACCACGGTGTCGAGGGCGCCACGACCAACCGGGCGATCGAGGCGAGCCGGCGGCGCACCATCCGCAACCTGATGGGCACGCTGCTGCTGTCGGCCGGCACCCCGATGATCACCGCGGGTGATGAGTTCGGACGCAGCCAGAAGGGCAACAACAACGCCTACTGCCACGACTCCGAGCTCACCTGGCTGAGCTGGGACCGCCGCAAGTGGCAGAACGGCCTCTGGCAGACGACGCAGCACCTGCTGCGCCTGCGCCGGGAGAACCCCGCGCTCAGGCCCGAGCACTTCGGCGTGTTCGGCGAGACCACTCCGAGCGCCAGCCAGATGGACTGGTACGACGGCGGCGGCAACTCGATGAGTGTCTACGAGTGGAACTCCCCCGAGAACCGCACCCTGCAGTTCCTGGCGGCGTCGACACCCGAGCACGAGGAGCCCAATCGCATCCTCGTGGTCATCCACGGCATCGAGTCGCCCACGAGCGTCGTGCTGCCGCACCACGCGGGCGTCACCCGGTACACCCTGCTCTGGGACAGCTCCGACGACGCTCCCCCGGCTCCGGATGCCCCGCCCCTGACTTTCGCGCCGGGCGCCGACTACCCCGTGGCTGCCTCCTCGCTGCAGCTCTTCCGCGCCGACTGACCCCCGCCGGTTGAGTAGCGGCGCAAAGCGGCGCGTATCGAAACCCCCACGCCCAACACCGGGTTTCGATACGGCGCTTCGCGCCTACTCAACCAGCGGGGTTCCCGCGCCCAACACCGGGTTTCGATACGGCGCTTCGCGCCTACTCAACCAGCGGGGTTCCCGCGCCCAACACCGGGTTTCGATACGGCGCTTCGCG
>NZ_JAZHPE010000002.1:0-143741 GCF_036553535.1 Subtercola sp. YIM 133946
TGCGCCGCTACTCAACCAGCGGCAGCGTCACGCCGGTTGAGTAG
Organism: Subtercola sp. YIM 133946; assembly: GCF_036553535.1. Classification (NCBI taxonomy): domain Bacteria; kingdom Bacillati; phylum Actinomycetota; class Actinomycetes; order Micrococcales; family Microbacteriaceae; genus Subtercola; species Subtercola sp. YIM 133946. The sequence goes on from NZ_JAZHPE010000002.1 coordinate 45, forward strand.
GGCCGCAGGCCCGGATCGAAACCGCAACCCCGGCGCGAAGTACGCCGCGGTGCGGGGCGCAGGATCAGTGCGTGGCCTGGATGGTGCGAATGCGCAGCAGCACCTGATCGCGCAGCTGCTCGGGGGCGACCTCTTTGCAGGCGCGCTGAACGGCCTCGGTGAGCACTACGCCCACGTGCAGCTCTGACGAGCAGTCGGTGCAGCCCGCCATGTGCTCACGAATGTCGGCAGCGTCTCTGCTGGCGAGTTCGTTGTGCAGGTACTCTTCGAGTTCAGCCTTGGCTTTGGTGCAGCCGCAGTCGGTCATTTTTTCTTTCCCTTCGGAGCAGACGCCGCGGTTACGGGCGCTGCAGTCGCCGGGTCGGCGGAGTCGGTGGATTTCACCGGCACCCCCCTGCCCTCGGCGTATTCAGACAGCAGGCCCCGCAGCAACCGGCGGCCGCGGTGCAGGCGGCTCATCACGGTTCCGACGGGGGTCTTCATGATGTCGGCGATCTCCTGGTAGGAGAAGCCTTCGACGTCGGCGAGGTACACGGCCAGACGAAAGTCTTCGGGAATCGACTGCAGGGCATCCTTCACCGCGCTGTCAGGCAGGTGATCGATGGCCTCGGCCTCGGCTGAGCGGCTCGAGGTGGCGGTCGACGTGGCCGACTCGGCGTTGCCGAGCTGCCAGTCTTCGAGGTCTGAGGTGCTGCCCTGGTACGGGTCGCGCTGCTTCTTGCGATACACGTTGATGAACGTGTTGGTGAGAATGCGGTACAGCCACGCCTTGAGGTTGGTGCCCTGCTCGAACTGGGCGAACGCGGCGTAGGCCTTCACGAACGTCTCTTGAACGAGGTCTTGCGCGTCGGCCGGGTTGCGCGTCATGCGCAGCGCGGCACCGTACAGCTGGTCGAGAAACGGTATGGCCTGTTCTTCGAAGAGCGCACGGGGGTCGGATTTCACGGTTGTCATCGCCGACAAGTCTACTTCGAGGGCCGCGTCTGCTACGGCAGCCAGATACGTGCTGACGGGGCGGTCGACCGTGCCGATGGTGGAGCGTTCGATGGTGCTCTGCGAACCGCGCACGCGCTCCTCCTGTCGTATTCTCCGCATTGGCCGATACCCTAGACAACTGATGCTGATCTCGAGATATTCCACACCCGACTTCAACCCGTACGGCGATTCCGCCCCCGGCGAGCCGAACCCCGACTGGGCCGCGCCCCGGGCGCACGGCCCCCTCTCTGCCGTCGTCTCGCTGCCGGGCTCGAAGAGCCTCACCAACCGCGAGCTGGTGCTGGCGGCTCTGGCGGATGCCCCCTCGACGCTGCGCCGACCGCTGCACAGCCGCGACAGCATCTTGATGGTCGAGGCACTGCGCTCGCTCGGCGTGACGATCGAGCCCGTGCCGGGTACCGGGCGCTTCGGTGCCGACTGGCTCATCACGCCACCCGACGAGCTGCTCGGCAGCACCACGATCGACTGCGGACTCGCCGGAACGGTCATGCGCTTCCTTCCGCCCGTCGCGGCGCTGGCACTCGGCCCGATCGTGTTCGACGGCGACGAGGGTGCGCGCAAGCGGCCCATGGCCACCACGATCACCTCGCTGCGGGCGCTCGGCGTCGACATCAACGCCGACGGCCGAAGCAACCTGCCGTTCACCGTGTACGGGGCGGGCCGAGTGGCCGGAGGCGAGATCACCATCGACGCCTCGAGTTCGTCGCAGTTCGTCTCGGGCCTGCTGCTCGCCGCGTCGCGTTTCGAGCAGGGCCTCGTGCTGCACCACGAGGGCGAGCGGCTGCCGAGCCTGCCGCACATCGACATGACCATTGCCGCCCTCGCCGCCCGCGGGGTGCCGGTCGCCTCGCCCGAACCCGGTGTCTGGGTGGTCGAGCCCGGGCCGATCGCGGGGCTCGACGTCAGCATCGAGCCCGACCTCTCGAACGCAGCTCCGTTCCTGGCGGCGGCTCTGGTGACCGGCGGTTCGGTGACGATCAGCGGATGGCCGGGGTCGACCACCCAGGTCGGCGACGACCTGCTCGACCTGCTGCCGCTGTTCGGCGCGAACGTTCGGCGCGACGGCGACCGTGTCACGGTGACGGGTGGCACGGGCATCCGGGGTGTCGACCTCGACCTGACCACCGGGGGTGAGCTGGCGCCCGCGCTGGTGGCGATCGCCGCGCTGGCCGACTCGCCGAGCACGATCACCGGTATCGGGCACATCAGGCACCACGAGACCGACCGGCTCGCGGCGCTGGCCACCGAGATCAACCGGCTGGGCGGCGCCGTCACCGAACTCGACGACGGTCTGCGCGTCGAGCCGCGGCCGCTGCACGGCGGTGTGTGGCAGACGTACCACGACCACCGTATGGCCCACGCCGGGGCGGTCGTGGGGCTGGCCGTCGACGACGTGATCGTCGAGAACATCGCGACCACGGCGAAGACGCTGCCCGAGTTCGCCGAGCTGTGGCTCGCCATGGTGAACGGCGACACCGGCAGTGCGACCAACGTCTCCCTCGACGGAGGGCTGCTCGGCAATGGACTGAACGCGGGAATCGCCGGGCCGCGACACGACGAGCCGGGTGCCGTCGACGCTGACGGGTTGCCTGCATGACCTGGTGGGCCGACCCCGACGACGACGAACCCGACGAGTACGACCAGTTCGACGAGTCGAGCGTGCGAGTCAGACCGAACCCGAAGGGCAACCGGGCGCGCACGAAGATCAGACCCGAGCACAATGACGCCGTGCGCGGCCGCGTGCTCTCGGTCGACCGCGGCCGGTTCGGGGTGCTCGTGCGCGAGAACGAGCCCGACGAGGCCATCATCACCGCCTCACGGGCCCGCGAGCTCGGCCGCCTCGGCATCGTGACAGGCGACCTCGTCGACCTCGTCGGCGACACTACCGGGGCCGACGGCACGCTGGCCCGTGTCGTGCGGGTCGACGAGCGCCTCACCCTGCTGCGCCGCAGCGCCGACGACTCCGACGCCGTCGAGCGGGTGATCGTGGCCAACGCCGATCAGATGCTCATCGTGGTCGCGGCGGCCAACCCCGAGCCGCGCGCCAACCTCATCGACCGCTATCTCATCGCGGCCTTCGACGCGGGCCTCGCGCCCATCCTGTGCATCACGAAGACCGACGTCGCCGACCCCACCGAGTTTCTCGAACAGTTCGCCTGCTTCGATCTCGAGATCATCATGGGCGCCAAAGACGACTTTCCGCTCGACGACCTGAAGACGATGCTCGTGGGCCACACCACGGTGACCGTCGGGCACTCGGGTGTGGGCAAGTCGACCCTCGTCAACGCCCTCGTGCCCGGCACCGACCGTGCCGTCGGGCGGGTCAACGACGTCACCGGCCGGGGCCGCCACACCTCGTCGTCGACGGTGTGCCTGCGCGTGCGCGACGCCAACGGCGACCCGGGCTGGATCATCGACACCCCCGGCGTGCGCTCGTTCGGCCTGGGTCACGTCAACCCCGAGAACATTCTGCGGTCGTTCGCGAACTACGCCATCCCCGCCGCCACCCTGCCGCCGGAGGCCGGAGGCATCCCCCTCACCGAGGCCCACGACTGGGAGATCGTCGACCGCATCGAGGCCGGCGAACTCGGCGAGAGCGGCAAGGCCCGCCTCGAGTCGCTGCAGAAGATCATCACCACTCTCGCCACGTAGGAGATCGACGGATGGCCTCCGGCGCCGCCGATGCTCGGGCGACCGGAAGGGCGCGTAGCATGGTGGCGACCGCGAACAAGGGAGCAAGCGTGAAGATCGAACCACTCATCAAGCTCGTCAACGAAGCTCTGGCCGCCCAGGGCGGTGGGCCGTTCATCCAGGGCCCATTCGTCGAGGCCGACACCGATCGTGACGCGAACGAGGCTGTGGTGACCGGCAAGCTCGGCGGTCGCGACGTGAGCCTGACGTTCCACGTGAACAGCGGAAAGGCCGAGCACGCGTACCTGGTGAGCTTCGTCGACGACGCGACCGGCACACACCTCGGCGGCGGCGAGCCGCAGTCGACGTTCGCCGACTCGATCTCGGCGTACAAGTGGAACACGGCGCTGGCAGAGCTGAAGGAGCTCGGCTGAAGGAGCTCGGCTGAAGGTGCTCGGCTGAAGCAACCCGGTTGCTCGCCTCGGTACGCTGAGACCGTGACCGAATACACGCTCGCCGACGACCTGGCGCTCGCCCTGCAGCTGGCCGACACGGCCGACACGATCTCGCTCGACCGCTTTCGGGCCCTCGACCTCGTGGTCGAGACGAAGCCCGACCGCACCCCCGTGACCGACGCCGACAAGGCCGTCGAACGCGCCATCCGGGCGAACCTCGAGCGAGCGCGCCCCGACGACGTCGTTCTCGGCGAGGAGTACGGCGGCGAGGGTGCTGCCGCGCACGCCCACCGGCAGTGGATCATCGACCCCATCGATGGCACGGCGAACTTCCTCCGAGGCGTGCCGGTGTGGGGCACGCTGATCTCGCTCGTGGTCGACGGGGTGCCCGTGGTCGGTGTCGCGAGCTCCCCCGCACTCACGAAGCGCTGGTGGGCATCCACCGGTGCAGGGGCGTGGATGCTCGACCAGACCGCCCCCACGACCGACCACGCCGCACGGCGGCTCGAGGTCTCGAAGGTCGCCGATCTCGGTGGCGCCTCGGTCAGCTACAACTCCTTCCAGGGCTGGGACGACGCCGGCCACCTCGACGCCCTCACCCGGCTCAACCGCACCGTGTGGCGCACCCGCGCCTACGGCGAGATGTGGGCCTACATGCTGCTGGCGGAGGGGCTCGTCGACGTCGTCGGCGAGTTCGACCTCAAGGCATACGACGTCGCGGCGCTGATTCCGATCGTGCGCGAGGCGGGCGGCGCCTTCACGAGCCTGTCGGGTGGCGACCCGCTGTGGGCCGGCGACGCGCTGGCGACCAACGGGCTGCTGCACGACGCCACGGTCGGCCTGCTGGCGCTCTGAGTCGACTCGCCGCGGAGCCCCGTCGATCTGCGGCGCAAGCCGGTACCGGGGCAGGCGCACGAAGCTAGGCTTATGCGTGGGCCGACGGCGGCCACACGTTGAAAGATGGAGCAGGCACACTCATGTCACCGATTTACGACAACATCACCGAACTCGTCGGCCGCACTCCCCTGGTGCGTATCAACCGCCTCACCGAAGGCCTCGACACGACCCTGTACGGCAAGCTCGAGTTCTACAACCCCGCCAACAGCGTCAAAGACCGCATCGGCGTCGCCATCATCGACGCGGCCGAGCAGGCCGGGGCGCTGAAGCCGGGCGGCACGATCGTCGAGGGCACCAGCGGCAACACCGGCATCGCGCTGGCCATGGTGGGGGCCGCCCGCGGCTACAAGGTCATTCTGACGATGCCCGAGACCATGAGCATGGAGCGCCGCGTGGTGCTGCGCGCCTACGGGGCCGAACTCGTGCTGACGCCCGGTGCCGACGGCATGCGCGGCGCGGTCGAGACGGCCAACCGCATCGCGGCCGAGACCGAGGGCGCCATTCTCGCCCACCAGTTCGAGAACGAGGCCAACCCGGCCATCCACTATGCCACCACCGGCCCCGAGATCTGGGCCGACACCGAGGGCGCGGTCGACATCTTCGTGGCGGGCATCGGCACCGGCGGAACCATCACCGGCGCAGGCCACTACCTGCGCGAGCAGAAGCCGGGCATCCAGATCGTCGGCGTCGAGCCGCTCGACTCGCCCATTCTGAACGGCGGGGCGCCCGGCCCGCACAAGATCGCCGGCATCGGCGCCAACTTCGTGCCTGAGATTCTCGACCGCGAGGTCTACGACGAGATCATCGACGTGTCGCTCGATGACTCCATCCGCGTGTCGCGCGAGCTCGCCGCGCAGGAGGGCATCCTGTCGGGCATCTCGACCGGAGCGATCTTCTGGGCGGCCCTCGAGCTGGCCAAGCGGCCCGAGAACGCCGGCAAGACCATCGTGGCGATCGTCTGCGACTTCGGCGAGCGGTACGTGTCGTCGGTGCTCTACGACGACATCCGCGGCTGAGCGGTCTCGCGACCGTGCCCACCGGGTCGCCGCAGCCCCGTCGTCGGGCCGGCCGGTTCTTCGTGCGCCTGCGCGAAGACCTGGCCACCGCCCAGCACCGTGATCCGGCGGCGCGGTCGAAGGTCGAGATTCTGTTCGGCTACTCGGGCCTGCATGCCATCTGGATGCACCGCCTCACCCACACGATGTGGCAGCACGACGGGCTGAAGCTGCCCGCGCGGCTCGTGTCGCAGTTCGCGCGGTTTCTGACCGGTGTCGAGATCCACCCCGGTGCGGTGCTCGGGCGCCGCGTCTTCATCGACCACGGCATGGGCGTGGTGATCGGCGAGACGGCCACCGTCGGCGACGACGTGCTGATCTATCACGGGGTGACGCTCGGCGGGGTCGGCCAGACCGGCGGCCCGCGGCATCCGACGGTCGGCGACGGCGTACTGCTCGGGGCCGGTGCGAAGCTGCTCGGCCCGATCACCATCGGCAGCGGCAGTCACGTGGGAGCCAACGCCGTGGTGCTGCACGACGCCCCGCCGAACTCGCTGCTGGTGGGCATCCCGGCGGTGGCGCGGCCGCGCTGAGCGACGCACGGTGCCCGTTACGACCCCGCGGACGAGCAGTCGGCGACCAGCACCCCGCACACCACCCGCCCGGCACACCACCCACCCCGCACACCACGAAGGCCCCGCCGACGATCCATTCGTCAGCGGGGCCTTCGTGTTCTGCGCCAGATCAGACCTTGCGGCCGGTGATGAAGCGAAGCAGGAAGACGATCAGGGCGATGACCAGAAGCACCACTCCGACCCAGATCAGGAAGTTGAGCGACGAAGAAATCCCGCCTGTGATGAGCAGAATGATCGCGATGACCGCGATGACCGCAACGAGAATATTCATGGTGTGTATCCCTCCCGAGACATGTGTGTGCGGCGGTGACCGCGACCCCATGGTAGCGTCGGGCACCCCTTTTCGAGGGGGGATTGCGCCGGAGTGGCGCACTGCGCTAGGCCGTGCGGCGTCGTTCAGCCGGCCAGAACCCCGTCTTCGGCCGAGACGCGAAGTTCGTCAGCGCGCGATGCCCTGCACGGCGAGAACGGCCGACTTCACCGCCGCGGCAGCCTCGCGCAGCTCGTCGGCGGTGATCGCCGGGCCCATCGTGAACCGCGCCGCGGTCTGCGCCACCTCGGGCTCGTAGCCGACAGCGACCAGCACGTGCGACGGTTCGTCGCTGCCGGCGGCGCAGGCCGATCCGCTCGAGCAGACGATGCCCTGGCGCTCCAGTTCGAGCAGCACCGCTTCACCACTCGTCCCGGTGAAGCAGAACGAAGCGAGGCCGGGCAGACGGTGTTCGGGATGCCCGGTCAGCAGAGCATCCGGAACCTCGCGCTGCACGGCGGCGATGAACTCGTCGCGCAGCACTGTGACCCGGGCGGCTTCGGCCGCGCGGCTGGTCTCGGCGAGCCGCAGAGCCGTGGCCAGGCCGACGGCGCCCGCCACGTTCTCGGTGCCCGAGCGCGCCCCACGCTCTTGCCCGCCCCCGTGCAGTACCGGTTCGAGCGGAACGCGACCCCGCACGTAGAGCGCGCCGATGCCCTTCGGAGCGCCGAGTTTGTGGCCCGACACGGTGAGGGCGTCGACGCCCAGCACCGAAACGTCGAGGGGCAGCCAGCCGGCGGCCTGCACCGCGTCAGTGTGCAACACCGTCGAGGCGGCGTGTGCGCGCTCGGCGAGGTCGGCGATGGGCTGAATCGTGCCGATCTCGTTGTTGGCGTACATCACCGAGACCAGTGTGGTGCCGGGCGTCAGCAGGGCGGTGAGTTCGTCGGGGTCGACGAGCCCGTCGAGCCCCACACCCAGCATCGACACCGTGAAGCCGTGCTGGCGGCGCAGGTAGTCGCACGACTCGAGCACCGCCTCGTGCTCGATCGGCGTGGTGATGAGGTGGCGGCCCTTCGGTCGGGCGAGCGCGATACCCTTCAGGGCGAGGTTGTCGGCCTCGGTGCCGCCCGAGGTGAAGACGATCTCACTCGGCCGGGCGCCGAAGTCGGCGGCGACGGATGCCCGGGCGGCCGCCAGCGCATCGGCCGCACGCTCGCCCAGCGAGTGGGTGCTCGACGGGTTGCCGAAGTCGCCCGTCAGGTAGGGCCACATCGCTTCGAGCACCTCGCGGCGCACGGCGGTTGTGGCGGCGGAGTCGAGATAGATCACGGTGTGGGCTGCATGGCCGGCGTGGGCTGGCCGGTCGACGCGGGCTCGGCGACAGCCGGATGGGCGGCCGGGGTGGGCTGGGGCACGAGCGCCACATCGAGCCCGAGGTCGAGCGAGCGCACGCTGTGCGTCAGCGCGCCCGCCGAGATGACGTCGACGCCCGTCTCGGCGATGGCGCGCACGGTGTCGAGAGTCACCGACCCGCTGGCCTCCACGAGGGCGCGACCGGCGACCTGGGCGACTCCAGCGCGCATGTCGTCGAGGTCGAAGTTGTCGAGCATGATCGTGTCGACCCCGCCGGCCAGCACGGGCTCGATCTGGTCGAGTCGATCGACCTCGGCCTCGAGGTGGGTCGTGTGCGAGAGGGCCGCGCGCACGCGCTGCAGGGCATCCGTCACCGACAGCCCGTCGCGGGTGAGCACGGCGAGGTGGTTGTCTTTGGCCATGACCGCGTCTGAGAGCGAGAAGCGGTGATTGTGGCCGCCACCGCAGCGCACGGCGTGCCGTTCGAGCACGCGCAGGCCCGGCGTCGTCTTGCGGGTGTCGACGATGCGTGCCTTCGTGCCGACGGTCTGGGCGACGAACGCCGCCGTGAGGGTGGCGATGCCCGAGAGCCGCTGAACGAAGTTGAGCGCCACGCGCTCTGACTGCAGCACCGAGCGGGCAGGGCCCGACACGGTGGCGAGGGTGGCTCCACGCTCGAAGGGCGCGCCGTCGGCGACCAGCACGTCGACCGCGACTGTCGGGTCGAGAAGGCTGAAGGCGGCCGCGAACACCGCTCCCCCGCTGAACACGCCCGGTTCGCGGGCGACGAGGCTGGCCGTGGCGGTGGCGTCGGCCGGAATCAGGGTCTGCGAGGTGATGTCGCCCCAGGGCGCGTCTTCGTTCAGCGCCATGGTGACGATCGGCGTGATCTGCAGGGGGGTGAGGATGCCCGGGTCGGTGCTCACAGCGCTACCGGCGCCTTTCGTTCGGTCGTCAGATGGAGGTGGAACCGTTCGCTCGGCTCAGGGAAGTCTGACCTGAAGTGCGCCCCGCGCGACTCCTCCCGCGCCAGGGCCGCGCGGGTGATCAGCGTGGCGAGCTGCAGCAGGTTCGCGTTCTCGCGGTCGTGCAGCGTGGTTGCGTCTGCGCTCCACGACTCGAACGTGGCCAGGGCTGAGCGCAGGGTGGTCTCGTCGCGATAGACCCCGACGGCATCCCACATCAGCTGCTGCAGCTCGAGGCGGGTGAACGACGCGGGCGCCTCGAGGGCAGAGCCGGCCGCGAGGTCGACGTCGGCCTCACGCGCGGCAGAGCCGCCGACGGCCTCGGCGCGGCCGGGCCACTCGGCCGGCTCGGCCGCCCCCTGCAGCGCCTCGACGCAGCGCCAGGCGAACACGACCGACTCGAGCAGCGAGTTCGAGGCGAGCCGGTTGGCTCCGTGCACACCCGTGCAGGCGACCTCGCCCACGGCGAACAGACCGTGCAGCGAGGTGCGGCCCCAGTCGTCGGTCGATACGCCTCCCATCCAGTAGTGGGCGGCGGGAGTGATCGGAATCGGCGTGGCACTCCAGTCGAGCCCGTTGCGCCGGCAGGCCTCGGTGATGCTTGGAAACCGCGACGCGAGAAACTCGGCGCCCAGCGCGGTGGCATCGAGCAGCACCGGTGCGCCGCCCTGCCGGTGCATCTGCTCGGCGATGGCCCGGGCCACGACGTCGCGCGGGGCGAGCTCGGCATCCGGATGCACGGCCGGCATGAACCGCGTGCCGTCGGCGCCGCGCAGCACGGCCCCCTCGCCGCGCACGGCCTCAGAGATGAGAAAGTTGCCCGGCACCGCCAGCGATGTGGGGTGGAACTGGTAGAACTCCAGGTCGGCCAGTTCGGCGCCGGCCCGGTAGGCGGCGGCCACACCGTCGCCGGTCGTCACCACCGGGTTCGTGGTGTGCGCGTAGAGCTGGCCGGCACCACCGCTGGCGAGAATCACGGCGTCGGCGCGCAGCTCGGCGGGGCGGCCGTCGGCGTCGACGATCGAGACCCCCACGACGCGGTCGCGCCCGTCGGCGTCGGCCTCGACCAGCAGGTCGGCGACGAACGTGTACTCGAGAATGGTCGACGCGGTCGCCCGAACGGCACGAACCAGCGCCGACTCGATCGCTGCGCCGGTGGCGTCGCCACCGGCGTGCAGGATGCGGGCGTGCGCGTGCGCCGCCTCGAGCCCGCGCGCCAGCACGGCGACGGGGTCGGCGGCGTCGAGGGCAGCGGCGGCAACGGCGGGGGCAGCATTGGCCTCGGGGGCAGCGGCGGTATCGCCGGGGGCAACGGCGGTGTCGCCGGGCTCGACGTGGGCGCGATCGAACTCGACGCCCAGCGCGATGAGGTCGCGAATGCGCTCGGGCCCCTCGGCGCAGAGCACCTCGACGGCCGACAGCCGGTTGAGCCCCGCGCCGGCGACCAGGGTGTCGTCGATGTGCGACTCGACGCTGTCGTCGGCGAACAGCGCCGCCGCGATTCCGCCCTGGGCGTACCGGGTGTTGCTCTCGCCGAGTTCGGCCTTCGTGATGAGCGTGACGTCGTGGCTGCGGCCGGCCTTGATGGCGACGACGAGCCCGGCGATGCCGCTGCCGACGACCACAGCTGAGGGCCGGCGGGTCACGGCCGGGCCGCCAGCATGCGCTCGAGGGCCACGCGGGCCGGAACGGCGACCTCGTCGGCCACCGTGATCTGGTTCACGACCTCGCCGGCCACGAACGCCTCGAGCACCCACGCGAGATATCCGGGGTGAATGCGGTACATCGTCGAGCAGGGGCAGACCACCGGGTCGAGGCAGAAGATGGTGTGCTCGGGATGCTCGGCCTGCAGTCGCTGCACCAGGTTGATCTCGGTGCCGATCGCGAAGGTCGAGCCGGCCGGGGCCGCTTCGATGGCCTTCTTGATGTAGTCGGTCGAGCCGGCCTCGTCGGCCGCGTCGACGACGGGCATCGGGCACTCCGGGTGCACGATGACCCGAACATCCGGGTGCTCGACCCTGGCCTTGTCGATCTGGGCGACGGTGAAACGCTTGTGCACCGAGCAGAAGCCGTGCCAGAGGATCACCTGGGCATCCACGAGGCCCTCGACGTCGTTGCCGCCGAGCGGCTTGCGCGGGTTCCACATGGGCATGCGATCGAGCGGCACGCCCATGGCCTTCGCCGTATTGCGCCCGAGGTGCTGGTCGGGGAAGAACAGCACACGCTGCCCGCGCTCGAAGGCCCACTTCAGCACGGTCGCCGCGTTCGACGAGGTGCAGACGATGCCCCCGTGCTCGCCGCAGAAGCCCTTCAGGGCCGCCGACGAGTTCATGTAGGTGACGGGGATGACCGGCACCCGGCCGCTCGCATCGGGCTCGGTGCCGTAGATCTCGGCGAGCTGCTCCCACGCCTCGGTGACCGAGTCGATGTCGGCCATGTCGGCCATCGAGCAGCCTGCGGCGAGGTTCGGCAGAATCACCGACTGCTGCGGGCCGGCGAGGATGTCTGCGGTCTCGGCCATGAAGTGCACGCCGCAGAACACGATGGCCTCGGCCTCGGGCTTGGCCTTCGCCGCATTGGCCAGCTGGAACGAGTCGCCCACGAAATCGGCGTACTTCACGACCTCGTCGCGCTGGTAGAAGTGCCCGAGAATGACGAGCCGGTCACCGAGGGTGGCCTTCGCGGCGAGAATGCGGGCATCCAGCTCGTCGTTGCTGGCCAGCCGGTACTCCAGCGGGATCTCTCCCTGCCGCGGGGTGTCTGCCGGCGCCACGTCGTACATCGACGAGCCGGGCCCGTATTCGGGCAGCGGGGTCTTGTCGAAGTTCCAGGGTGCGTCTTTCAGCGCCGGGCTGCAGCTGGTGACTCGTCCGCCGGGGCGGATCAGCTGGATGGTGGTGTCGACTGATGGCATGTCGTGCTCCTTGCGGCACTGAGGGTGGTGCTGGATGATCGGGCGGAGGTTCGGGTGGGCGTCAGGTGACCGGCAGTGGCCCGTTGTCGGCCAGGTCGAACGACTCGTTGTAGCGGTACAGCCGGGGCGGCCTGTGTCGGCCGCCTGCCAGCCGCTCGTCGGTCGCGACCACCGAGTTCGTAGACTCGATCTGCCGGCGGAAGTTGGCCGGGTCGAGCGGTTTTCGCAGCACCGCCTCGTACACCTCGCGCAACTGGGTGAGGGTGAAGCGCTCACCGAGAAAGGCGTGGGCGATGCGGCTGTACTCCATCTTGTTGCGCAGCCGCCACAGGGCGTATTCGACGATCGTATTGTGGTCGAAGGCGAGTTCGGGCAGGTCGTCGGCGGCGAACCAGCGCACGTTCTCGCCTTCGGCCGCTCGCTCGGCCTCGTCGGGCCGTACCAGCGCCCAGTAGACGATCGAGACGACGCGCTGGCTGGGCGAGCGGTCGACGGTGCCGAAGGCGTAGAGCTGTTCGAGGTAGCGCGATCGCAGGCTGGTCGTCTCGAGCAGGTTGCGGGCGGCGGCGTCGGCCAGGCTCTCAGTGCTGCCGATCGGGCCGCCCGGCAGCGCCCAGCGGCCCTCGAACGGCTCGCGGATGCGCCGCACCAGGGGCAGCCACAGGGTGGCCGGCGTCGTCTCGTCAGAGTCGGTGGCCCGCAGCGCGAAGATCACCGTGGAGACGGCGAGGGTGGGCGCTTCGGTGTTCACGGGTGGTCTCTCTGTTGAGCCGAGGAGTAAAGGTGCATGTGACCTGAACTGATGATACAACCAAAACCGACGAGGTGCGAACCATCCACAGAATTGGCAAGCCGTCAAGGGCCATGCCGAAGTTTGTCTCCCGGCCCGAACCCGGCCATAGTTTTGTCATGACGCAGTCGTCTCTCCCCCACGAAGACGCTGCGCTCGGAGTTCTGTGAACGACCGGTGCGCGAGTTCTGACGCCGCCGACCTCTCGAATTCCTGTGGTCTGGCTTCCGACAATCGGGTAGTCCGAAGCCAGACCACTCCTCTTCGGCTGTAGCCGGGGTGTGCGTCTGCCTTTTCGCCGGGCCTGAACAGTAGTCTTAGCGCCAGGGAGAGTCATGGGAAAGCTTGTCTACGGAGATTCGGGCACCGAGATCGAATTCGACGATCGGGTGCTGACCCACCTGCAGATCGTCATCGGAGCCAAGCTGCGCCGCCGTGAGAGTTTCTTCTTCTCCTGGAAAGACGACCCTGCCGTGGGTGATGGCCGCAGCAGCATCTAGCTCGACTCGTCGGTGCCGCTCTACTTCCGCTACACCCACAGCTCTCTGCCGGCCATCAACCGCGACTGGATCGCCGTGATGACGGCCTCGGCCAACAGCGGCGCCGGCCTCACCTTCATCGAAGAGCCCGGCGAGCGCACGACCCCCCTGCCGAAGCCGTCGGCCTGACCCCTACTGTCGGCCGGGCCTGCCCGCCACAGCCGGCCTGCTGCCCGCCGAGGTCGACCTGCCCGCCGCCGTCGGACCGGCCCTCAGACCCGCGCGCCGATCGCCTGGTGCACCGAACGCACGGCGCTCGCGCCCTCGCCCACTGCGGCGGCCACCCGTTTCATCGAGCCGAGCCGCACATCGCCGGCCGCGAACACGGCGGGGATGCTCGTCTCGAACGGCAGCGGGCCGCGGCCGAGGCTCGCCCAGCACTCCGGCAGGTCGCTCGGCTCGAGGCTCTGGTCGGTGATGACGAACCCGTCGTGGTCGGTGGCGACCCCGGTCAGCCACGACGTCTCGGGATCTGCACCGATGAAGCAGAACAGCCCGGTGCACTCGGTGAACTCGTGCTCGCCGGTCACCCGGTTCGTGAGCCGCACCCCGGCCAGTGACTCCGCTCCGGCCAGCGACTCCGCTCCGGCCAGTGACTCTGCCCCGGCCACCGACTCCGAACCCCCCGCCGACTCCAAGCCCCCCATCGACCCCGAGCCGGTCAGCGCCGTCACCTCGGTCGACACCTTGATGGTGACATTCGGATGCGCGCGAAGCCGCTCGACGAGGTACGCCGACATCCCGCTGCCGATGTCATGGTGCCGCACGGCGATCGTGACCGCGCTGCCGTGCCCGGCGAGAAACAGGGCGGCCTGACCCGACGAGTTGGCGCCGCCGATGACCGTCACCGCGCGCCTGCCGCAGGCCCGGGCCTCGATCTCGGTGGCCGCGTAGTAAATGCCCGCTCCCTCGAACTGCGACCAGTTGGGCAGGGCGAGCGACCGGTAGTGCGCGCCGGTGGCGATGATCACGGCCCGGGTGGCGATCTCTGTACCGTCGTCGAGAAAGACCCGCAGCATGCCGACGCTCTCGTCGAGGCTGACCACCTTGCACGGCGTGAACAGTCGTGCGCCGAATTTCTCCGACTGCACGGCCGCCCGCGAGGTGAGCTCTGCACCGCTCAGACCCGACGGAAAACCGAGGTAGTTCTCGATTCGCGAGCTCGCCGCGGCCTGGCCGCCGGTGCCGATCTCGTCGAGCAGAACCGTCGAGAGACCCTCCGAGGCGCCGTACATCGCGGCCGCGAGACCGGCCGGGCCCGCGCCGATCACGGTGAGATCGACGATCTCGCCCGCGATGGCCCGGTATGACAGGCCGACGTGCTCGGCGAGCTCGCCGGGGGTGGCGTTGCGCAGCACGGCGTCGGGCATGATCACGGCCGGCAGATCGGCATCGGTGAGCTCGGCGACCGTCAGCAGGGACTGGCCGGCGACGCTGTCGGAGTCGAACCACAGGTGGGCGAGCTGCTGCCTGGCCGCGTAGGTGCGCAGAGCCAGCGAGGCGGCAGAGAGGCTCGTGCCGACGATCTCGATGCTGCGCGCGCCGGCACCGTGCTGCAGCTTCTTGCGGCGGGCGATGAACGCCCGCAGCAGCACGTCTGAGAGGTCGGGCTCTTCGGCCATCAGGGCGCGAAACCGCTCGGGCGAGATGTGCGTCAGCTGTCCGGGCTCGACGACGCGAGCCGTGAGGTAGAGCGTCTGGCCGGTGAGCAGGTTGAGTTCGCCGATGAAGTGGCCCGCCTCGAAGCGGCTCACCAGCTCCTCGGCCGCGTTCACTGTGGCGGCCTGGCTGATCTCGACCACGCCCTCGTCGACCAGCACGAGATCGAGCTCGGTGTCGCCGGCCCGGAAGATCACGTCGCCGCGGGCCGACGGCCGCGCCTCGCCGTAGGTGCGCAGCCGGCTCAGCTGGTTCGGTGTCAGCTCGGGATACGCCTCCGCCTTGACCCACGGGGCGTACAGCGCGGCCGAATCGGCCGAGACGGGCATGCTCAGACCTGCCGCAGCGGTTCCGGCGGCCAAAGCGACTCGGGAGACGTCTGCCTGGTCAGTCATGGATTACGATCCTATCTGTGAGCGCTATCGAAGGCATCAACCCAGAGGTCGGCCCGAGCGGAACCGGCTGCGTCGACTGCGATCCCGAGCAGGGCTGGTGGCTGCACCTGCGCCGCTGCGCCGAGTGCGGCCACGTCGGTTGTTGCGACGACTCCCCCTCGCAGCACGCGACGAAGCACTACCACGCGGCCGGGCATCCCATCATGCAGAGCTTCGAACCGGGCGAGTCGTGGATGTGGAACTACCGCACGAACGACTTCACCGAGGGCCCCGCACTTGCTCCCCCGGTGCACCACCCGGTCGACCAGCCCGTTCCCGGCCCCGCCGGCCACGTACCCGCGAACTGGCAGCAGCTGCTCAACTGATCGTGCGCGAGGCGTTCTGACGGTCATCCGGCAGCCACCGGCGTGAGCCTGAAGATGCGCAACTCGCGGCCCGACTGCTGTTCGTATTTCCGGTACCCGGGCCACTGGCGCTCGATGTAGCGCCACACCGCCTCGCGCTCGTCGTCGCCGACCAACGCCGCCACGACCGGCACGCGTTCTATCCTGTGTTCTGCAGGCCGGCGGCGACCCCGTTGACGGCGAGCAGCAGCAGCTGATGGGGTTCGTCGGCCGGGTCGGCGCTGCCGGATGCCCGAATCGACTTGAGCGCACGCAGCTGCAGCAACGACAGCGCGTCGACGTACGGGCTGCGCAGCCGAACGGCGCGGCGCAGAACGGGCCGACCCTCGAGCGGCTCGTCGTGCGCCGTGGTCTTCTGCACCCACTCGCGGGTGAGCGCCATCTCGTCGAGAACGAGCCCGGCGAGGTCGTCGCGGTCGCCGAGGGCCAGGTAGCGCCGGGCGAGCCGGTCGTCGGTCTTCGCCAGTGACATCTCGACGTTGTTGAGCATCGCCGTGAACAGCGGCCAGCGGGCGTAGGCGTCGCGCAGCAGGTCGATGTCGCCGACGGCCGCGAGTGCCGAGCCGAGGCCGAACCAGCCGGTGAGGTTGATACGAGCCTGGGTCCACGCGAACACCCACGGAATGGCGCGCAGGTCTTCGAGCGACTCGATCGAGAGCCCCCGGCGGGCGGGGCGCGAGCCGAGCGCCAGCAGGCCGACCTCTTCGAGCGGCGTCACCTGCGCGAACCACGGGGCGAAGCCGTCGCTCTTGATGAGTTCGTAGAAGCGCTCGCGCGAGCGGGCATCCATCGTGGCCGCCACCTCGGCGAAGTCGTCGGTCGCGGCGCGGTTCTCCTCCTCGTTCGACGGGCTCGACGCGAGCAGGGTCGCCGCGGCCATCTGCTCGATGTGCCGGGCGGCGATGGTCTTGTCGCCGTACTGCGCGAAGATCACCTCACCCTGCTCGGTGAGCTTGAACCGGCCCTCCACCGAGCCGGGCGGCTGCGCCATGACGGCCTCGTTCGCGGGGCCGCCGCCACGGCCGAGCGCACCCCCGCGGCCGTGGAAGAGGGTCAGCTCGATGTCGTTGTCTTTCGCCCACTGCGCGATTCTCGCCTGGGCCGAATACAGCGCCAGCGTGGCCGACACCGGCCCGACGTCTTTCGACGAGTCGGAGTAGCCGAGCATGACCTCGAGCCGGCGCCCCGTCGCAGCCAGGCGCGCCTGCACCTGCGGCAACTCGATCATCTCGGCGAGAATCGTGGTGCTGGCCTGCAGGTCGT
Organism: Subtercola sp. YIM 133946; assembly: GCF_036553535.1. Taxonomy (NCBI): domain Bacteria; kingdom Bacillati; phylum Actinomycetota; class Actinomycetes; order Micrococcales; family Microbacteriaceae; genus Subtercola; species Subtercola sp. YIM 133946. The sequence continues at coordinate 17,189 of NZ_JAZHPE010000002.1, forward strand.
CGAAGGTCTCGAAGAGCGGAATGGCGTCGAGCGTCGGTGCGGCCTGGGCTGACCCGAGTGCCGCCTCGGCGAGCGCGTACACGTTCGCCAGGTCTTCAGACGACTGGGTGAACGACACGATGTACCGGCGTGACGCGTTCACCCCGTACCGATTCTGCAGGTAGGCGATGGTGCGGTAGACGTCGAGCACTTCGACGGTCATCTCTTCGAGCGGCTCGCCCGATCGGATGTTCGCCAGCGCCTGCCGGTGCACCTTCGAGTGCTGGCGCACCTCGAGTTCGGCGAGGTGGAAGCCGAACGTCTCGACCTGCCAGATCAGGTTCTGCAGTTCGCCGTTCGCGCTGCGCTCGGCACCGGCATCCCGCAGCGAGTTCTGAATCACCCGCAGGTCGGCGAGCAGGTCGTCGGGGGTGGCGTAGGCGAGGTCGGCGTTGCGCAGCCGGGTGGCGGCAATGCGCTGGGCCACGACGAGCAGAACCCGGCGGTGCGGTTCATTGGGTGCACGGGTGCCGATCTGCGCGGTCACCTCGCCCGCGAAACTGCGCTGGCGCGCCCACAGCGCATCCAGTTCGGCCGAGGCCGGGGTGTCGGCCGAGCCCAGTGTGAGGGTGCGCCCGATGCGCGTGGCGACGTGTTCGAGGCCGAGCAGAATGTGCTCGGAGGCGATGGCGGCGGCGGCCTTGGTCACCTCGGCGGTGACGAACGGGTTGCCGTCACGGTCGGCGCCGATCCAGCTGCCGAGGCGCATGAACGCGGGGGCCGTCACCGGTCGGGCACCGGCGTTCTCGCCGAGCAGCCAGTCGTCGAGCAGCCGGTAGACGCTCGGCACGACCTGGAACAGCGTCTGGTCGAAGATGTTCATCGCCGTGCGAACCTCGTCGAGCGGGGTCGGCCGGGTGGTACGCAGCGGCGAGGTGCGCCACAGAATGTCGATCTCCTCTTTCAGGCGACGGTCGTTCTCGGCCTGGCGCAGCGTGCCGGGCTGGATGATGTCTCGCTCAGAGAGCAGCTCGCTGATGCGGCGGATGCCGGATGCCACGGCCCGCCGCCGCGCCTCGGTGGGGTGTGCCGTCAGAACCGGGTGGAACCGCAGGTTCGCGAGCCGGGTGGCGGTCTCGTCGGCGCCCACCTCGGCCGAGAGCCGGTTGATCGCCGCCGCCAGCGAGTCGGCGGCGGCCTCATCACCCTCGGCGTCGCGCGCGAGCAGCACCCGCACCCGGTGGTGCTCTTCGGCGAGGTTGCTGAGGTGGAAGTAGCAGGTGAACGCGCGGGCGACCTGCTCGGCGCGCTCGGGCGTCAGGGAGTCGACGAACTGCTCGGCGTCTTCCAGCGACGCGCTGTAGCCGGCGTCGGCGCGATTGGCTCGTTCGAACGCGCCGATCGAGAGGGCGCGCAGGTTCTCGACGTCGTCGAGCAGGTCGGGGCCGCCCGACTCGGTCAGCACCTGCCCGAGCAGCACGCCGAGCAACCGCACGTCGGCCCGCAGGTCTTCATCGACCTCGTCGCTGATGGCGCTGCGGCTGTGCTCTGAACCTGTGGTGGGGCGGTCTTCGATAGTCACAGGCACAACGCTAGCGCGCCCAGATTGACAGCATGTTACGGGCAGGGTGCCCTGGCGCCACGGCGAGCGCAGCCTTCACCCAGCTTGGCGCGAGAGATTGAAGGCTATGCAACTCGCCGTCGACCTGGTTCTCCTCGTCGCCGCCCTGCTCGCGATCGCCGGCGGCTGGGCGCGCGGCGCCGTCGTCATGGCCGCGTCGCTCGTCGGCATCGCGCTCGGCGCCTGGGTCGCCACGCTGATCGCCCCGCCCATCGTCGACATGCTCGTGCAGTACGGCTGGACCAGCACCCTGCAGCGCTCCATCGCCGCGGGCGCAGTGTTCGTGCTCTGCATCGTCATCGGTTCGACGGTTCTCGGCGCCGCGGCCACGCTCATCCGTCGCGCCGTCGGCCGGGTGCGGGTGGTGCGCGGCATCGACTCGCTCGGCGGCGCTCTGATGGGCGCCCTCGCCTGGGCGGTCGTCGTCTGGCTCGCCGGCGGCTTCCTGCTCTCGACGGGCCAGCTGCAGGCGACCCAGCTGGTCAACTCGTCGCAGGTGGTCAGCACCCTGAACGCCATCGCCCCCGTGCCCGCGACCGCCGCTCTCGGCACCCTCGACAGCGCGCTCGGCAGCGCCGGCTTTCCGACCGTCTTCGCCGACGGAGCCGAGTTCATCGCAGGCGCCCAGGCTCCCGATTCCACCGTTCCCGGCGCCGTCGATGCCTCCCGCGCCGGCGTGGTGAAGGTGCTCACCTCGGCGCCCAACTGTGACAACGACGCCGAGGGCAGCGGCTGGGTCGTGGCCGACGACCGCGTCATCACGAACGCCCACGTGGTGGCGGGCGGCACCGACATCTTCGTGCAGGCCAACGGCTCCGGTGCCCTGCTGCCGGCGACACTGGTCGTCTACGACCCGCTGCGCGACCTCGCCGTGCTCGACGTGTCGGGCCTCGGGGTCTCGCCCCTTGCGCTCGGCTCAGACCTCGGTGCCTCAGACTCCGCAGTGGTCGCCGGCTACCCCGAGAACGGCCCCTACACGACGGCGACCGCACGCGTGCGGCAGGTGGTGCAGGCCGTCGGGCTCGACATCTACGGGCAGCAGACGGTGACCCGCGAGATCTACTCCCTGCGCGGAACCGTGCTGCCGGGCAATTCCGGCGGTCCGTTGTTCGACAGCGGGGGCAACGTCGTCGGGGTGGTGTTCGCCCGGTCGACCTCTGACGGTGACACCGGGTACGCACTGACGCTCAGTGAGGTACAGCCCGTGATCGGCGAGTCGGGGGCATCCACCCCGGTCTCGTCGGGCGCCTGCCAGGCCGACTGACGCCCGCCTCACCACGCCAGGTCGAGGCCCGTTCGCGCGGCCGCCGAGCGAACGCGGTCGTGCAGGTTCGCCTGGGCGTCGGCGGTGAGCGGATGCACAGGGCGCCCGTTCTCGGCCGCCAGCACTCCCCCGACGTAGACCTGCTCGAGGTTGCGCAGGCCGCAGGCGAACGCATAGCTGGCGTAGACATCCCACACCGGACCGGTGTCGGGCGACGACGGGTTCACCACCACGAAGTCGGCGAACTTTCCCACCTCGAGGCTGCCCACCCGGTCGGCGACGCCGAGCGCCTCGGCCGAGCCGAGCGTGTGCAGGCGCATCATGTCGCGCGGCATCAGAACAGAGGCGTCCTGGTGCACGGCCCGCTGGGTGTACATGCCGATGCGCATGTTCTGGAACGGGTCGGAGATGTCGGTGCACGACTGGTCGTCGAGCCCGACGCCGATGGGCATACCCAGGTCGCGGTAGCGCGCGATGTCGGCGATGCCCGAGCCGAGGCGGCCGTTCGAGGTGGGCTGCCACACCATGCCGCTGCCCGACGCGGCAGCTCGGGCCGCCATCTGCTCGTCGGGGTGCACGAAGTGCCCGAACAGAAAGCCGTCGCGCAGCGCACCGGCGTCGTCGTACCAGCGGAACTTCTCGCGCTGCTGGTCGAGCGCCTCGCTGGTCTCGAGAAAGTGCGCCTGATTGCCGATGCCGTGGGCATCCATCACACGCACCTCGTCGCGGGCGGCCTGCTCGGCCTCCGACCACTGCACGGCGCCGAACACGCTGGTGCCAAGAGCCAGGTCGGCCGGAACGTCGCTCTGCACGTAGGCCACGGCGTCGGCGAACACCCCGAAGGCCCGGTCGGCGGGCTGGAACTCGCTGTCGAGCCTGATCGAGGTGACCACTCGCAGGCCCGAGTCGCGTGCGGCATCCACCTGTCGCCGCAGGTAGCTCTCGTCGCGAATCGCGTAGATCTCGCGCCGGTCGGTCACCGGGTCGTACCGGCCGACCACTCGCGAATCGGTGAAGTTGTATGCCGAGGTGATGCCGTTCGAGATGAAGTCGAGGCAGCCGTGCAGTGTGAACCAGTAGATGTCGTCGACGCCCGCGCCTGAGATGAACTGCGACTGCGTGCCAACCCAGCCGTAGAGGGTGGCGCCCGGGGTCATGCCGCGCATGCCCGAAGTGAAGATGTGGCTGTGGGCCGAGATGAAACCCGGGGCCACGAAGGCGCCGTGGGCGTCGACGACGGTGCCGGCGCTGCCGGCGCCTGCGGGCTCGGGCGGGTCGCCCGGGCCGAGCCCGGTGATGCAGCCGTCGGCACCCACCGTCAGCCACCCCCTGAACCAGTCGACGCCGTCGGCCATCGGAATGATCACGGCGTTGACGACGGTCAGCAGGGGCGCGGTGTTCTCGGGCATGGGCCCACGCTAGCGACGCAAGAAGACGAACAGGTTACGCGCCGTTTTCGCACGCGAGCAGCAGCGCCCGCAGGCTCGATTCGAGGTGGGCGAGGTCGGCGGCCGTGAGCGTGTGGGCAAGCTCTGCCTCGACGGCGAGCTGGGCGGGCAGGGCCCGGTCGATGCGCTCGCGACCCTCCGGCGTGAGCGTCACCGTGACCACCCGGCCGTCGGATGCACTGCGGTGCCGGCGCGCGAGCCCCGCCTTCTCGAGCTGCACCAGCCGTTTCGTGATCGAGGCGTTCGAGGCGAGCAGAGTGTGCGCGAGTGCCGACGGGGTGGGCGCCGCCGGGGCTCGGCGCACGGCAGAGAGCACGTCGAACTCGCCCCGGCCGATACCGAATTCCGCGAGGCGGCCGTCACTGAGGGCAGTGACGTGCTTGGCCACACGCAGCAGGCGGCCGATGGTGGCGGCGGGGCTCGTGTCGAGCTGCGGATGCACGGCCACCCATTCGGCCCGCAACTCGTCGATGCTGTCTCTTGTCGAAGCCTCTTCGCTCATCCTAGTATTTTACTGGTAAAATAGTTGCGATGTCGACCACACACTTAGCCCGCCCCGCCACCACCTTCACCCGGTCTCTCGTGAGCATCGGCCGCGATGAGAGTGCACCGCGCGCCGCGCTGCGGGTGGGAGTGTCGGTGCTGGTTCCCCTCGTCGTGCTCCTCCTCATCGGGCACATCGAGTGGTCGGTCTACGGCGCGTTCGGCGCGTTCGCCTCGGTGTACGGCCGCAACGTGGCCCAGGGCGCCCGTCTTCGCATGCAGGCCACGGCCGGTCTCGTGATGGTGGTCTCGGTCGTGCTCGGCTCGGCGATCGCCCTGACGCCCCAGCGCGAATGGCTGACGGTCGCCATCGCGAGCGTGTGGGCTGTGGTGGTCGCGCTGCTGTCGCAGGCGGCCAGGTTCACTCCGCCCGGACCGCTCTTCGCGGTCTTCGCCCTGTGCGCGGTGGCGTCGATCCCGGCGACCTCGATCGCCGGGGGCTCGGGGTTCGGCGACGCGCCGGCGGTCAGCATCGTCATCGCGGTGGTCGTGAGTGCGGCATCCGCCGTCTTCGCCCTGCTCGTAGGCCAGGTGGGCGCACTGGCGGCGCGGTCGGTGCAGTCGGCGCAGTCGGCGCAGTCGGTGCAGTCGGTGCAGCGCCGAGCCCCGGGTGAGGCTGTCTCCACGCAACAGCGTGGCTCGGGCGGCCCGACGGCCGGCGCGGCGGCCCTGGCGCGTCTCGCGAGCGTGCTCAGGTCGCGGGCCTCGCTGCTGTCGGCGGCACGCTTCGGCGTGGCGCTGGCTGTCGCGGGTTCGCTGTCGACGGCGCTCGGAATCGGGCATCCGTACTGGGCGATGGTGGCCGCCGTCGTGCCACTGGTCGCCTTCGAACTCGCCCAGACGATGGTTCGCGGAACCCACCGTGTGCTCGGCACCCTGGTGGGCCTGGTGCTCGCCTGGGGCCTGCTGCTGCTGCAGCCCGCCGGGCTCTGGGCCATTCTGCTCGTGGTCGCCCTGCAGGTCGTCGCCGAGCTGATGGTGCTGCGCAACTACGGCGTGGCGCTCATCTTCATCACCCCGCTGGCGCTCGTCATGGTGAGCATGGCGCACCCCACCGATCCCAGCGCCCTCATCGCCGACCGCGGCGTCGAGACCTTGCTCGGCACCCTCGTCGCCGTCGCGGTCGCCCTGGTGTGGTCGGCCGCACGCACCGCCTCGAGCCGCCGGCCGGGCCGCCCCTGACGCCCGCCCGAGGGCGGGTTCTACTCCCCGCACTGCCGGCGGGCAACGGCCTTCCCCCCGACGTGGCAGCCGCCTAGGGTACGGACTGTCGGGAGTCCAACCAGAAACCCGGCGGGTCAAGGAGGACCACAATGTCAGCCAACAGAGCAGTCGCCTACGAGGGGCCGGGCACGGTCGAAGTGATCGACACCGAATACCCGACCTTCGAACTGAAAGACGGGCCGGGCGTGAACCCGGCGAACATCGGGCGGAAGGTGCCGCACGGCGCCATTCTGCGCACGGTGGCCACGAACATCTGCGGGTCAGACCAGCACATGGTGCGTGGTCGCACGACGGCCCCGGTCAATCTCGTGCTCGGCCATGAGATCACCGGCGAGGTCGTCGAGGTCGGCCCCGGTGTCGAATTCATCAAGGTCGGCGACCTCGTGTCGGTGCCGTTCAACATCTCCTGCGGGCGGTGCCGCAACTGCAAAGAACGCAAGACCGGCATCTGCCTGAACGTCAATCCCGACCGGCCCGGCAGCGCCTACGGCTACGTCGACATGGGCGGCTGGGTCGGCGGCCAGGCCGAATACGTGCTCGTGCCGTACGCCGACTGGAACCTGCTGAAGTTTCCCGATCGCGACCAGGCCCTCGAGAAGATCATGGACCTCACGATGCTCTCCGACATCTTTCCCACCGGGTTCCATGGCGCGGTGACCGCGGGCGTGGGGGTCGGTTCGACGGTCTACGTGGCGGGCGCCGGGCCCGTGGGTCTCGCGGCGGCGACCAGTGCCCTGCTGCTCGGAGCCGCGGCGGTGATCGTCGGCGACATGAACGAAGACCGCCTCGCGCAGGCCCGCAGTTTCGGCTGTGAGACGGTCGACCTCACGAAGGGCGACCCGGCCGATCAGATCGAGCAGATCCTCGGCGTGCCCGAGGTCGACTGCGCCGTCGACGCCGTCGGGTTCGAGGCGAAGGGCCACGGGCACGACGCGGGCAAGGAGGCACCGGCCACGGTGCTCAACTCGCTCATGGACATCACGGCGGCGGGCGGTGCGCTGGGCATCCCGGGCCTGTACGTCACGGGTGACCCGGGCGGCATCGACGAAGCCGCACAGAAGGGGTCGCTCTCGCTGAGCCTCGGCACCGGCTGGGCAAAGTCGCTGTCGTTCACCACGGGGCAGTGCCCGGTGATGAAGTACAACCGCGGCCTGATGATGGCGATACTGCACGACCGGGTGTCGATCGCGAAGAACGTCAACGCGAAGGCCATCGGCCTCGAGGATGCGCCGAAGGGCTACGCCGAGTTCGACGCGGGCGCCGCGACGAAGTACGTGCTGAACCCGAACGGCTACCTCGACGGCGTGGCAGCGGCGGCCTAGGCACGGCGCGGCACAACAAGGGCCGCCCGCACCCCAAGGGGACGGGCGGCCGCTCGAACAGCGCGTGACAGCGGCCGGTGGTGGAGATGGGGGGAATTGAACCCCCGTCCACTGCTGTGGTCGTGTGCATTCTACGGGCGTAGCCACTGAAAGCGTTCTACTCGGCCCCGATCTTTGCCAGCGGCAGCCAGATCGACGGGCCCAGTCTCAGTGCATGTCCTTGTGCGCCCTGAGGCTCGACGCACAAGCAATCCCTCTAGATAACGCCAGGCACCGGGTAGAGGGCATTCCCGGACTGACGGTTCCTTAAACGGCTACAAGGAGCTTAGGCTGCGAGAGCGAAAGCGGCCTTGGCGGCCGGAACAGTGCTGTTTGATTTGGCACTTATTGTTTGCACAGATCGTTTACGAGATGACTGTGCATTCTCGACCCGCTTCTCACACTCACTCAGGCAATGTCGAAACCGATCATCCCCCTGAACGAGACACCCGCGTTCGTTGTCGAACTGGGCGAGTCTCGGGCCTCTGTCACGCGCTGTTGAGTTGTTGTTCACCGCAGGTGGATGCCCGGCGAACCGGCCCCACACGCCGCCCTTTCAGGCAGCCCTCTAGTATATGCACTAATCTCGCCCCATGACGACTGCGCCCTGGACCCCGGCCCTTCTCCCCTCGCTCAGCGGTAGGCGCATCGTCATCACGGGGGGCAATGCCGGCCTCGGCTATTGGGCGGCGGAGTTCCTCGCCCGTCGCGGCGCGACCATCGTTCTCGCCGCCCGCAACGAGCAGCGGGCCACCTCGGCGATCGCCTCGATTCTGTCGCGCGCCCCGCGCGGCGACGTGAGCTGGCTGAAGCTCGACGTCGCCGACCTGGGCTCGGTCGAGGAGGCGGCCGGGCAGCTGGCCGGCTCGCGCATCGACGTGCTCATCGCCAACGCCGGCGTGACATCGGCCTCCCCCCGCTCGTTCACGCGCGACGGGTTCGAGCTGATGTTCGGCACCAATGTGCTCGGCCACTTCGCCCTGATCGCCCGGCTGATGCCCACCCTCGTCGACACCCCCGGCTCGCGCGTGATCACGCTCGGCAGCATCTCGCACGAGTTCAACGAGCTCGACCTCGACGACCTGATGAGCGAACGCGACTACTCGAGCTTCCGCACCTACAGCCGCTCGAAGCTCGCCGCCATGCTCATCGCCTTCGAGCTCGACCGGCGCCTGCGCCGGGCGAAGTTGCCCGTGTCGAGCCTGGCCGCTCATCCGGGATTCGCGCTCGACGAGCTGAGCGCGGCCCGGCCCGGCATCAGCAACGGCAAGCCCGCGAACCTGCTCGTGCGTACCGCCCTGCGATCGTTCGCGCACGGCAAAGACGCCGGCGCGCTGCCGGTCGTCCGCGCCGCCGCCGACCCGGTGGCCCGCGGCGGAGAGTACTGGGGGCCCGACGGCTGGCGCCAGCTGAAGGGCAGCCCGATCGTGGTGCGGGCGCGCAACCGCTCACGCGACATCCGCACCGCCTCAGAACTCTGGTCGGCCGCCGAACAGCTCACGGGCACCACGCTCGACGTCTGATCCGACCGACCCGTCTGGCCCGTCTGGCCCGTCCCGTCTGGCCCGTCTGGGCCGTCTGACCCGTCCCGTCTGGCCCGTCTGGGCCCCGTCGCACGCGTCGTGCTGAGAGCGGCGGTCAGTCGCCGAGGTTGCGCTGGGTGCCCATGGCGCGGTCGGCCTCGCGTTTGTCCTGCCGCTCGCGCAGGGTCTGGCGCTTGTCGTACTCGCGCTTGCCCTTGGCCACCGCGAGCTCGACCTTGGCCTTGCCGTCGCTGAAGTACAGCCGCAGCGGCACCAGGGTGTAGCCGCCCTCTTTGACCTTGTTGTGGATCTTCAGAATCTGCGCCTTGTGCAACAGCATCTTGCGCTTGCGGCGCGGCGGGTGGTTGTTCCACGACCCCTGGTTGAACTCGGGGATGTGCACGGCGTCGAGCCACGCCTCCCCGCCGTCGATGTAACCGTAGCCGTCGACGAGCGACGCACGCCCGGCGCGCAGCGACTTGACCTCGGTGCCGGTGAGCACCAGGCCCGCCTCGTAGGTGTCTTCGATGGTGTAGTCGTGGCGCGCCTTGCGGTTGGTCGCGACGACCTTCTCTCCGCGTTCGCGTGGCACGGTTGCTCCTGGCTGGTCGGTTCTGTGGAGTGGTGGATGCCCGGGCGGATGCCCGCGGCAGCCCACTAGTCTATCGAACCGCACGCCCCCGGGTCACCACGAGCGAGTACTAGTACCAACGTCGCATTGCCGGGGCTTCGGCCGCACGAGAGAGTTCAGTCACGAACATGCACGGTGTTCGGCCGCTCCCACATCTGCTCTCGAAAGGCACTCGAATGTCACTCAAACGTAAGCTCGGCCTCGCCGGCACTGCGGCGCTCGTCGCGGCTGCCGTCGTCACCGGCTCGGTCGCCCTCGCGGCTCCGGCCTCGGCGAAGACCGCCGCCACCACCGGCGACTTCAGCGTCACGGTCAACGGCACCACCTACAACCCCGCCTCCGGCAAAGACGTCAAGCTCGACAACCTGAAGGTGACGAGCACCATCGCCGTGCGCGGCGTGAACGTCGGATTCGACATCAGCCCGACCACCCTGGGCGTGTACAACTACACGCTCACCGGTGCACCCGACGCCCAGCGCATGGTCACGAAGCCCACGGCGATCTTCGCCTCGAAGGTTCCGACCCTCACCGCCGCCCAGCGCTCGGGCACCACGCTGAAGAGCCTCGAGCTGAAAGACGACACCCTCACGGTGCTCTTCACCACGGCGGCCGGCAAGGTCAAGGTGCAGGCGAAAGACGGCGCCCAGGGCGGCATCTTCCAGCTCGAGACCGAGTTCGCGGTACCGGTGGAGTTCGTGCACACCCTCGCCCCGGGCATCTTCTACTTCGTGAACCCGTTCACGAACAAGGTCAACTTCGGTGACGGCACCGACGCGGTGACGTCGGGCGCGGGCGCCCACCAGATGCTGCTCGGCAAAGACAGCCCGCAGGTCGCCACCAAGACCTTCCAGAGCGGAACCGTGACGAAGTGGATCGTTCAGCCCGGCGGCCGCCTCGGCGGCGTGCTCGGCGAAGACGCGATCGAACTGTCGCTCGGTGCGAGCAACTGCACCAGCCAGTGCCAGGCGCAGGAGCAGATCCGCGGATCGCTCCCGGTGCCGCCGAACCCCACCGACCCGACGCCGATCGGTGGCTGACAGCACGACGATGACGCCGCCACCCACCACAATGGAGACAATGGGTGAATCGGCAGCACAGGCTGGCCCCGGCTGGCGGGTGGTATCGGGTGGGCGCATGCGCTCACCCGATACCCCGTTCAACCGCAATCGCGTCATCGCCCTGGTGGTGGTGCTGTCGCTCGTCGTCATCTGCGTCGTCGCCGTGATCGGTGTGGCGGCGGCCCGGGCGCTGGCCGAGAGCGAAGCCGTCAGCGATGACGCCAAGACCACCGACCTGGTGGCGCAGACCCTCATCGCCCCGGCGATACCGAACGCTCTGCAGACCGGCGACCCCGCCGCCCTGGCCACGATCGACGAGGTCGTGCGCAACCACGTGCTGAGCCCCTCGATCGTGCGGGTGAAGATCTGGTCGACGGATGGCCGCATTCTGTACTCCGACGAACCGCGGCTCATCGGCCGATCGTTCGAGCTGGGCGACGACGAACTCGAGGCCTTCGCCGGAGACGGCGTTCGGGCAGAGGTGAGCAACCTCAGCGCGCCGGAGAACGTATACGAGCAGCCCGGCGGAAAGCTGCTCGAGGCGTATCGGCGGGTGAACCTGCCCGACGGGCATCCGGTGCTCTTCGAGACGTACTTCGAATACAGCGACGTCGACGCCAGAACCGCCCAGCTCTGGGGCGGGTTCGCGGCCATCACGCTGGGCAGCCTGGTGCTGCTGGTGCTGCTTCTGATTCCGCTGTTCTGGCGCCTGATCAGCCGGCTGCGTCGGGAACAGGTGCAGCGCGAGGCGCTGCTCGAACGGGCGCTCGACGCCTCGGAGGCCGAACGCCGCCGCATCGCCGGCACGCTGCACGATGGGGTGGTGCAGGAACTCGTGGCCACCTCGTTCACCCTGACCGGGCTCGCGCAGCGCACCGAGCCGCACGACGAGCGGCTCGCTGGCGAGCTGCGGGCGGTGGCGGCGACGGTTCGGGGCGGCATCGGCGGCCTGCGCACGCTGCTGGTCGACATCTACCCGCCGAGCCTGTCGATCGAGGGGCTGGCGGCCGCGCTCACCGACCTCGCGACCGCGCTGCGGGCCCGAGACGTCGAGGTGACGCTCGACATCGCCGACGTGGCGTCGCTCGACAGCGACACCGAGCGACTGGTCTACCGCGTCGCGCACGAGACGCTCGCCAACGTGGCCAAGCACGCCTCGGCGTCGCACGTGCTGGTACGGCTCACCCAGACGCCGAAGGCGGTCGAACTGTCGATCGTCGACGACGGCGTCGGTTTCGACGCGGGCGCCAACCTCGACGCCGGCGGCGAACGCCACTTCGGGCTGCGCGTGCTGCGCGATGTCGCCTCTGACGCCGGGGCCCAGCTGCGGCTGCGCACGAGCCCCGGGCACGGCACGGAGTGGCTGCTGCGAGTGGAGCGCCCGTGACCGACGCGACGAACACCCCGCCGGATGCGCCGGGCGTGGCAGGCGTGCCGCGCGGCGTTCAGGGCGTTCCAGGTGGCGTGCCGGGGCTGCCGGGCGGCCAGCCCGTCATCCCGACGGCGATCACCGTTCTGCTCGTCGACGACCACCCCCTGGTGCGGGCGGGGCTGGCCACGCTGATGGCCAACGCGGCCGACCTGAGCGTGGTCGGTGAGGCGGCCGGCGGCGACGACGCGGTTCGGCTGGCGACAGCCCTGCGCCCCGACGTCGTGCTGATGGACCTGTCGATGCCCGGCATCGACGGCGTCGAGGCGACGCGCCGGCTGCTGGCCGTGCATCCGACAGCCGCCGTCGTCATTCTGACCTCGTTCAACAATCAGGCCCGGGTGCGCGATGCCGTTCGGGCCGGAGCGGTCGGCTACCTGCTCAAAGACAGCGAGCCGACGGTGCTGCTCGACGCGGTGCGGTCGGCGGCGCGGGGCGACGCTCCGCTCGACCCCCGGGTGGCTCGCGCCCTCATGCAGCGCCCCGCCGACGGCGCGAGGCCGCCCACCCGGGGCGGGCCCGACTCCCCCGCCGGCGACCAGGGCTCCGGCTCCCTCTCGGGCACCAGCGGCGGCGCCGGCGGCGACGAGCTGAGCGGGCGCGAGGGCCAGGTGCTGCGCTTGATCACCGAGGGTCTGTCGAACAAACAGATCGGCACGCGGCTCGGCATCTCCGAGCGCACGGTGAAGGTGCACGTGAGCAACCTCTTCCGCCGCATCGGCGTGGCCGATCGCACCAGCGCTGCGATGTGGGCACGCGACCACCTCTGACCCGGGACGCCCGCGCGACCGCCGCCCGTGACGTGCCTGCGCCGCCACCCATCGGGTCGGGCGCCAGCACGGCTGCGGCCGAGACTCAGACGCGCAGGTACCTGGTGATGGCGAACTTGGCCGAGACGGCGGCGAGCAGCACCCCGAGCACCACCAGAATCGGAGCGACGATCCACAGGGCATCCTGAACCGTCACGAAGGCGGTGAGGGGCAGCGACTCCTGCAGATAGCCCTGCACGAAGAAGTGCACGATCGCCCAGACGGTCGCGCCGGCCAGCACCGATCCGATGAGCGCGGCGATCACGCCCTCGAGAATGAATGGCGTCTGGATGAACCGATTGGATGCCCCCACCAGCCTCATGATGCCGATCTCCCGCCTGCGTGAGAACGCCGACAGCCTGATCGTGGTGGCGATCAGCAGCACGGCGGCCACGAGCATCAGCACCGCGATGCCGATGGCGGTGTAGCTCGCCGCGTTGAGGATGTTGAAGATCTGCTCGAGGTAACTGCGCTGGTCGACCACGCTGTCGACGCCCGGCTGGGTCGACAGGCTCTCGACGAGCACGTCAGACTGCTGCGGGTCGACCATGTTGATCCAAAAAGTCTGGTTCAGCAGGTCGGGCGTCACGTACTGCGCCACGTCGTTGCCGGCGAACTGCGCCTTGAACTTCTCGTAGGCCTGCTCATGGTTCTCGAACTCGTAGGTCTTGATGAACGGGGCGAGGGTCGAGCCCTTGAGCATGGCGTCGACGGCGGCGATCTGGTCGTCGGTGGCCTCGCCGTTCGCGCAGTTGGCGCTGCCGGAGGTGGCAGTGCACATGTAGACGGCGACCTGCGCCTTGTCGTACCAGTAGCCCTTCATCTGGCCGATCTGCATCTGCAGCAGAATGGCCGAACCCACGAAGGTGAGCGAGATGAAGGTGACGAGCACGACCGAGATGACCATGGCCATGTTGCGACGCAGGCCGGTGCCGACCTCGCCGAGGATGAGCGCGAATCTCACGACGTGGGGCCCACATTCTGGTCGGCAGAGGTATCGTGGCTCGCCCCGGGCGCGCGCAGGCCGAGCTTCTCGGCGAGGCTGATCTGCCCGGTGGTGAGGTCTTCGACGGGGTCTGCTGCGGGTTCGGGATGCTCGGGCACGAGCCGCCCGGTCGTCGGGTCGACCACCTCGGCGGCCCCGGCGGGCGCCTCTGCGGCGGGCAGCACGTCATTCTGGGCCGGCGGGAAGAACAGCGGTTCGTCTTCTGGCAGGCGAGAGACGGGGATGCCCGAAGTGGGGATACCCGAGGTGGGAACGCGCGGCACGACCGGCAACGACGGGGCCGGAGCCGGAGCCGGTGCTGCGGCGGCTGCCGCGGCGGGGACACCGGGCTCGATGGTCGCGGTCGTCGTGCCACTCGTCGACGGGGCGGCGGGCGCGGTGGAGGAGGCCGCGGCGGCAGCGGGAACCGATGTGGCCGCCGTGACCAGCGGTCGCTCGATGGCACCCGTGGCCTGCATGCGCAGCGAGAGCGGGTCGGGCCGGGTGATCTCGGCCGTCATGCCGCTGTCTTGCAGGCTGACCTCGGTGGTGACGCCATAGCCGCCCTCGCGGTCGTCGCGCACCACAGAGCCGCTGACGAGTTCGACGACGCGGCGCTGCATCTGGTCGACGATGGCGTTGTCATGGGTGGCCATGATGATGGTGGTGCCGCCGGCGTTGATGCGGTCGAGCACGTTCATGATGCCGGCGCTGGTGACCGGGTCGAGGTTGCCCGTCGGCTCGTCGGCGAGCAAAATGGCGGGCTTGTTCACCACCGCGCGGGCGATGGCCACGCGCTGCTGCTCACCGCCCGAGAGCTCGTGGGGCAGCCGGTTGGCCTTCTCGGCGAGCCCGACCATCTGCAGAACATCCGGAACTGCCTCCTGGATGAAGCCGCGCGACTTGCCGATCACCTGCAGCGTGAAGGCGACATTGTCGAACACGTTCTTGTTCGGCAGCAGCCGGAAGTCCTGGAAGACGACGCCGAGGTTGCGCCTGAAGTAGGGCACCTTTCGCGACGAGATCGACCCGAGGTCTTGCCCGAGCACGTGGATGCTGCCGCCGGTGGGCCGGTCTTCCTTCAGCACCAGCCGCAGGAACGACGACTTGCCCGACCCCGAGGCACCGACGAGGAAGACGAACTCGCCGCGCAGAATCTCGAGGTCGATCGAGTTGAGCGCCGGCTTCGCCGTGCCCTTGTACATCTTGGATACCTGGTCGAATCGAATCATTTCGTGACGAGCCTAAGCAGCGGTTCGCGCATCGGGCCACAGCGACGCGCCCAATCCGAAGGCTTGGAGAAGCCTGAAAGCCGCTGGTTGAGTAGCGACGCGCAGCGACGCGTATCGAAACCTGGCGTCGGTTTCGATACGGCCCGCTGTGCAGGCCTACTCAACCAGCGAGCGGCGCGTCAGTCTTGCTTGCGCTTGCGCCAGCGGATGCCCGCCGAGATGAACCCGTCGAGATCGCCGTCGAACACGTGGGTGGGGTTGTTCACCTCGTAGTCGGTGCGCAGGTCTTTGACCATCTGGTAGGGCGCCAGAACGTAGCTGCGCATCTGGTCGCCCCAGCTGGCGGTGATGTTGCCGGCCAGTTCTTTCTTCGTGGCGTTCTCCTGCTCACGCTGCAGCAGCAGCAGACGCGACTGCAGCACGCGCAGGGCCGCGGCCCGGTTCTGGATCTGGCTCTTCTCATTCTGGCAGCTCACGACGATGCCGGTGGGCAGGTGCGTGATGCGCACCGCCGAGTCGGTGGTGTTCACCGACTGGCCGCCCGGGCCCGACGACCGGAAGACGTCGACACGGATGTCGCTCTCGGGCACCTCGACCACATCGGTCTGCTCGATCAGCGGCACGACCTCGACCGCGGCGAAGCTGGTCTGGCGCTTGCCTGCCGAGTTGAACGGGCTCATGCGCACCAAGCGGTGGGTGCCGGCCTCCACCGACAGGGTGCCGAAGGCGTAGGGCGAGTCGATCTCGATCGTGGCGCTCTTGATGCCCGCCTCTTCGGCGTAGCTGGTGTCGAGCACGGTGGTGGGATGCCCGTGCTGTTCGGCCCAGCGCAGGTACATGCGCATCAGCATCTCGGCGAAGTCGGCCGCATCGACGCCGCCCGCACCGGCACGGATGGTGACGACCGCCGCCCGGGGGTCGTATTCGCCGTTCAGCAGGGTCTGCACCTCGAGCTCGCCGAGCACCTTCGTGAGGCTGGCCAGCTCGGCCTGGGCCTCGGCGACGTACGTCTCGTCTGATTCGTCGTTGGCCAGCTCGACCATGATCTCGAGGTCGTCGAGTCGCGAGTCGATGCTGCGGATCTTGGCGAGCTCGGCCTGCCGGTGCGACAGCGCGCTGGTGACCTTCTGGGCCTTGTCGGTGTCGTTCCACAGATCGGGCACACCCGCCTGCTCGCTGAGGTCGGCGATCTGCGCCTCGAGACCGTCGACATCGACGACCGTTCGAATGTCGCTGAAGGTCGAGCGGAGGGCCGCGATCTGCTCTGAGAGGTCAAGTTCTAGCACGGTCATCCATCGTACCCGCGCCTGCTGACCACCCACCCCGCGTAAACTGCTTAACAAATGAGTACTATCGAGCCGGCATTCACGTACCGATCGATCGCTCTCCCGGCCCTTGTGCCGTCGCTGCTGTTCGCCATCGGCGAGGGCTCGGTCATCCCCGTCATCCCCGCGATCGCCTCGAACCTCGGCGCCACGCTCGCCGTCGCCGGCTTCATCGCCGGCATGACGATGCTCGGGCAGCTCGCCGGCGACATTCCGAGCGGCTGGGTCGTCAGCCGTATCGGCGAGCGCCGCGCCATGATCTATGCCGCATGCCTCGCCATCGTCGCCACCGTGCTCTGCATGCTCGCAACCGCTCCCCTTCTGTTCGGCATCGGCATCTTCTTCATCGGGTTGGCCGCTGCGGTCTTCGCCCTCGCCCGGCACGCCTTCATGACGACGTTCGTACCGATCGAGTACCGGGCGAGGGCGCTGTCGACCCTCGGCGGCACCTTTCGGCTCGGCTGGTTCGCGGGGCCCTTTCTCGGCGCCGCGATCATCGCCCTGAGCGGCACCTCGCAGTCGGTGTTCTGGATTCAGGGGCTCTGCGCCCTGGCGGTGATCGTGCTGCTGCTCGTGGTGCCCGACCCCACCGAGAAACTGGCTAAACCGGATGCCGGCGAGACGTTCGTGGCCGACGAGGCCGCCGGGCTGTTCACGACGCTCTACGCCTACCGCGGGCTGCTGCTGCGGCTCGGCTCTGGTGTGGCCATCGTCGGCGCACTGCGAGCGAGCAGAACGGTCATCCTGCCGCTCTGGGCGGTCAGCCTCGGGCTCGGCGAGGCGAACACCGCGCTGATCGTGGGCATCGGCGGGGCGATCGACTTCGGCCTGTTCTACACCAGCGGGCAGATCATGGACAGGTTCGGCCGGCTGTGGAGTGCCATCCCGTCGATGACCGGCATGGGGCTCTGCCTCGTGGTGCTCGCGTTCACCCACGATCTGCCCGGCGCGATCGCCTGGTTCATCGTGATCACGGTTCTGCTCGGGTTCTCGAACGGCATCGGCAGCGGCATCATGATGACCCTCGGCGCCGACCTCGCCCCGCCGGCCAACCCTGCGCCCTTCCTCGGCGCCTTCCGGTTCACCAGCGACGCGGGCACCGCCGCCGCACCCCTTGTGATCGCGCTGGTCGTCGCCCTCGCCTCGCTGCCGCTCGCTGTGGGTCTGATGGGGCTGCTCGGCTTCGTCGGCGCGGGGGTGCTGCTGCGCACTGTTCCCCGCTACGTTCCCCGAAAACTCGCGCGCTGACCCGTTACACTGTCACCCATTACACTGGGGGTGTTTCTCTGCGGGAGTGGTGAAATCGGTATACACGCAGGTTTTAGGTACCTGTGCTTTCGAGCGTGAGGGTTCAAGTCCCTTCTCCCGCACGCCAACGCCCTCGACCCTCGTGACTGGAGCCTGACCCCGATGCACACCGCGCTCATCCCGTGGCTCGACCCGAACACGCTCATCCACTCCTTCGGGCCGTTCGCCCTGCTGGGCATCTGCTTCATCATCTTCGCCGAGACGGGTCTGCTGGTCGGCTTCGTGCTGCCCGGCGACACGCTGCTGTTCTTCACCGGCCTGCTCACCTTCGCCGGCACCCAGCCGAACTCGACCGGCGGCATCGCCATCTCGATCTGGCTCGTGGCGCCGGCCGTCGCCCTGGCCGCCTTCCTCGGCGGAGAAGTGGGGTACCTGATCGGGCGCAAGGCGGGCCCGCGGGTGTTCGAGCGCAAGGAGTCGGGGTTCTTCAGCATCAAGAACGTCGAACGCACCAACGCCTTCTTCGAGCGCTTCGGCGGTTTCGCCGTGGTCATCGCGCGGTTCGTTCCCGTGGTGCGCACGTTCGCGCCGGTGGCGGCCGGCGTCGGCAAGATGAACTACCGCAAGTACAGCCTGTACAACGCGATCGGCGCCATCATCTGGGGCGGCGGGTTCGTGCTGCTCGGCTTCTTCCTCGGGCAGATCCCCGTGGTCGCCACCTTCACCGAGAAGTACATCGACATCGTGCTGCTGGCCGTCGTGGTCATCACGCTGGTGCCGACGGTCATCCACACCGTCTCGTCGGCGCGCAAGTCGCGCAAGCTGGCAGCCGCGGCCGACGCCGACGTGGTCGAGGCCACGGGTGCCGCCGAAGAGCTGCTGCTCGACCCGACGGTGTTCGACCGTCACCACGACAAGAACCGCAACGCCGAGTAGCCCCTCGTGAACGAGGCTTTCGCGTCTCTGGTCGTCGTCGTTCTCGTCGCCGCCGCGGCGCCGCTCATCGTCGACCTCATTCCGGGGCCCATCCGCATACCCCAGGTGGCGCTGCTGCTCGTCGGCGGCGTGCTCATCGGGCCCGCGGTGCTGCATGCGGCCGACCCCGGCGACATCTCGCTCTTCTCGACCATCGGCATGGGCTTCCTCTTCCTGCTGGCCGGCTACGAACTCGACCCGAAGATCTTCGCCGAGAAGGCGGGCAAGCTCGCGCTCTGGGCGTGGCTGTCGACGATCGTGCTGGCTGCGCTCGTGGTCTTCGGGCTGTTCGCGCTGAAGGTCATCGACTCACCCGTGGTGCTGACCATCGCCCTCAGCACCACGGCGCTCGGCACGCTCATCCCGATCCTCAAAGAACACGGCATGTTCGACACGAAGTTCGGTCGCTACATCATCGCGGCGGGTGCCGTGGGCGAGCTCGCACCGATCATCGCCATGGCGCTCTTCCTGGGCACGCGCGGCACGATCGCCGCCTTCATCGCGCTCGTGATCTTCCTGGGCGTGGTCGCCCTCGCTTCGCTCGCGAAGTTCAACGTGCTGCCGGCGAGCTTTCTCGAGCTCGTCGAACGGCGGCGGCACTCGACGTCGCAGCTGGTGCTGCGCCTGGTGATCGCGCTGCTTTTCGTGCTGCTCTTCGTGTCGAGTGCGTTCGGCTTCGACAGCGTGCTCGGCGCCTTCGCGGCCGGCATGCTGCTGCGCCGCTGGTCGCCCGCCGGGTCGGAGATTCTCGAGATCAAACTCGAGGCGGTCGGCTACGGCTTCTTCATTCCGCTGTTCTTCATCTACTCGGGCATGACGCTCGATCTCGCGTCGATCATGGCCAACCCGGCCCCGCTCGTGATCTTCTTCTTCGCGATGCTGCTCATCCGTGGCGCGCCGGCCCTGTTCTGGTACCGCGCCGAACTGCCGGTGCGGGAACGATTCGAGCTCGTGTTCTTCGGTGCGACGGCGTTACCGCTGCTGGTGGCGCTCACCGAGATCGGCGTGAACAACGGAGTCATGACGAAGGAGGCCGAGGCCAGCCTCGTCGGCGCGGGTGCTCTCTCGGTGCTGCTCTTTCCGATCATCGCGGTGGCCATCTCGAAGGCCAGACACCTCGACGGGCTCTCGGTCAGCGATGCTGCTCGTGTTCGTGACCTGCATGCTCGGCCGGTTCGAGCTGAAACGTCGAGTGACCCACGTCGAAGTGCTGCGACAGACACTCCGAGAGGCGATCAAGAAGGAGCCCTGTAGTACCGTCGGCGAAGATCTGGCTGTCGACCACGACGTGCGCCGAGAAGACCGGCTCGCCCGACGTGATCGCCCACACATGAACGTCGTGAACGTCGGTGACGCCGTCGGTGCCGAGGATGTGCTCCCGGATCTTCTGCACGTCGGTCTCTTTCGGCGTCGACTGGATGAGCACAGCGACCACATCGCGCAACAGCATCACGGCCCGCGGCACGATCATCACCGCGATGGCGAGCGAGGCGATGGCGTCGGCCTGCACGAAGCCCGTGACCAGGATGACGATGGCCGCCACGATGACGGCGATCGAGCCGATGGTGTCGCCGAGCACCTCGAGGTAGGCGCCCCGCATGTTGAACGAGGCGGTGTCACCGCCCCGCAGCACCAGCAGAGCGCACACGTTGGCCACCAGGCCGATCGAGGCGATCACGAGCATGATGCCGCCCTGCACGTGGTCAGTCTCGGGCGCGAGCAGGCGCGAGACGCCCTCGACGGCCACGAACACACCGACGATCACCAGGATCAGGCCGTTGAGCAGCGCCGCCAGAACTTCGGCGCGCTGAAAGCCGAAGGTGTGCCGGTCTGACGCCGGGCGCAGGGCGATCACCGAGGCGACGAGGGCGATGATCAACCCGAAGAGGTCGGAGAACATGTGCCCGGCATCCGCCAGCAGCGCAAGTGACCCGCTGACGACCGCGCCGCCGATCTCGACGAGCAGCACGAGGCTGACGATGCCGATGGCGATGCCGAGTCGCGCCCGGTTCGTCGAACCGTGCGCGTGACTGTGACCCTCGCCGTGCCCGCTCATTGCTAACAGACTAGACGAACATGCGGTGGCCGGGGCGGCTGCTCAGGCCGAACCGTCGGCCGGTTCGCCGTTCGACGGCGGCGTGGGGCCTGCGGCGTTGACCTGCTCGATCTGGGCCCAGGTGTTGTAGCCGACCACGACCGAGAGCACGATACCGGCCACGCTCAGTGCCGTTCGCAGTTTCGACGTTCTCATCATCACCGCCGCCTCCGTTCCACCTCGAGTCTGCGACTCGAGACTGTGCACGGGCTATGCGTGCGCCGAAGGTCTGCCGTGGGTCAGCTGGTCGTCGCCTCGAAGGCCCGTCTCAGCACGGGAACGGCCGCCGCGAGCGCGATCGCGCGATGACTGATCGCATTCTTCTCAGCCGGCGAGAGCTCGGCGGCCGTCACGGCAAGGCCGTGGGGAATGAACAGGGGGTCGTAGCCGAAACCGTTCGACCCGCTGGCCCGGCGGGCCAGTCGGCCGCGCCAGAGGCCCTCGACGGTCTCTTCGACGGCGGGGGCATCCGTACCGCCCGGCTCGGGCACGACCAGCGCGATCGTGCAGGCGAACGCCGCGCCGCGATGCTCGTCGAGCACGTCGCCCAGTTGGTCGAGCAGCAGGTCGCGGTTCGCCGCGTCTCCCCTGCCGTGGCCGGCCCAGCGTGCGGAGAAGATGCCGGGGGCGCCGTTCAAGACATCGATGCAGAGCCCGGAGTCGTCGGCGAGGGCCGGCAGGCCGGTGTGCGCCGCCGCAGCCCGGGCCTTGATGAGGGCGTTCTCGGCGAAGGTGACGCCGTCTTCGACGGGCTCGGGGCCATCGTAGGCGACGATCTCGAGGTCGGGCAGGCTCTCACCGAGCAGTGCCTGGAACTCTTCGACCTTGTGCTGGTTGTGCGTGGCCAGAACCACCCTGATCGTCATTCTGCCGTCAATCGTCGAGGTTCAGGGCCAGCTGCTGCACCCGTGCGAGCTCGGCCGTGCCGGTCAGGGCGAGGTCGAGCAGGGAGTCGAGCTCGGCGCGGTCGAACGGTGCGCCCTCGGCGGTGCCCTGCACCTCGACGAAGAGTCCGCGCCCGGTCACCACGACGTTCATGTCGGTCTCGGCGCGTACGTCTTCGACGTACGCCAGGTCGAGCATCGGTTCACCGTCGATGATGCCCACCGAGACCGCCGAGACGCTGTCGATCAGCGGCTTCGCCTTCTGCCCGATGAACTTCTTGCCGCGGGCCCATTCGATGGCGTCGACCATGGCCACATACGCGCCGGTGATGGCGGCGGTGCGTGTGCCGCCGTCTGCCTGCAGCACGTCGCAGTCGATCACGATGGTGTTCTCGCCCAGCGCCTTCAAGTCGACGACGGCCCGCAGCGAGCGACCGATCAGCCGCGAGATCTCGTGGGTGCGGCCGCCGATCTTGCCCTTGACCGACTCACGGTCGGTGCGGCTGTTGGTCGCCCGGGGCAGCATGGCGTACTCGGCGGTGACCCAGCCCTTGCCCTTGCCCGACATCCAGCGCGGCACGCCGTTCGTGAACGACGCGGTGCAGAGCACCTTCGTGTTGCCGAACGAGATGAGCGCCGACCCCTCGGCCTGCGTGCTCCAGCCCCGCTCGATGGTGACGTCGCGCAGGTCGTCTATGCGGCGCCCGTCAGTGCGCACCGTGGTGCTCTCGGCACCGATCTGCGCTGAGCTGGCCTGCCCTGCGTGCGAGTGGTCGGTCATGGGGTCTCCTTGAGAAGGGGCGGCAGTGAGATGACTCCGGTCTCGACGAGGTCGACGCGCGACACTTCGGGGCCGAGAAACTGGTGGGCGAGGCGCAGAAACTCGTCGGCACTCTCGCCGGTGGCCTCGTAGCGGTAGCTCGGCGCCGTTCGGCTGGTGCGCTGGATGCCCAGGCCCACCAGTTCGCGATACACATCGTTGGCCGTCTCGGTGTCACTCGACACCAGCGAGACGCCGTCGCCCATCAGCACGCCGATCGCGCCCTTCAGAAACGGATAGTGCGTGCATCCCAGCACCACCGTGTCGACCCCAGCCCGCTTCAGCGGCGCCAGGTATTCGGCCGCGACCGAGAGCAGCTCAGGGCTCGACGTGTCACCCGCCTCGACGAAGTCGACGAACCGCGGGCAGGCCTCGCTGAACAGTTCGAGGTGCGGCGCGGCGGCGAAGGCGTCGTTGTACGAGCGGGAGTTGATGGTGCCGAGCGTTCCGATCACGCCGACGCGGTTATTGCGGGTGGCGCGAACGGCCGCCCGAACGGCGGGCTGGATTACCTCGATCACGGGCAGCGTGTACCGCTCCCGGGCATCCCGCAGCATTGCAGCGGAGGCCGTGTTGCAGGCGATGACGAGCATCTTGACGCCCTGCGCCACGAGGTCGTCGAGCACAGCGAGGGCATACTCACGAACCTCGGCGAGCGGCTTGGGGCCGTAGGGCGAGTGCGCGGTGTCGCCGACGTAGAGCAGCGACTCCCCTGGCAACTGGTCGCGGATGGCGCGGGCCACGGTGAGACCGCCGACACCGGAATCGAAGATGCCAATCGGTGCGTCGCTCACGGGCGTCAAGCTTATACGGCTCGCCTGACCGGTCGCTGGCGGGCACGGGCGTAGGCTCGGCAGGGTGAGTTCGACACCTGCCGCGGCGCCATCGACCGCCCTCCTCACCGACCGCTACGAGCTCACCATGCTCGACGCCGCCCTGCGCGACGGCACCGCAGGGCGCTCGTGCCTCTTCGAGGTGTTCGCCAGGTCGCTGCCGCACGATCGCCGCTACGGCGTGGTGGCGGGCACCGGTCGTGCCCTCGAACTCGTGCGCGACTTCCGGTTCGGCGAGGCCGAGCTCGACTGGTTGCGGCAGAACGACGTGGTGAGTGCGCCCACGCTCGACTGGCTCGCCGACTACCGGTTCAGCGGAACCATTCGCGGGTACCGCGAAGGTGAGCTGTACTTTCCCGGGTCGCCGATTCTCACGGTCGAGTCGTCGTTCGCCGAGGGGGTCA
Source organism: Subtercola sp. YIM 133946 (assembly GCF_036553535.1). Lineage (NCBI taxonomy): Bacteria > Bacillati > Actinomycetota > Actinomycetes > Micrococcales > Microbacteriaceae > Subtercola > Subtercola sp. YIM 133946. The sequence goes on from NZ_JAZHPE010000002.1 coordinate 40,880, forward strand.
TCCTCGAGACGCTGCTGCTGAGCGTCTTCAACTACGACTCGTCGGTGGCGAGCGCGGCGGCGCGCATGGTCTCGGCTGCGGCCGGGCGGCCACTGGCCGAGATGGGCTCGCGGCGCACCGGCGAGCGGTCTGCCGTGGCCGCCGCGCGGGCCGCGTACATCGCCGGGTTCTCGGCCACCTCGAACCTCGAGGCCGGCCGCAGCTGGGGCGTGCCCACGATGGGCACCGCCGCGCATGCGTTCACTCTGCTGCACGACACCGAAGAAGAGGCGTTCGAATCACAGGTCGCCTCGATGGGCCCAGGCACGACCCTGCTCATCGACACCTTCGACGTCGACGCGGGCGCCGACCTGGCCGTGCGCGTGGCCGGCCGTGAGCTCGGTGCGGTGCGGCTCGACTCGGGCGACCTGCCTGCGCTGGTGGCCTCGGTGCGGGCGAGACTGGATGCTCTCGGTAACACCGACACGAAGATCACGGTGACGAGCGACCTCGACGAGTACACGATCGCGGCGCTCTCGGGCACCCCCGTCGACTCGTACGGGGTCGGCACCTCGGTGGTCACCGGCAGCGGTTCGGTGGCGGCCGGAATGGTCTACAAGCTCGTCGCTCACACCGACGACGACGGCTCGTGGGTGTCAGTGGCGAAGCGATCGGCCAAGAAGACCTCGGTCGGCGGGCGCAAGATCGCACTGCGCCGGCTCGGCTCCGACGGCCTGGCCACCGCCGAGGTGCTCTACATCGACTCCGACGTCGACGGGGCCGAGCCGACGAAATCACGCCTGCTCGGCGAGGTGCTGGTGCAGAACGGCGTCATCGACGAGCGGTTCGTCGGGCCGCAGGGCGTTCAGGCGGCCAGGGAGCACCACGCGCGGGTCGTGCGGGAGCTGCCCGAGCAGGCGTTCCGGCTGGCGCGCGGCGGAGAGCCGGTCATCCCGACCGAGTATGTGACGGCGCCGACGCCCTAGCGCCGCGTTCGCGTTGCCCCTGGGTGGCGCATCACTCGTCTTGCATCTTCTCGTAGATCTCTTTGCAGGTCGGGCAGACGGGAAACTTGTCGGGGTCACGGCCCGGCACCCACTTCTTGCCGCAGAGCGCCTTCACCGGCTTGCCGGTCATGGCCGACTCGAGAATCTTCTCTTTCTGCACGTAGTGCGAGAAGCGCTCGTGATCGCCGGGCTCGACATGCTCGTTCTCGAGCATCTCTTCGAGCTCACGCTCGAGGGTCGCCGTTCCGCCGCCGTCGGGGAGGCTGCCGGGGGCGCCGGGGTCGGCGATGGATGCTCGGGGCGAAATGTACATGCAAAAATTGTAGCCCGGCCAGCGTGCAGGGTGGCGGCTCGCGGCTCAGCTTCGCAGTGAGCTCGCCAGAATCTCAGGCCCTCGGCGGTTCACCACGGCACCGCCGGCCAGGGCACCCAGAACCAGTGCGGCGACACCGATCGCCACGCCCCACCAGAGCGACATCCAGTACGCATCGGCGTCACCTGAGATCGCCTGGATGGCGAACATCAGGCTCGGCACCGAGAACAGCAGCGTGCCCACGACCGTGCCCACCTGAACGAATGCCGAGGTCGATCCGGTCGCCTGGGGCTGCACGAACGGGCTGTCGCCCGGCCTCGTGGCTGCGTAGGGAAAACGGGCCGAGATGACGCTGCCGAGGCCGAGCGCGCTGAACAGAATGCAGGTGCTGACGCCGAGAACCGCCGGCAGCGCGGCGCTGTTCGCGGCGAGAAAGACGGTGAAGACCGAGCCGATGCCGATGAGCGGCAGACCGATCAGGAGCACGGGCGCCATGCGGCCCAGCCGGTCGGCGAGCCCGCGCTTGCCCGAAACGATGTGCAGCCACACGGCTGAGCTGTCGAGCGCGATGTCGTTGTGCACCATGAAGCCGAGGAACAGGCACATGACCGGCAGCGGGATGAGCGCATAGGTCGTCAGCGGAAAAGCCACCAGCACGAACGGAATCGCCATGACGATCGGCACGATCGGCACGATCACCAGCGGCACGAAGTACCGCGGGTCGCGCGACCAGTAGGTGAGACTGCGTGCGGCGATCGAGCCCGTCGGCGTCGAGGGCAGGCGCGCGAACCAGCCGAGGCCCGCGGGCTCGGCTCTTTCGTCGTCGCTGCGGTTCGACTGCAGCATGACCGCCACGAGCGCCGACCACGCCAGCCAGAGCACCACCACTGTGATCGCGGCGATGGCGAAGCTCAGCCAGGCGGCGCCGGCGTCTCCGGTCGCCGCCGCCGCGGGAATGGCCCAGGCCGCGCCGAACGGGGTGAAGCCGGCGAGGGCCGCCACACTCTCACCCACGCTCTCGCCCGATGCGCCCCAGTTCACGCTCAGCGCGAGCACCACGGCGGGAGCGAGCAGCACGAGAATCAGCACCCCGATGACGCCCGCGATCTCTCGGGCACGCCGGGTCGACAGCAGGAACGCCGCGAGCGACGACGACAGCCGACCGAACAGGATGCACGTGGCGACCGCGAGCGCAGCGCCGACGATCGCGAGCAGCACCAGCCCCACGTCGTTCGACCAGGTCACGATGCTCGACAGTGCGAACAGGGTCACGGCGACGACCGGCAGCGCCGCGAAGGCGCTGACGGCCAGGCCGATCGCCAGCGTGCGTGGCGCGATGCCGAAGAAGCCGAAGCGGCGCGGGTCGACGGGGTCGGCGCGTTGCAGAATGAGCGGAACGATCGCGAACGCGAGAACGACCACCGACCCGGCGACGACGATGTCGGTGCGCGCCATCTCGGGGGCGGCGTCGGCGAGGCCGATCGCGCGCAGGCACACGGCGATGACCGCTATGAGGGCCGCGATCAGCCCGACGGTCACGCCGAACGTGCGCGCCCTGCTGCCGGTGAAGATGTTGCTGAGAAGCGCGAGCCTCAGTCTAAAGAGCTCAGCAACCATTCCATGCCTTCAACTGCCTTGTGGCCACCCGCGAGCTCGATGAACCGGTCTTCGAGGGTCGAGCCGTTCCTGACCTGGTCGACACTGCCGCTGCTGAGCACCCGGCCGTGCACGATGATCGCGACGCCGTCGCAGACGCGCTCGATCATGTCCATGCTGTGGCTCGAGAGCACGACGGTTCCGCCTGCGGCGACGTACTTCTGCAGAATCTCGGTGACGGTGTCGGCCGACACCGGGTCGACCGACTCGAACGGTTCGTCGAGCACCAGCAACCGGGGCGAATGGATCATCGAGGCCGCGAGGGCGACCTTCTTGGTCATTCCGGCCGAGTAGTCCGAGACGAGGCGGTTCAGGGCATCCTGAATGCCGAACGCCTCGGCCAGTTCATCACTGCGCTCGCGCACGGTCTGGCCCTTGAGCCCGCGCAGCGAACCCGAGTAGTGCAGCAGCTGGCGGCCGGTGAGCCGGTCGAACAGGCGCAGCTTGTCGGGCAGCACGCCGATCATGCGCTTGGCCTCACTGACGTCTTTCCACACGTCGTGGCCGTCGACGCGCACGACGCCCTCGTCGGGGCGCACGAGGCCGGTGATCATCGAGAGTGTCGTCGTCTTGCCGGCGCCGTTCGGGCCGACGATTCCGTAGAAGCCGCCACGCTGCACCTCGAGGTCGACGCCGTCGACCGCGATCGTCGAGCCGAACCGCTTCACGAGGTGCGTGAGCGAGAGCGCCGCGTTCGGCGCAGTCGGCACCTCGGGGTCGGCGCCGTCGGTGGCCACAGGTTCGGCGACCGTGCGGTCGTTGGCGAAGCGCTCGTGAGCCTGGGGCTCGACGACTTCAGTCTCGTCGGCTTCGGGCCCGACGGTTTCAGTCTCATCGGCGAAGGTCTCGTCGGCGAAGGTCTTGTCGGCGACGGGCTCGACGGTTTCAGTCTCATCGGCGAAGGTCTCGTCGGCCAAGGTCTCGTCGGCGTCGGTCTCGTCGGCGTGGGTCTCGTCGGCGATGGCGAACGGATGCCCGGCAGCCGACTCGTCGTCGACAGATGTCTCGTCGGCGACCACGTCTTCTCCGCGAACGACCGTGACGTCAGCGGCCGCGATCGTGTCGTCTGCTGCAGCCGTGTGCGCAGTGGATGCAGGTTCGGCGACGGTGGCTTCGTCGGCGATCACGCGTTCGGTGGCCGGTTCGTCGGCGTGGAGGGCGAACGCCTCCTCGATGCGGTCGAGCGGGGTCGATCGCATCGTCGTTATGACCTCGGTCTCGGCGTCGGGCGTGGAAGGGGCCGAGGCCGTGGCCGACGCAGCAGACGCGGCGGCGGCGGCCGCCTTCGTGCGCGGGGCCGGGCGTCTGCGCGGGGCGGCGGTCTTCGCGCCGGCTGCCTTCGCGGTGCCGGCTGCGGTTCGGCCACTCGGCGACGGAGTCACCGTTGCCGTCTCGGGCGCAGCGGCGTCGAGAACGGTCACAGCCTCGGCTGCGGCATCCTTCTCTGCGGCATCCTTCTCTGCGGCATCCTTCTCTGCGGCATCCTTCGCTGCAGCATCGACGGGGAACGGAGGAGTCTGTGTGGAGGCGGCCCGGGGGGTGGTGCGAGCGGTAGTGCTGCGGGCCGCCGAGGTGCGGGGTGCGCGAGGAGTGGACGACGCCGGGGAACGGGGGGTCGACGGGCGCGGGGTGGTCGAACGGGTACCCGCCGCGGCGGGCTTGCGCACCGGGGCCGGGCGGCGAGCGGGGGTGGCCGGCGCGGAGGCGCCTACGGGCTCTCCGGACGAGTCGGTCGCGGAGGAGGTGGACGGGGCCGCAGCGGGGCTCGCGTCGTCACGGGCCATCAGATCGGTGGTGGAGGTTGCGGCGGTGGGCGCTGCGGCGGTGGAGGTTTCGGCGGTGGTAGCGTCAGCAGGCCGCGCGACCGACTGGGCGCGTTTCGCCGCCACCGACGCGGCCGGTCTCTTGGCCGCGCCCGACGCCGCGGCGCGCGCGGGGGTGGCCTTCGGGCGCGCGGGCGCACGCCTGGCCGGGGTACGGCTCGCGGTGGCCGTCTCGGCCTGGTCGCCTCCGTCGTCTCGACGCTCTGTGTCTGAAGTCACTGCATCAACCTATCAATCCCCGGTGTGCCTCGCCGTCTCTGCCCCTGCCATGACCCTGCACGAAAAGGCCCGACAGCAGCATGTATATCACAGTGGGTGTCGACCCAGCTGAGCCTCGAACATCCCCCTCTGCCGACATACAATTGGCCGTTCACACCGCATTCAGGAGAGAACTGCCGATGGCCTCGAACCTACCGCTGAACGAACCGATGAACGCCTCCCAGGTGAACCCGAATGTGGTGCGCGGCGTCGACAGGGTGCTGAGCATCCATCGGCCCGTCGTGCTGGCGCACATCCGCGGTCTGCGCAGGCGGCACCCGGGAGCGAGCCCGCAACAGCTGATCGGTATTCTCGAACGGCACTACCTGACGGCGGTCACCTCGGGTGGGGCGGCGGTCGGTGCGACCTCGGTGATCCCCGCGGTGGGCACCGCGACATCCCTCGCCCTGACCGGGGTCGAGACGCTCGGCTTTCTCGAGGCCAGTGCCCTTTTCGCACAGTCGGTGACCGAGGTGCACGGCATCGCGGTCGAGAACCCCGACCGGGCGCGCGCACTGGTCATGACGCTGATGCTCGGCAGCGGAGGCGTGGAGCTCGTCGAGCAGCTGGCCAAGCAGGCCGGGGGCATCGGCGCGGCTCGCACACAGTTCTGGGGCACGCTGGTCACCCGCAATCTGCCCTCTGCGGCCGTGGGGCCGGTCGCCGACCAGGTGAAGAAGACCTTTCTGAAGCACTTCGCGGCGTGGACGGGATCGACGGCGGTCGGTCGCCTGATGCCCTTCGGCATCGGTGCCGTCATCGGCGGGGCCGGCAACAACATTCTCGGCCGGCGCGTTGTGCGCAGCGCGCGCTCGGCGTTCGGACCGGCTCCGCTCGAGTTCCCTCCCGGTCTCGAGCCGCGCATCACGCTCACGGTCGACTCGCCGAGGCCGGCGAAGGCACCCAAGGCTGCGAAGACGCCGAAGCCGGCGAAAGCGCAGAAGGCACCGAAGGCACCCAAGCCCGCCAGGCCGCCGAAGAACGCCGCACCACGGGCCGCCGACCGCCCTGTGAACTACGGCCACCCGGTCAGCCCGCCTCCCCCACAGGCGACGCCGCTGCCCTGAGTGCACAGGCGAGCCCCGGCAGCCCTGCGGCACCCGCGGCGCAGTCGGTGGGCAGACCTATGATCGCGGCATGCAACACGCGCTGCACCCTTCGACTCGTGGCACCCCGCGCCCCGTCGCCACCCCGGGGCCATCCGGCGAGGCCGCCTCGAGCGGGGCTGCCGACGACGCAGAGGTTCCCGTCGACAGCGCCGGGCGCGGCGCTGTGCACTCCGTGGCGGCGCACGACGGCATCCACCCGGGCGGCGGCGCATTCACCGCGGCCGCCCACGACGACATCGACCCGCGCGAGGCGGCGTACTCGGTGCCGTTGCGCGTCGACCGCTCGGGGGCGCCCCGCTACCGCATCGTCAACGTGGGGCACGAACGCCTGGTCGGGCTGACCTTCTCGCTGCTCGGGTCGGGAGTGATGACGTCGGCCGTTCCGCGCACTCTCGACGTGGGCGAAGGCGCCGAGGTGGTCATCAGGGGCGACGACCTCGCCCGACGCACGGTGCTCGTTGTGCGCTGGTTCCGGCCGAGCGGTGAGGAGTACCTGTGGCGGGTCAGCTTCTGAGGCGAGAGAACGTCAGAGAGTGTCGGGGGTTGATGCTTTAATGCCTCATGCACATAATCGGTATGACGTCGACCGAGGTCGACATTCTGTGGCACCTGCCCGAGGTCGAGTGGCACGACGCGACGGTCGAGCTGCGTTCTGGCGTGACGCCCACAGGCGCGACAGTCGTCCGCTGGCACATCGACCCCGCGTACGACGGCGAGGTCTTCAGGCCCGGGTGGTCATCCGGCCGCGGTCGCCGGCTGAAGCGCCGCGCGCGCATCCGTGTGCCCCGCCACGACGGCCCGTGCGTGGTTGCGGTGCGCATCGTCGACGAGGCTGGCGGCCACGTCGTCACCCAGTTCAGCAGCACCCGCCGCTGATACCCAGCCCACCGCCGCCCAGCCAGCTGACCGGTCGCCCGGGTCAGTCGAAGTCGACGATGACGGTGTCGGCCGCGCCCTCGAGGTTCACGAACCCTGCGATGAACCCGAAGCCCCAGCTGAAGTGCACCAACGGCAGCACCAGCGCGAACCAGAGACCGGTGCGCGGTTCGGTTCTGACCATCGCCGAGATCGCCAGCACCACCACACCCACCAGATAGACCACCGGCACCACGAGCAGGGCGAACAGGATCACCGAGACCACCGCAGCGACGCCGAGCGCGCCGGCGACCAGGCCGAAGAACCCGACGGCGCCCAGAATGAAGGCCAGAATCGTGACGATGACGACGAGCGACGGCAGAAAGAAGCGCAGCACCTTCTCTTCGGGGAAGGCACGTGCGAACTCGCCCCGCCAGAGCCCCTCGGCGAAGAGCGACCGGGTGACGTCGACCACCCGTGACGGCGGGCGGTAGTCGAGGTGCAGCGCCGGCTCGAACCACACCGTGTGGCCCGCCTCGCGCAGGCGCTCGTTCAGCTCCCAGCCCTGCCCGTGCCGAATCTCTTCGTTGTACAGGCCGATCTCGATGAAGGTGCGGCGCCGGATGACGTGGGCGAACGCCGACTGCGCCTGGCGCTCGGGGCCGGCCGCCGCAGCACTCACCTCGCCGTAGGGGGTCAGCGGGTCTCGCGCGAGCCCCACCGAGCTCAGCGTCGCCAGCGAGACCGCCCGCTCGAACGAGGTCGTGCCGACCGGCGTGATGCGGGCGACGAGGGCGACGGCATCCGTTCTCGCCATCGCGGCCACAGCCTCGGTGGCGAAGCCTTCGGGCAGCGCTGCGCGCGGGTCGACCCTGATCACGAGGGAGGTGCGGGCGGCGGCGATCGCCTCGTTCACACCGACCACCAGCGACGACGACGCGAACTCGAGCACCGAGATGCGCGGATGCTCGGCGGCGAGTGCGGCAGCGAGGTCGCCCGTGCCGTCGGTGCTCGGTGACACGGCGATGACGATGTGCAGGTCGCCGCCGTAACTCTGGGTCAGCAGCGAGTCGATCGCGGTCGGCAGGGTCGCGGCGTCATTGCGAACCACGACGATCGCCGTCAGGGGCGGTGACGCCGAAGACGAGGGCGTGGGATCGGTCATGTGTTCCGCTCGGTGGATGAGGTGCCAACAGACCGGTAGGCCCATCGCGCCAATAGCAACGATGAGCCTACCAGTTAGCGCGAGTGCGCTTTCGGGGTGTGCGGGTGGTGCGGGCGATGCCCGCCCGGGTCAGCTCGCGAGCTCGCCCAGGGTGACGGTGACGGTCTTCGACGTCGATCCGCGCATGTAGGTGACGCTGGCGGTGGCGCCGGCCGGCAGCACCCGAACCTGCGCGGTGAGGTCGGTCGCGTCGGTGATCGGGATGCCGTTGAAGGAGGTGATGACGTCACCCTTCTGGATGCCCGCCGCCGCTGCCGCTCCCCCGCTCGTCACGTCGGCGACCGTGGCACCGACGACCGTGGCCGAGGCGTCGCTCGAGGCGGCGATCGACGCGCCCAGCAGGCCGTGGGTGGCCTTGCCGTTGGCGATGATCTCGTCAGAGATGCGCTTGGCGAAGTTCGCCGGAATCGAGAAACCGACGCCGATGCTGCCCGACTGGCTGGTCGACGAGCTCGACGAGTCGGCGCTGGCGATCGCCACGTTGATGCCGATCAGCTGGCCGTCGGAGTTGAGCAGCGCGCCACCCGAGTTGCCCGGGTTGATCGCGGCGTCGGTCTGGATGACCGCGAGCGAGATGGTGCTGCTGGCCGTCGACGGCGTCTGAGCCTGCGAGTCGCCCTGGCCCGGAATGTCGAAGTTCCAGAAGTCGTAGGGGCTGCCTGTGCTGTTCGGGTCGGGGGTGGCCTCCTCGCCCGAGGTGTCGGGTGCCGCCGACGACGCGACGGTGATGCTGCGGTTCAGCGAGCTGACGATGCCGTTCGTGACCGTGCCCGAGAGACCGAGCGGGGCGCCGATGGCGATGGCGGTGTCGCCGACGTTCAGCTTCGACGAGTCGCCCCACTCGATGGGGGCGAGGCCGCTGGCATCCTGCAGCTTGACCACGGCGAGGTCGGCGACGGGGTCGGTGCCGACCACCTTGCCGACGTAGATCTTGCCATCGGCCGCCGTCACCGAGATGGTGGGGCTGGCGGTGGCGCCGTCGAGGGTGACGACGTGCGTGTTCGTCAGCACGTAGCCGTCGGCCGAGAGAATGACACCTGACCCCGTGCCCGACGTGGTCGAGCCGTCGGTCACCGAGAGGGTGACCACCGAGGGCGAGGCCTTCGTGGCGACAGCGGTGATGTCGTTGACGTTGTTCGGGTTGTTGACGGTGATCGTCTGCGGGCTCGAGGCCTGCGTCGATGAGGTGCCGTTCTGCGAGAGGGCCCAGACGCTGATGCCGGCCCCGGATGCTCCACCGATCAGTGCGCCGATGACGAGTGCGGCGACCAGTGCTGCACCGCCGCGCCGCTTGGCCGGAGCGGAGCCCGCCGGCAGCGGCTGCCCGTCAGAACCGTACGGGGGGCCGACGGGTGGCTGGCCGAAGCCGCCGTTGCCGTAGTTGGGCTGGGCGGCGCCCGAACCGACGACTGCCGCGGCGGGGGCCGTCGAGCTGGCGGGATAGCCATAGTTGGGCTGGGCCGGGGCGCCGGGCGTGCCGGGTGCGCCAGGTGCCATCTGGCCGGCGACGGGCTGGGCGAGGGGCGCCTGCCCGGCGACGGGCTGGGCGTGAGGAGCCTGGCCTGCGATCGGGGTCGTGGGCAGGGTCTGGCCGTAGGTGGGAGCACCGGCGACCGGCGCCACGGGGGCGACAGGCTGAATCGGAGGTACTGGCGCGCCGTGCGCACCGGCAGTGGCTGTGGCGGCCGGCGGAATCACGGGCGCGGGCGGGAGAACCTCGGTGGGCTGCGCGGCGGTGGGCTGCGCGGCGGTGGGCTGGGCATCCGTCGGCGCCTGGGGAGGCTGCACTGCCTCGGGAGGCTGCACTGCCTCGGGAGTCTGGTCGGAGGCGCTCGGGTGAAGGGGAATGTCGTTTTCAGTGCTTTCTGACACGGGGGTGCTCCTTTCAAGCACGTTCAGCATCCATGGCCCAGCTGAAGGTTTTATATGTGCAGGCTGAACACGATCTGCCAGGTTGGGCTGACCGGCTGCCGGCGCCGCAGCGCGGCCCGCTCGCTGCCGGTAGGTTGGTGGAATGTCAATCACCGGTTCCTGGCAGCGCGCGGCCGACGGCGCCGGGCTGCTCTCGCCCGACGGAACGATCAGGGCGACGATCTTCGCCGAGATGAGCGCGCTGGCCGAAGCCACCGGAGCCATCAATCTCGGCCAGGGCTTTCCCGACGAAGACGGCCCCGACGAGGTGCTCGCCGCCGCCCGTGAGGCCATCAAGAACGGCATGAACCAGTACCCGCCCGGCCGCGGCACCGCCGAGCTGCGCACCGCGATCGCCGAGCACCAGAAGCGGTTCTACGGTATCGAGCTCGACGCCGACCGGGAGGTGCTGGTCACCGCGGGGGCGACCGAGGCACTCGCTGCGACCATCCTGGGGCTCGTCGACGACGGCGACGAGGTCGTCACGCTCGAGCCGTTCTACGACGCATACGGCGCCCTCATCTCGCTGTCGCGCGGCGAGCACCGCACGGTCACGCTGCGGCTGCCCGACTTTCTGCCCGATCACGACGACCTGCGAGCGGCAGTGACCGACCGCACCCGGCTGATCGTGATCAACACGCCGCACAACCCGACCGGCGCCGTGCTGCCGCTCGACACGCTCGAACTGATCGTCGAACTCGCCCACGAGCACGATGCCCTGATCGTCACCGACGAGGTGTACGAACATCTCGTGTTCGACCAGCGGCACATTCCCATCGCCAGCCTGCCCGGTGCCTGGGAGCGCACCCTCACCATCTCGTCGGGCGGCAAGACGTTCAGCGCCACCGGCTGGAAGATCGGCTGGATCACGGGCCCCGCCAAGCTCATCACCGCAGTGCTGAGCGTCAAGCAGTTCTTGACGTATGTGAACGGCGCTCCCTTCCAGCCCGCGATCGCCACCGGCCTGGCGCTGCCCGACACGTTCTTCGACACCATCGCCGGCGTGCTGAAGCAGAAGCGCGACGTTCTGTCGGCGGGGCTGTCGAAGGCCGGGTTGGAGGTCTTCCCGTCAGAGGCGGGGTACTTCGTCGTCGCCGACGCTGCTCCGCTCGGCTACGACGATGCCGTGACGCTCTGCCGCGAGCTGCCCGACCTCGCCGGAGTGGTGGCGGTACCGATCTCGGCGTTCTGCCACGACGAGCTCGCCGGTGAATACTCCTCGCTCGTGCGCTTTGCGTTCTGCAAACGGTTCGAGGTGCTCGAGCTCGCCGCGGCCCAGTTGGCGCGGCTGGGGCGCTGAGCCCACGGGATGCCCCGGTGGTCGGCCCCGACGGCCGGCCCCGCGTACGCTGAGCCCTTCGGTCAGCCCCGCGGCGTGACCGTGAACCGGCGCAGCTGCAGTGCCGGGTTGATGCGGCGCACCGCCGCCACGCGCTCGGGGTCGAGAAACGCCACCGCCACGTCGGGCTGTGCGCCGATGCTCGCCACCACCTCGCCCATCGGATCGACGATCATGCTCAGCCCCACGCCACCCGGCGCGGTCTGGTCGGCCGCGGCGATGTACAGCGTGTTCTCGATGGCCCGCGCCGTGACCAGCGTCGCCCAGTGCCGCTCTTTGGCCGGGCCGGGAACCCACTCCGACGGCACCAGCACCAGGTCGACCCCGGCGTCGACCAGCCAGCGGGTGGCCTCAGGGAACCTGATGTCGTAGCACGTCTGCAGCCCCACCGTGAAGCCGCCGATCGAGAAGGTCGCCGGATGCCCGGGGTCGCCCGCGCGCATCCATTCGCTCTCGCGCACGCCGAACGCGTCGTACAGGTGCACCTTGCGATACGAGGCGACCAGGTCGCCCGCGGGGTCGAGGGCGACGAGGGTGTTGAAGAAGTGGTCGTCGTCGGCCCGTTCGACGAGCCCGGCCACGACGGTGCACGAATGGTCGCGAGCGACCGCCGCGACGGCCGCGACGAACGGCCCGTCGAGCGTCTCTGCCGCGGCGAGCGTGTCGGCGCCGAGCGGCGCCTGGAAGTGCGACGAGTACTCGGGAAACACGACGAGGGTGGCCCCGCGCGCGACGGCCTGCCCGGTCAGCCGGCGCAGTTCTATGAGATTGGCAGCCGTGTCGGCCGTCGGCGCGAACTGCGCAATAGCGACCCCGAGCGCGGGCCCAGAGCCTGACACATACTCCTCGACAGCACCCTGAGCGGCACCGACTCGGGGCGCGGCGGCGGCTGTGTCTTCGGGTGGCGGTGTCGACATGCTGCCATGCTATTGCGCCGGCGGCGGCACGTAGACTCGTCAGCATGGTTTTCGAGCGCGTCGATCGGCTGGCCGCCGGCCGCACCGCCGGGTACCGCATCGACGACCAGCTGCTCACGCACCCGCGCACACGTCGCGCCTTCACCGCCATCACCTGGCTGCTCGCGGTCGAGCTGATGCTCGGCATCGCGGCCCTGCTGATCGCGTGGATTCTCACCCTCGACGGCCAGAGTGTCGCCTGGCCGGTATGGTTTCGCGGCCTGGTCGTGCTCGGCATCACCACGACGCTGTTCTACTTCTCGTGGCGCGCCCGCGAAGGCTACTACTGGGCCTACTCGCGGCTACGGCTGTTCAGCAAGATCTTTCCGATCGTCACGCTGGTCATCGCCGCGATTCCGGGCCTCTACCCGCTCTGGATGATCACCGAGCAGATTCTCTTCAGCCTCGTGCTGATCGGGGTCGCCGACTACCTCTCGTCTGACCACATGCGCCAGGTGTTCGCCAAGCCGACCGCCGCCGACCTCGGGAATACCTCGGCCCGCTGAGCGTTTCACTGTGTATGAGCACGCAAACCCTGACACAGGAGAACCACGACGACACCGTCGCCGACGGTATCGTTCTGATCGACTTCTGGGCCGCCTGGTGCGGCCCGTGCCGGCAGTTCGGCCCGGTCTTCGAAGCGACCAGCGAGAAAAACACCGACATCACCTTCGCGAAGGTCGACACCGAAGACCAGCAGGCGCTGGCCGCCAGCTACGGCATCACCTCCATTCCGACCCTGGTGGTCTACCGCGACGGCATCCCCATCTTCGGCCAGCCCGGCGCGCTGCCCCAGCCCGCACTCGAGAACCTCATCGAACAGGTTCGCGAGCTCGACATGACCGAGGTGCGCAAGGAGTACGACGAGGCGATGGCGAAGCGCCAGGCCGCGGGCGAGTAACTGCACGCCGCGCAGTCGACCATCGGAGGGGCGTGATGTCTTCCTGCCCACTCGCTGGGCACGAAAAAGGCTCCCGATCGCTCGGGAGCCTTTTTCGTTGCGAGAAGCGCGGCCTAGGCGCCGTCGACGTGGCGCAGGAGCTGCAGCGGAATGAAGATTCCGAGGCTGACCGCCACCAGGCCCGACGCGAAGATCAGCGTCGCGAAGTCAGGAAACTGGAAGGCGAGACCGAAGAGGTACATGCCACCGAGAAACAACACGAGCGACACGATGATCGTCACGACGGTGACGACTCCACCGGTCGACTGCCGAGATTCTACGGGGCCCTTGCCTAACTGAGTCATGACTCCATCCTATTGCCTCCCGCGAGCGCCCGCTCGCGACTCTCGCGCCGGTGCGGTCACGATTCGCGAACGACGTCGGCCGCCGACTTGTCGGGCCGCCAGCCGCGCCAGGTCGGCTGGCGCAGGTGGCCCGATGCCGTCCACTCGGCGAACTCGACCTCGCCCACCAGACTCGGCGTGATGTAGTGGGCGTCGGCGGCCACCTCGCGCGGGGTCTCGGCGAACGGCGACGTCGTGCGCTTCATCGTGGCGAACTGCGCGGCCATGCGATCGAGCTCCCGGTCGCTGAACCCGGTGCCCACCCGCCCGACGTATTCGAGCCCACCATCGGTCGGGATCCCCAGCAGCAGCGACCCCACCCCGCCGGCGCGCCGCCCGGCCCCGGGGCGCCAGCCGCCGATCACCACCTCCTGCGTCGAGGAGTGCTTGACCTTGATCCACGACCTCGAACGGCGACCGGCCGTGTAGGTGCTCTCGTGCTTCTTCGCCATGACGCCCTCGAGCGCGAGCGACTTGCTCGCGGCGAAGGCGGCCGCGAAGTCGCCGTCGAAGGCGGCGGGCACCTGAACGAGAGACCGGGCATTTGGTGCCACCGTCTGCTCGAGCGACACCCGGCGGTCGTCGTACGAACGGCGCAACATCGACTGCCCGTCGAGGTTCAGGATGTCGAAGACCAGGTAGTGCACGGCCACGGCGCCGACCGCGCGCTCGATCTCGGCCGTGCCCTGCAGGTTCATACGCTGCTGCAACCGGCCGAAGTTCGGCCGGCCCTTCGCATCGAGGGCGACGATCTCGCCGTCGAGCACAAGGCTGTGCCCGGCGGCCGCCTCGCGCAGCGGATCGGCCAGCTCGGGGTACTGCGCGGTGACATCGTGGCCGTTGCGGGTCAGCAGGCGCACCGAGGCGCCTGCATCAGCCCCGCCGGCGGCACCGGGGTCGATGTAGGCGATCGCCCGGATGCCGTCCCACTTCATCTCGTAGGCCCACGCGTCTTCGTCGCCCAGGTCTCTGGCCGTCCCCAGCGTGGCGAGCATCGGGGTGATCACGTCGGGCAGCCGCTCCCGGTGCGGCGGATCGCTCGCAGCATGCGTGTCGCTCGCCGACGCCGGCTTCTTCGGGGAGGCCTTGTCACCGCGCGGAGTCGCCCGCCGCGCCGCGTTGATGGCGGGCGCCTCGTCGTCGGGCTGCGGCGGCAGCGTCGCGTGCCGCTTCTCGCTCTCGGCGCTGTAGTGCGGCTCCATCAGGTGGATGAGCCAGTTCTGCTCGGCCTTCGATCCGCCCCCTGACGCCGTATGGATGAGCACGAACTTACGGTCGCCGCCGAGCCCGCCGGGCTTCGTGCCGTGCAGCGTCGCGATCACCTCTTTGCCGTCGCGCCACTTCTCGAGGTCGTAGGTGCCCTCGTCCCAGATCTCGACGGTGCCCGCACCATATTCCCCGTGCGGAATGGTGCCCGCGAACGACCCGTACTCGAGCGGGTGGTCTTCGGTCTGCACAGCGAGGTGGTTCTTCTTCGTCTCGGTCGGCGGCCCCTTCGGCAGCGCCCACGACACCAGCACCCCGTCGTGCTCGAGCCTGAAATCGTAGTGCAGCCGGGTCGCGTCGTGCTTCTGGATGACGAACGTGTTGCCCTCGCCTGGCGCCGGGCGGGCATCCGGAACCGGCTCGGGCGTCTTGGCGGCGTCGCGCATCGAGCGGTAGGTGTGCAGCCGGTCGCGCTCGGTCTCGCCCGCATCGCCAGCCGCTGTCGGCAGCTCGAGCTCGCCGCCCTCGGTGTCGAGAATGACGGCCAGCGGGTCGCCCCGGCGCTTCACCCGCGCGAGCACCTCGGTGTAGTCGAGCTGCGCCAGCGACGACTGCGCCAGCTCGCGCCAGGTGCGGGGCGCGGCGACCATCGGGTGCGCCCGCCCGCGCAGCGAGTACGGGGCGACCGTGGTCTTTGACCCGTTGTTCTGGCTCCAGTCAACCAACACCTTTCCGGCCCGCAGCGACTTCTTCATGTCGCTGACGATGAGGTCGGGGTGGTCGGCCTCGAGCACCCGGGCGAGCTCATGGGCGACCGCCGAGACCTGGTCGCTGGTCTGGCTGCCGTCGAGGGCGGCGTAGAGGTGGATGCCCTTGCTTCCGCTCGTGACCGGCATCGGGTCGAGGCCCATGCCCTGAAGCAGGCTCCTCGCCATGCGGGCGACCTCGGCGCACTCCTGCAGCCCCGCGCCGTCGCCCGGGTCGAGGTCGAGCACGAGCCGGTCGGGATTGTGGCGCACCCCGGTTCGCCCGAACCGCCACTGCGGCACGTGGATCTCGAGCGCGGCGATCTGCGCCAGCCAGGTGAGCGTGGCCCGGTCGTTGACGAGGGGGTATTCGTTGTCGTGCGTCGAGTGCTCGATGGCCCGTCGCTTCACCCATGATGGGGTGCCGTCGCCGAGGTTCTTCTGAAAGAACATCTCACCCGGATGCTCGGCGGTGCCGACCCCGTTCACCCAGCGTTTGCGCGTGGCCGCCCTGTCGCGGATGTACGGCAGCATCACCTCGGCGATGTCGGCGTAGTACTGCACGACATCCGCCTTCGTCGTGCCCGTCTCGGGGTAGATGACCTTGTCGAGATGGGTGAGTTTCAGCCGGTGCCCGTCGACACTGACCAGCACCTCGTCGCTCGACCCCGTGCTGCTGCTCTTCGTGCCCTGGCGCGGCGCATTCATACCGTCATTCTGGGGGTGGGCCCGTCAACCCACTAGCTCTTGACACGGTTATGGTGAAAACTCGGGTCATGAGATCAATTTGGAAGGGTGCGATCACCTTCGGGCTGGTGAATGTGCCGGTCAAGGTCTACAGCGCGACCGAAGACCACGACATCTCACTGCACCAGGTGCACGATGCCGACGGCGGCCGCATCCGGTACCAGCGGGTGTGCGAGATCGACGGCAAGGTCGTCGAGTATGCGCACATCGACAAGGCCTACGACGACGGCGAGCGCACCGTCATCATCACCAGCGACGACCTCGCCTCGCTGCCGGCCGAGAAGAGCCGTGAGATCGACGTGGTCGAGTTCGTGCCGAGCGACCAGATCGACCCCATCAGGTTCGACCGCAGCTATTACCTCGAACCCGACTCCAAGTCGTCGAAGGCCTACGTGCTGCTTCGCAAGACGCTCGAGGAGACAGACCGCACCGCCATCGTGAAGTTCGCGCTGCGCCAGAAGTCGAGGCTCGCCGCGTTGCGCGTCACGGGCGACGTGCTGGTGCTGCAGACGCTGCTCTGGGACGACGAGGTTCGCGACGCGAAGTTCTCGTCGCTTGACGATCGCCCCACGGTGTCGGCGAAGGAGCTGGAGATGTCGGCTCGCCTGGTCGACTCGTACTCGGCCGACTTCGAGCCCGAGAAGTTCAGCGACGACTACCAGGTGCAGCTTCGGCAGCTCATCGACGCCAAGCTCGAGGCCGGCGATTCGGTCGACACCGAGGCGACGTTCGGCGAGCAGCCCGACTCTGAGGAGAAGGGCGGCGAGGTGCTCGACCTCATGGAGGCGTTGCGCCAGAGCGTGGAGAAGAGCCGTTCGAAGGGCGGCGAGAAGTCGGCCGCGCCGCGAGCGCGCAAGTCGGCGGCGAAGAAGCCCGCCTGATCGGTGCGGTCTGCGAGCGGCGGATGCACGGCCATCCGGTCTCGCCATGCTTGGTTGTCGCTTTAACGGTTTTCTCCCAATTTCGATCGATACTGTCGGCACGTGCCCGCCGATGACAGCAAGAAGCCCGCAGCCAAGCCGAACCCGAACGCAAAACCGACCGTGAACGGCAAGTCGGCTGTGAACGGCAAACCGACGGTGAAGCAGGAGCGTGAAGCGCGCCGGGCGGCGAAGGTCGAAGAGATGCGCCGGGCGCAGGCCAAGGCCACGCGAAATCGCCGCATCGCGTTCGGCACCGGGTTCGGTGCGCTGGGCCTCATCGTGGTGCTGGTGATCGTGTTCGTCGTGAGCGGTGCCGGGTCGGCACCAGCCCCCGTCGCCACCAAGGCCGACGGCGTGCAGACCTTCACCGGCCTGACCCGCAACCACGTCACCGGCTCGGTCACCTACCCGCAGGTTCCGCCCGTGGGCGGCGACCACAACCCGGTGTGGCTGAACTGCGGCGTGTACGACCAGGCGGTTCCGAACGAGAACGCGGTGCACTCCCTCGAGCACGGAACTGTGTGGGTGACCTACGATGCCACGCAGGTGACCGGCGACGATCTCACCAAGCTGCGCTCCGAGCTGCCCGACACCTACATCATCGTGTCGCCCTACGTCGGGCTGCCCTCCCCCGTGGTCGCCTCGGCCTGGGGCGCGCAGATCCAGCTGACCGGGGTCGACGACACCCGCCTGCAAGACTTTCTGAACACCTACTGGCAGTCGCCCGATGCCCCCGAGCCGGGCGCGGCCTGCACCGGCGGGGTGACGGCCCCGGGCCTGGTGTCGTGACCGCAGACACTCCCGCACCGGCAGCAGCGCCGACAGCAATGGCGGCATCCGTATCGTCGGATGCGCCGCGGGCCCCCCGTGAGCTTCCGCCTGCAGCCGACCGCGGCCGCCGGCTGCGGTTGCGCGTCGCCATCGTTCTGGGTGCGGTGCTGCTGCTCGTCGTCGGCCTCGTCGTCGGACGGGTGACGACCCCCGTCACCAGCACTCCCGGCACCCTGAGCGCCGAGGCGGGTTTCGCTCGCGACATGCAGGTGCACCATCAGCAGGCGATCGACATGGCCCTGATCATCCGCGACCAGACGACCGACCCCGAGATCAGGCAGCTGGCCTACGACATCGCCACCTCGCAGGGCCAGCAGGCCGGCCAGATGTTCGCCTGGCTGAACCTGTGGAAGCTGCCGCAGCGTTCGCCTGTGCCGGCGATGACCTGGATGACCCTGCCCACGCTCGACCAGTCGCAGGCCGAGCACGGCATGAACATGAGCTCAGTGGCCGCGACCGACGCCGCCATCGCCGCCTCGCCCACCATGCCCGGCATGGCCAGCCAGACCGATCTGGCGCGGCTGCAGACGCTCACCGGTGTCGATGCCGAGAAGCTCTTTCTGACGCTGATGATCGCGCACCACCGGGGCGGGGTGGAGATGGCGGATGCCCTGGTCGCTCGCTCGACCAACCCTGATGTGGTGGCGCTGGCCAACACGATCATCACGGCCCAGACGAGTGAGATCACCTACATGCAGCAACTCCTGGCGGCGCGTTCGTAGCATTTGCTGACATATTCTCGGCAATCTGTAGACAATTGCTGAGTTTCCGTCATACTTGTTCGCATGACGATTCTCTCTTCCTTCTCTTCTGCCGACCGCCGTCGCCCCGTTGCGCGGTCGCGGTTCGTACGGTCGCTGCTGGCGCTCACCGTGGCGGGCCTCGTCGCGCTGGCGGCCGCTCTCGCGGTTCCCAGCGCAGCCGAAGCCGGCACGCTGACCGCCGCGAAGACGCTCACGGCGACGCCCACCCCGACCCTCTCGGGCACCACCACGGTCGGGCACACGCTGGCCATCACGGCGGGCTCCTGGGCGCCGGCCCCCGTCACCCTCGCCTACCAATGGAAGCGCGGCGGCACCGCCATCGCAGGGGCCACCGCGAAGACCTACACCCTGACGAATGCCGACGCCGGCTCGACCATCACGGCGAGCGTCACCGGCACAAAGACGGGCTACCTGGCGGTCAGCAAGACCAGTGCTCCCTCGGCCACCATCGGCGGCGGAACGCTGGCCACCGCCACCCCCACCGTCTCGGGCACCGCCCGGGTGGGCCAGAAGCTCAGCTCGGCCACCGGTTCATGGGGCCCGGCCCCTGTCTCCTTCACGTACGCCTGGCTGCGTGACGGCGTCGTCATCTCCGGCGCCACGTCGTCGTACCACACGCTCACCCCCGCCGACGCCGGCCACTCGGTCGCGGTGCGGGTCACCGGGTCGAAGGGGTCGTTCACGTCGGCGTCGAAGACCAGTGCTGCGGTGAAGGTGAGCCCGGGCATCCTGACCGCCCCCGCGCCGGCGGCCCCCGAGCCGACCATTCCGGGGTCGATCGACCCCGGCGACACCATCACGGTGCCCGCCGGCACGTGGAGCCCCGCACCGGTCGCCCTGAGCTACCAGTGGATGATCGACGGCACGGCCGTGGCCGGCGCGACCTCGACGAGCTTCGTGATTCCGGCGACAGCGGGCGGCGAACAGGTCTCGGTCGCCGTGACCGGCGCCAAGGCGGGGTACACGACCCGCACGCTGGTCTCGAAGGAGATCAAGGTCTCGGTGCCCAAGTAGCGGCGTTCCCACGGCGGCATACAGCCCAGGGTGGGAGCGGCGGGGTCACCCGCCGTGGCGGTCGCAGACCGGCGTGACACGTACGCTGGGGCCATGTCGAAAGTCAGACCCGGCGGCGCGGCGGCGGTGTCGGCGTGGGCTCCGCTCGGCATCACTGTCTTCCGGGTACTGTGGCTGGCTCAGCTGGGCAGCAACATCGGCACGTGGATGCAGACCGTGGGCGCGCAGTGGTTTCTCGTCGAGAGCGCCGCCGGCGCCACGGTCATCGCGCTGGTTCAGACCGCCAGCCTCACCCCCTCACTGCTGTTCTCCCTGCCGGCCGGCGTGCTGTCAGATTCGGTCGACCGACGCCGACTGCTCATCTGGGGCTCGCTGGCCAGCGCGATCGTGGCAACGGGCCTGACGGTCTTCACCGCGGCGAACGCCCTGACCCCGCTTCTCCTGCTCACCTTCACCTTCGTGCTGGGTGCGACCTCGGCCCTCACGGGGCCGGCCTGGCAGGCCATCCAGCCCGAACTGGTTCCGCGCGAGCAGATCTCGGCCGCGTCGGGGCTCGGCGGGGTCACGGTCAACGGCGCACGGGCCATCGGGCCGGCCCTCGCGGGCCTCATTCTCGCCCAGGCCGGCACCGCGGTGGTCTTCGGCATCAACGCGGCCAGCTTCGTGGCCGCTGTTCTCGCGCTGCTGTGGTGGCGGCGGCCGGCGCAGGCCGGACTCGACGATCCCGAGCCCGCCTGGGCGGCCCTGAAGGCCGGTCTGCGCTACGTGGGGTCGGCGCACCTCGTGCGACGCATCCTGTTGCGGTCGGCGGTGTTCGCGTTTCCGGCCAGCGCGCTCTGGGCACTGCTGCCCATCACGGCGGCACGCATGGGGCTCGGCAGCGCGGGCTACGGCTTTCTGCTCGGGTCGCTCGGCGTGGGGGCGGTGATCGGCATCTTCGTACTGCCCGTGGCGCGACGGCGATTCAGCGACAACGTCGTTCTCGCCGCGAGCGCCCTGCTCTACGCGGTGGGAGTGATCGCGGCAGCCCTGCTGCCGTTCGGCGCGACGGTCGTGCTGTTGGCGCTGGCCGGCCTCGCGTGGATCGGCACCCTCACCGTGCTCAACTCCGCGCTGCAGCTCACCCTGCCGCAATGGGTCAGGTCGCGGGGCGCCGCCGCGTACATCCTCGTGTTCACGGGAACGATGGCAGCCGGGTCGCTGGTGTGGGGCGTCGTGGCGCAGATCATCGGCACACCCGAAGCACTGGGCGTGACCGTGCTGCTGCTCGTGCTGGTGGCGGCGAGCATCCGGTTTCTGCCCCTGCTGCACGGAACGGGGCAGATCGACCGCAGCATCAGCATGGCCTGGCCGATGCCCACCCTCGTGTTCGAGCCCGACCCCACCGACGGGCCGGTCACGGTGCTCGTGCGGTACCGGGTCGAGGCGGCCGACGCTACCGCGTTCCGGGCCGCCATGACGCAGCTCGGCTCGTCGCGGCGGCGCACCGGCGCGGCGCGGTGGCGGTTCTACCGCAGCGCCGAGGCGGCCGACGAGTACCTCGAGATGTTCGTGGTGTCGTCATGGTCGGAGTACCGCCGCCAGCAGACCGAGCGGCTCACCGGGCGCGACCGCGAGTTTCGGGATGCCGTGACCGCCCTCACTGCGTCTCCCCCGGTTGAGACGCACTACTTTCCGCCGGGGCTGCATCTCGCCGGCTGACGTGGTCTACGACCCGGCCGCCGCCAGGAACGGCAGCACCGCGCGCAGAAACTCCTGCGGGCGCTCCTCGGGCAGCCAGTGCCCGCACTCATCGATGACCACGCCCGTCACGTCGTCGGCGACCGCCTCCATCGAACTCACGCAGAGATCGCGGATGCTGTCGGCGCCGCCCAGCGCGAGAACGGGGATGGTCAGCCGGTTCTCCTTCAGCTTCGCGTTATCGATACCGTCTTGGTAGAACGCCCGGTAGAACTCGAGTCGCAGCCCGCCCGGCCCCGCGTAGCTGCGGGCGTACACCTCGATGTCGTCGTCTGAGATGGCGTCGACGTTGACGATCTGCATTCGGTAGAACCAGCGCAGGTACTCGCGCTCCCGGCCGCGGATGAGCATCTCGGCCACGTGGTTGGCCGCGTGGAACGAGAGGTGCCAGAGCCGCAGCTCTTCGCGCTGGTCCATGAAGTACTCGATGCCCCTGTCACCGGCGACACCCATCAGCGCCATCTCGCAGAAGACGAAGCTTCGCACCTCGTCGCGGTAGGTGGCCGAGTAGGCGTAGGCGACCGCCGCGCCGTGGTCGTGGCCGATCACGTGCACCGGCCCGAGCCCGAGCCGCTCGACGAGTTGATGGATGTCTCCCGCCACCGTGACCTTGTCGTACCCGCTGAGCGGCTTCTGTGGCAGGCCCGAGTCGCCGATGCCGCGCAGATCGGGCACGATCACCGTGTAGTGCTCCGCCAGCTCTGCGTGGCCCGC
Source organism: Subtercola sp. YIM 133946 (assembly GCF_036553535.1). NCBI lineage: Bacteria > Bacillati > Actinomycetota > Actinomycetes > Micrococcales > Microbacteriaceae > Subtercola > Subtercola sp. YIM 133946. Next base: position 63,280 of record NZ_JAZHPE010000002.1, read on the forward strand.
CCCAGAACATTCGATGAGACGCAGGCGCTCCGAGCCGCCCTGCTCGCCTTCTGGGAGTTCGGCTACGAGGCGACCACGCTCGCCGTTCTGATGGAGGCGACGGGTCTCAACAAGACGGGCCTCTACCGCACGTTCGGCAGCAAAGAGCAGCTGTTCGGTCGCGCCGTCGAGCATGTCGTCACGTCGGCACTGCGTATCTGGGGTGACTGAGCACCGTCGCGCGAGGGTGGTCGGCCGTATGCTGATGCACGAACATCGCCGGCAGAAGGGTATGTCATGACACGCACACGGGTACACAACTTCGCAATCTCGCTCGACGGGTTCGGTGCCGGCGAGGGCCAGACCCTCGACTCGCCCTTCGGCCACGCGGGGGGCCGGCTGATGGAGTGGTTCTTCGACACTCCGACCTTTCGCCAGATGCAGGGCGCCGAGGGCGGTAGCAACGGCGTCGACGCCGCCTTCGCCGCGAACTGGGGAGCCGGTGTCGGTGCCGAGATCATGGGGCGCAACAAGTTCGGGCCGCAGCGCGGCCCGTGGAGCGATGATGAGTGGAAGGGCTGGTGGGGAGACGATCCCGTCTTCCACACCCCCGTCTTCGTGCTGACCCACCACCCCCGGCCGACGCTCGAGATGGAGGGCGGCACCACCTTCCACTTCATCGACGCCACGCCCGCCGAGGCGCTGGCCCTTGCGCAGGAGGCCGCGGGCGGGCTGGATGTTCGCATCGGGGGCGGTGTCGAGACCGTTCGCCAGTTTCTCGCCGCCGACCTCGTCGACACGATGCACCTGGTGCAGGTGCCCATCGTGCTGGGCCGGGGAGAACGGCTCTGGGACGGCCTCGAGGGCCTCGAGCAGCGCTTCGACATCGAGGCGGTGAGCTCGCCGAGCGGCGTCACGCACCTCACCTTCGACCGCCGGGCGTAGTCGGGGCCGCGGGCCGCGGGCCGCCCGCCCGTCTCAGCGTTCGATGTCGGCGGCCTCAGCCTCGTCGGCGTCTTCGCGGGCGACGGCAGCCGTCAGCACGAAGTACTCCGCCTCCTGCAGCGCCTGAATGGCGAAGTCGATCGCGTCTTGCGCATCGAGTTCTGCGCTGTCGGCGGCACGATCGGCGTGGGTCGCCTTGCGGTGGGTTCGCCGGGCATCCGCGTCTGCCTTGAGCGACGCGAAGCTGTCAGAGACCGACCTCTGCATCTGAGCCCATGCCGTGTCGATCTCATCGGCGTCGGCGTCGAGCTTCGAGTCGACCGAGACCTTGGCAGCGTCGAGCGACGCCCGGAGCTCTGCGATGCGTGCCTCTGCCTTGGCTTTGTTCTCGGCGTGGATGCTCGCAGCCGAGTCTTCGAGGGCTTTCGCCTGGGTGCTGAGCTCGCTGAGCTGATCGGAGAGTGCCATTGTGTGTCTTCTTTCTGTTTGTTTCGGTGGGGATGTGATGAACTTCGGATGAGGACGTGACGACGATCAGCACCGCTGCGCTGGCCGGCCGGAAGGTCAGCGGGTGTTCTGCGCGATGCCGCGCACAGCGAAGGCGGCGGCGATCTCGGCGACTCCGCGGAAGAGGGCCAAGACGCTCACGTAGGTCACGAGCACGACGATGCTGGTCTGCCATGACGACGAGGCGATGAGGCCCAGCACGAGCTGGGCGATACCCGACAACAGCTGCAGCCACCAGCCGGGAACAGCCGTGCTGAAGAGGCTCGAGACGATGTCGAAGGTTCCGGCGAAGACGAAATAGAAACCGACCACCAGAGCGAGCGAGACGAACGCATCGCCGGGGTTGACGAAGATGACGACGGCACCGATGACGAGCAGTACGGCGAAGATCGCATGCCAGACACGCCAGCCGCCCGGCGTGACGAAAGCGCGGAAAGCCTCGCCGGCCGCCGAGAGAAGCACCATGATGCCGAAGATGATCGACACCACCGTCACGGTAGACGAATCGAACCTCAGCACGACGAAACCGACCACGACCCAGAACACTCCGATGACGAGGAGGATCCACCATCGCGAGCCCACTCGGTCGGCGATGGTGGCAAGGGGGCTGGCTGTCGATGGTGCCGGCATGAAGGGTCTCCTCTGAGCGTGATGATTCTGAGCATGATGATGTGACTGACGAACGAGGCGGCACTGGCTCTCTGCGATCTTGCTGGAGGGCACGGCAACATCACAATGGACGCCGCACCAGTGATCGGCGGGCCGAAACTGTGCCGCTGCACAGTGCGGCCGGCGGTCTGTCGAAACGGCCGGGGCATCGTTAGAGTGGGGCCACCGACGACCTCGCCGAGCCGGTCGAGAGGAGGCGCGCACGCATGGAGGCTCCACCCGACGGGCTCTCGAACGGCGTGGTGCTGCGGTCGACAGCTCCGACCCCTGGCTCCCCCTGGCCGACCCTGCAGGCGCTGTTCAGTTCGCTCTGCGGCACGGTGCCAGACATGTCTGTGCGGCTGGCGGCTGCGCTGCGCTCCGCCCTGCCGTTCTACCAGCCTCCGTCGCAGGTCTCGTCAGAAGAGCTCGCGGCATCCTGCCGGTCGCACATCGACTTCCTCCTCGATTATCGAACCGGCGACGGCGGCATGCGGGTGCCGTTCGAGATCGGATCAGCACGCGCCCGTATGGGCATTCCTCTGCCCGACGTGCTCGATGCTCTGCGCGTCGGCTCACGCTTTCTGTGGGATGAGCTGGTGACCTACGCCCACGCTCTGCAGACGGTGACAGACGCCGAACTCGTCGAGCTGGCGACCGAGATGTGGCTCATGCACGACGAACTGGTGAGCCGGATGGAGGAGGGGTACCGCGCCGAACAGGCCGCACTGCTGGTGACCAGGGAACGCGTGCGGTTCAGCCTCATCCACACCATTCTCACCAGCAGCGATCAACCCACCGAGACGCTCTGGGAGGCGGTCGACCGGCTCGGGTTTCCGCGACGGGGCGGCTATGTCGTGGTCGCAGCGGCGATCGACAGACTGGGCCAGGTGCCGCTTCCTGACATCGAGCGCCTGCTCAGAGCCCGGGGCGTGCCGTCGGTCTGGCTGCTGCTGGCCGATGTGCAGGCCGGAATCGTGAGCACACAACGACCGGATGCTCTCGACCGACTCCGCGCCGAGCTGGAGGCTGCGCGCACCGAGGTGGGGGTGAGTCCACAGCGCGCCGATTTCAGTCAGGCCGCGCCCGCCTTCCGTCTGGCCCGTACGGCCCTCATCGCCTCACCACCTGGGGTGACCACCTTCTTCGGGCAGTCTCCGCTGGGTGTCATGGCGGCAGGGGCGCCCGACATCGCCTCCCAGGTGAGCGTCGACGTGCTCGGCGACCTCCTGCACATCGCGCAGAGCGACCGCGACGTGCTCGTCGAGACGGTTCAGGTCTGGTTCGACTGCGGCGGATCGACCCGGTCGGCGGCCGACCGGCTCTTCCTCCATCCGAACACCGTTCGCAACCGTCTGAAGCGGTTCGAGACGCTCACCGGCCGAACGCTCTCGAATCCGCGGGAGGCAGCGGAGGTGCTCCTGGCGCTGGCGGCGCACCAGCAGCGGTGACGATCGTGGGCCGACGCTGACGCTCGTGGGCCGACGGACGCTCATTGGCCGACAGACGCTCGGTGGCCGACAGACGCTCGGTGGCCGACAGACGCTCATTGGCCGACAGACGCTCGGTGGCCGACAGAGCCTCGCCGGAAACGAGAAAAGGCCCGGCCTGAGGCCGGACCTTTTCTCTGCATTCATGCAACCTGCGTTGCGGGGACAGGATTTGAACCTGCGACCTCTGGGTTATGAGCCCAGCGAGCTACCGAACTGCTCCACCCCGCGGCACAAGAGATAACACTACCAGAGGTTTTGCATGCTCGTGACCAGAGGGCGAGGCTGAGCCGCCGATCATCCGCCCGCCGTGGGGGCCGGACTCGGCGTCGCCGTGCTCGGCGTGGTGGTGTCGGTCGGCGTTCCGCCGCTGGCCGCGATGGCCGCGTCGACCGCCGCCTTCAGCTGCGCATCGGCCACGCCGTAGGCCGTCCAGTCGGCGTTCTGCAGCGCGGCGTCTCGGGCTGCCAGGGCGGCCTGGGCGTCGTTCAGTGCCTGCTGGAGGGCCGCGTTGTTGCTCGTCGTTCCGGTACTCGTGCCGGTGCCGGTGCCCGCCCCTGTCGAGGGCGTCGTCGGCGTGTTGCCGTCGCCCGCGGTCGCCCCGGAGTCGCCGCCGAAGAGATCGTCGAGTGCGGCATCCAGCGTGTCTTCGAAGGCGATCTTGTCGCCGAAGCCCACCAGGATCTTCTGCAGCAACGGATAGCTGGTCTCACCACGCGACTGCACGTAGACCGGTTGCACGTAGAGCAGGCCGCCGCCCACCGGCAGGGTGAGCAGGTTGCCGCTGAGCACCTCTGTCGAGCCCTGTTTCAGCAGGTTGAGGGCCTGAGACACCGTCGGGTCTGAGCTGAACTTGTTCTGTTCCTGGCCGGGGCCGGGCACCGTGGCGTCTTTCGGCAGCGTCAGCAGCCTCAGCTTGCCGAAGTCGGCAGACTTCACCCCCGCCGCGTCTCCGGCGTTGGAGTCGACCGCCAGATAGCCATTGAGGCTCTTCGAGGTGTCTTCGCCGGTGAGCGGAATGAACGTCGAGTAGAGCGAGTACTCGGGTTGATCCTGGCCCGGCATCTGCAGCGTCAGGTAGTACGGCGGTTGCAGAGTGGGGTTCGTCGCTGACGAGGTCGGGTCGTTCGGCGTGGTCCAGGCGTCTTCGCGCGAGTAGAACGAGCCGGCGTCGGTGACGTGGTACTGGCCGAGAATCGCTCGTTGCACCTTGAACAGGTCGGCCGGGTAGCGCACGTGGCTCATCAGCTGTGAGCTCATGTCGCTCATCGGTTTGACCGTGGCCGGGAAGATCTTCTCCCAGGTCTGCAGGATGGGGTCGGTGTCGTCCCACGCGTAGAGCGTGACCTTGCCGTCATAGGCGTCGACCGTGGCCTTCACCGAGTTGCGGATGTAGTTGATGTTGTTGTCGACCGCGTACCCGGGCTTCGGTGTGTACGTGTCGGCGATGGCCGCACTCAGCCCCTCGGTTTTCGAGTAGGGGTAGTTGGAGCTCGTCGTGTAGCCGTCGACGATCCACACGACCCGGCCGTCGACGACCGAGGCATACGGGTCGGAGTCGATGGTCAGGTACGGCGCGACCTTCGACACGCGTGTCGCCGGGTCGCGGTCGTACAGAATCTGCGAGTCGTTGTTCACCGCCTCCGAGAGGAAGATCTGCTCCGACTGGAACTTCAGCGCATACGCGAGCTTGTTGAACACGTTGTCGAGCTTCGGGCCGCCGTCGCCGGTGAACGTGGTGTACGTCTGCTGGGCATCCGCCGTTCCCGACGGGTAGTCGAGCTCGGTCGGGGTCGACCCGGCCGGCGCACCGACGATCGAGTAGGTGGGCGAGTTCTCGCCGAAGTAGATTCGTGGTTCGTAGTCGCCGAGCACACCGGCGCTCGGGATGCCCGACTCGGCGAACACGGGCTGGCCGTCGGCCGAACGCTGGTTGCCGTAGGCAGCCACGACGCCGTAGCCGTGCGTGTAGACGACGGTCTGGTTGTACCAGCTCGCCGAGGTGCCGAGCTGTGTGAGGTTCAGGTCGCGCACGGCCGTCACGGTGTCTTGGCTCTGGCCGTTCACCTCGTACCGGTCGACGTTGAGGTCGGTCGGAAACTGGTAGTACTGCCGAAACTGCTGCAGCGCCGCGAACGTGCTCGAGACGAGAGCCGGGTCGAGGATGCGGATGCTCGACGTGGTCGCGGCATCCGACCGCAGTGCCCCCGCCTCTGCAGTGGTCGTGGCGTCGTACGGAATCGTGTCGACGTCGGCCACCCCGTAGGCGTCACGGGTCATGTCGATGTTGCGCTGCAGGTACGGCGCCTCGAGGCTGCGCTCGGAGGGGTCGACCTGGAAGCGCTGCACGACCCACGGGGTCAGCGAACCGAGGATGAGCGCGCTGACGATGAGAAGGGCGGTGCCGATGACGGGCAGTCGCCAGCGGCCGACGAAGGCCGCGATGAAGAAGAGGATGGCGACGATGATCGCGATGCCCGACAGGATCTGCAGGCCCGGGATGGTCGCATTGACGTCGGCGTACGACGCACCCGTCAGCAGGCCGCCGCTCGACGTCAGCGTGGCGAACTGGTCGAGCCAGATGCTGATGCCCTGCAGCAGCAGGTAGATGCCCGCGGTGATGGCGATCTGGATGCGGGCCGTCTTCGAGATGCGCACCTCGCGCTGGCCGAACCGGATCGCGCCGTAGAGGTAGCTGGTGGCGATGGCGGCCAGACCCGAGATCAGCACGACGGCCGAGGCGAAGCCCACCACGCTCTGCCAGAACGGCAGGTCATAGATGTAGAACGAGATGTCGAGGTTGAACTGCGGGTCGGTCTGGCCGAACGACGTGCGGTTCAGGTACATGAGCACGACCTGCCAGCGCGTCGCCGCGGCGACTCCGGCGAACAGGCCGAGCAGAGCCGGGATGCCGAAGGCGGCGAGGCGACGCAGCGGCTCGACGACCTGTTGGTAGCGGTCGAGTTGCGAGTTCAGCTTGGCGTAGACCGGGCGGAACCGGAACGCGATGTCGATGCTCACGAACACCGGGATGGCCATGGCGAAGAAGCCGACGAAGAACATGATGCCGCCGGCGATCCACTGCGTTGTGAGCACGCTCAGGAAGCCCAGCTGGTTGAACCAGAGCACCTCGGTGTACAGGTTGGTGAAGACGAAGAACAGAACCGCGAGAACGGCGATGATCGCGATCGCGATGGCGATCACGGTGCGCGACCGTCGTGCGGGCCTGCCCGCGCCCGGGTTCTGCGCGCTGGAGTTCGGCGCCGGGGAGGAAGTCACGTTGTGCCTCTTGAGTTGGGTGTTTCTGGTCAGTGCGGGTTGAGCGACCCAAGCTGTGGATGTCAGCTAATCCTAGACAACCGCGGCTGGCATTCCGCCCCGCCAACCTCCCAAGGCGCTGAAAGGTCAGTCACACGTCGGTAACGACGAGAGGTCGGCACCGGCGCTGATGTCGTTCAGTGCCGTGAGCGAGTCGCTCAGCGTCTTCACCGCGAAGACCTGCAGGCCGGCGGGCACGTGGCCGACGACCTCGTCGCAGTTCGACGCGGGGGCCAGAAAGTAGCTCGCGCCGCTGTCGACGGCCCCGTACAGCTTCTGCCGGATGCCCCCGATGGCACCGACCGTGCCGTCGGCGCTGATCGTGCCGGTGCCGGCCACATTCTTGCCGCCGTTCAGCTCGCCGGGCGTCAGCTGGTCGATGATGCCGAGCGCGAACATCATTCCGGCGCTCGGGCCGCCGACGTTGTCGAGCTGGATGTCGACGGTGAACGGAAAGGTGTAGGTCGCCCCGGCACCGATGCCGAGCAGCAGGGTTCCATCGCTCGCCTTCACCGGCGTGACCTGTACGGTCTGCTGCGCACCCGAGCGGGTGATGACGATGCTGGCCGGCTGGGCATCCCCGTTGGCGGCGACAGCGGCGCGCAGCTCGTCGACGCTCGTGACGGCGGTGCCGTTGACCGAATCGACGGTGTCGCCGACCTGCAGGATGCCCGTGGCGGGCGAATCTGCAGTGAGCTGGGCCACAGTGACCGAGGTCTGGAACGGGATGTCGAGGTTCGTCAGCGCGGCCGCGATGGCCTCCTGCTGCGAGTCGACCATCATCGCCTGGTTCTCCTGGTTCTGCTCGTCGACAGTGACCGTCGGCGGGTAGATGGCGTCGACCGGCACGATGGCCTTGCTGGTGTCGAAGAAGGCACCGATGATCTCGGCCCAGCTGGGCAGGCTGGTGGGCGTGCCCACCACCGAGACGGTGAGCATGTCGAGCGAGCCGGCGGTCGGGTAGGTCGGAGCACCCGTGATGGAGATGAGCGGGGTCTCGGTGCCGTCGTGCGAACTGGTGCCGAGGGTGTTGAACACGGGGCCGGGCTGCTCGATGACGTACGGCGACGGAATGAAGCTCATGCCGAGCGCCAGGGCGAGCGCGGCGATCAGGCTGACCCAGCCGATGGTTCTGCGGCGTCTCACGTCAGCCCTCTCGTTTTCTTCTGCAGCTGTGCCCGGCGTCGCCCTGTTCGCCACAGGCGCACGAGTCGGCACCCCAGCATATGAGAAATCCCAGCTTGGCCGATGGGCCACGAAGTAGCGTAGAAGTCGAGGCTGATAGGCACCATGGAGACAACTGGGGCTTCAGCCACATGGCCGTATGAACGCCGTGGCCGACCGAAGACGTGGAGAAGCGCAGTGAGCGACGAAGACAAGAACCCCGAAGACGAGTTCACAGAGATGCTGCGCCAGTTTCTCTCGGGCAACTCCGACCTCGACCCGTCGAAGCTGGCGAGTGCCGCCGGTCTGCCCTCCGACCCTGCCGCCGTGGCACAGCTGATGCAGCAGTTGCAGAAGGCGATGCAGCACACCGGTGACGGCGTCGACTGGAAGGTGGCCCTCGAGGCCGCCCAGGAGATCGCCGCGAAAGACGCGGTGGTCATCTCGCCCGCGAGCCGGTCGGCCCTCGAGCAGGCCCTGCACGTCGCCGAACTCTGGCTCGACGAGGTGACCTATGTGGCCGAACTCGCCGCCACGCCGCGGCTGCTCAGCCGCAAGGAGTGGGCCACCGCGACCATGCCGGTGTGGACCCAGCTCGCCGAACCCGTCGCCCTCAGCATCGCCGACGCCCTCACCCGCGTGCTCAAGGAGCAGGCCCCCGAAGAGCTGTCGGGCATGATGGCGAGCGCGAGCCAGCTGATGCGCAACATCGGCGGTGCGCTGTTCGCGATGCAGCTGGGCCAGGTGGTCGGCCAGCTCTCGACCGAGGTGGTCTCGGGCGGTGATGTGGGCATCCCGCTGCTGAGCGAGCAGCAGGCCGCGCTGGTGCCGCAGAACCTCGACGCGTTCGGCGAGGGGCTCGACATTCCCGTCGACCAGGTTCAGCTCTACTTATCCGTGCGCGAGATCGCGCACGCCCGGCTGTTCAGGCACGCGAAGTGGCTGCGACTGCACATGATCAGCTCCATCACCGAATTCGCGCGCGGCATCTCGATCGACACCGACCGGCTCGAGGAGCTGGCCTCGGGCTTCGATCCGTCGAACCCCGAAGAGCTGCGGCAGGCGATGGTGAGCGGGGCCCTGATCCCGCCGAAGTCAGACAGCCAGCTGCAGGCCCTGGCCCGCCTCGAGACCACCCTGGCGCTCGTCGAGGGCTGGGTCGACGTGGTCACCGCGGCGGCCACCGTGCGCCTGCCGAAGCGCGACGCCGTCGCCGAGACGGTGCGCCGCCGCCGGGCCACCGGCGGTCCGGCCGAGTCGGCCTTCTCCACGCTGGTCGGGCTCGAGCTGCGGCCGCGCCGGCTGCGCGAAGCGGCCGCCATGTGGCAGGCCGTGACCGACGCCGTGGGCGCCGAGATGCGCGATTCGCTGTGGTCGCACCCCGACCTGGTGCCGACGTCTGACGACATCGACGACCCGGCGGCGCTGGTGGCGCGGCTGCTCGCAGGCGTACCCGAGCCCGACGAGATGGATCAGGCGATCGAAGACTTCTTTCGCGAGGAGGAGGGCGGTGGCGCGGGTGACGAGCCCAACCCGGTGTGACCTCATCCCGGCGCCGACAGGAGCCTGTGGATAACTCCGGGGGCTGATTCGGCTGCGGGTGCAGCATGGTCGCATGACCGCGATGCTCTCCCCCACATCCCCTCCACCCGCCGCCCACGCCACCTACCGGCTCGACCGGCGGTACCCGGTCGTCTGGCGATCACCCAGCTCGGTGCAGATCGGCGTCGACCACGCACGCGTTCGCCTCGACGACGTCTCCCGGGCCGACGAGGCGATGCTGCACGCCCTCAGCGTCGGAATCGGCGCTGAGGGGCTCCGGATGATCGGCGACGCGGCGGGCGCGAGCCCCGCCGACGTGACGCGGTTCGTCGAGCGGGTTCGCCCGGCCCTCGATTCGGCGCGTGCATCGCCGTTCGCGGGCGCCGACATCCTCGTCGACGGATCCTCGGCCGGGGCCAGCGCACTGCGCCGCCTCTTCGCCCAACTGGTGGCAGAGGCCGAGACCACCGCGCGATCCCGGCCGACTGATGCGGGTGCGCAGCCCGAGCTGGTGGTGATCGTGGCGGCGTGGGCCATCAGACCAGTGGTGGCCGCCCGGTGGCTGCGGCTCGACGTGCCACACCTGCCGGTGGTGTTCGGCGACCACGAGGCGCGCATCGGTCCACTGGTGCTGCCGGGCGACGGGCCGTGCCTGCACTGCGTCGAACGCTGGGCTGCTCAGCGGGATGAGGCGTGGCCGGCCATCGCGGGCCAGTTGATCGGGCGGGCGGCTACCGCCGAGCATCCGCTGCTCGTCGCCTCGGTCAGCGCCATCACTGCACGGCTGGTGCGCAGCCACTTCGCCGCCGACGGCCGCGGGCTGCGGGCGGGGGCCGTCGTGCACGTCAACGCCGCGAGCGGGGCGGTCACCGAGAGCGCGCGGGCCGTGCATCCGGAGTGCGCGTGCCGAGCTCTTCCAGAAAGCGGGAACGGGCGCGTGACTGCGAGCGCGTCGCACCTGTCTCTGCCCACGAGAGGGCGAGCCGTTGACGCGCGCGGGTGATGCCGACGTAGAGCAGCCTGCGCTCTTCGTCGACCTGCTCGAGCGTGCTGGCGTACGAGATGGGAACGAGGCCTTCGCTGAGACCGGCGATGAAGACCACGGGCCACTCCAGGCCCTTCGCCGAGTGCAGGGTGGCGAGCGTGACCGCCGAGATGGTCGGTTCGTGCTGCGCCGCCTGGCGTTCGAGGAGTTCATCGGTGAAGGCCCGGAACGTGGTTCGAGGCGGCTGCTGTTCGGCGAGGCTCATCAGCGCGTTCAGCGACTCCCAGCGGTCGCGCGTGGCGCCGCGGCCCTCTGGCGGGCTCTGCGACCAGCCGAGCGAGCGCAGAACGTCGCTGACCGACTTGAAGAGCGGTTCGCCCGAGATCGACACCGACGCCGCGCGCAGCGACATGACCGCCTGCTTCACCTCGGGCAGATCGAAGAAGCGCTGGGCTCCGCGGATCTGGTAGGTGACACCCGCCTCGGCGAGGGCGCCTTCGAGCGCGGCGGCCTGCGCGTTCATGCGGTAGAGAATCGCGACGTCTTCGGGTTTGGTTCCGTCGGCGACGAGCCGGGCGATCGACTCGGCGATGCCGCGTGCCTCGGCCGCTTCGGAGGCGTAGGCGGTGAGCGTGGGGGCGGCGCCGGTGGTGGCCGGTGCTGCAGTCTTCGTGGCGGTGGCGGCGGTGGTCGCGGGGTGCGTATCGCCGAGAGAGGCAGGAGCAGGGTCGGCGGGCGAGGCAGGAGCGGCGGCGCGCAGGCTCAGGGCTCCCGTGCGGCCGCGCATGAGGCGGTTCGCGGTGTCGACGATGGCGGGGGTCGAGCGGTAGTTCTGCTCGAGTTTCACGATCGTGGAATCGGGGTACGTCGACGCGAACGACAGCAGATAGTCGGCGCGGGCCCCGGCGAACGAGTAGATCGTCTGGCTGGCATCGCCCACCACGCAGAGTTCGCGCCGGTCGCCCAGCCAGAGGGTGAGCAGGTGCTGCTGCAACGGCGACACGTCTTGAAACTCGTCGACGGTGAAGAAGCGGTACTGCTCGCGAACCTGCATCGCAACCGAGGGTTCCGACTCGATCATGCCGGCCGTGGCCAGCAGCACGTCTTCGAAGTCGAGCTGGCGGCGTTCGTCTTTGAGCCGCTCGTATCCGTGCTGCAGGTCGATGACCTGGTCGACGCTGAGGTTTCCGGGCTGCGCGCGCGACGTGCGAGCCGCGAGCTCGTACTGGGCGATCGACAGGTTCGAGATCTTGCGCCACTCGATCTCTGCCGCGAGGTCGCGCAGCGAGGCGGTGTCGACCCGCAGCTTCAGCTGCTCGGCGACCTGGCCGAGCAGCCGCGCCTTGCCCTCTACCAGGCGGGGCACCGTGCCACCCACGACCTGCGGCCAGAAGAAGTTCAGCTGGGCGAGCGCCGCAGAGTGGAAGGTGCGGGCCGAGACTCCACCGGCGCCGAGCGGCCGCAGTCGCGAGCGCAGCTCCGAGGCCGATCGCGACGTGAAGGTGAGAGCCATGACCTTGTTCGGCGCGAACACCCCGGTCGCGACCCCGTAGGCGATGCGGTGCGTGATCGCCCGGGTCTTGCCGGTGCCGGCGCCGGCCAGCACCGCGAGCGGGCCGTGCAGGCTGGTGGCGACGCTGCGCTGATCGTCATCGAGCCCCTCCAGCAGGGCTTCGGGTTCGCCCGCGGTCACCACGACGGTGCGGGAATAGGCCCGCCGTACCAGTGCTCGATGATGGCGCGCGCGATGGATGCTCCACCGGGCAGCAGCGGGGCGGTCGCCGGGTCGGTGAGGTCGGCGCGGCTGAACCACCGCACGTCGAGAATCTCTTCGCCGTCGGGCAGCAGGGCATCCCCGGCCGTCGCGGGGTCGACCTGGGCCAGGAACCCGCACATCAACGACGCCGGAAAGGGCCACGGCTGCGATCCGAGGTACTGCGGCTCGAGGATGCGCACGCCAGACTCTTCGAAGACCTCGCGAATGGTGGCGGCCTCGAGCGACTCCCCCGGCTCGACGAACCCGGCGAGCAGCGAGTACCGGTTGTTCTCCCAGAGGGCGTTCGAGCCCAGCAGAATGCGGTCGTCGCCGTCGACGATGCCCACGATGACGGCGGGGTCGGTGCGTGGAAAGATCTCGATGTCTTGCACCGGGCACCGGCGAACCCAGCCGCCGGTCTCGACGACGGTGGCGGCGCCGCAGCGCGGGCAGTGCGTGTGCGAGCGGTGCCAGTTCAGAATGCCGAGCGCCTCGGTGAAGGCGCCGGCGTCGCGGTCGCCGAGCGCCTGGGCGCCCTGGCGCAGGTTGACCCAGCGCGACTCGTCGGGTTCGAGGGCCCGCGCGTCGTCGTCAGAGAGAGATGCCGCCACCAGTCTCGTTCCGACCGGTTCGGCCGTCTCGGCCGACAGGTTCAGCCCGAGGTAGACGCGTTCTTCGGCCTGCGGAATGCGGGCCGGCGGCAGGAAGGCGAGCGCTGCGGTCGGGGCTGCAGTGGTGGCTGCAGTGGTGGCCGGCGTGTCAGTGGATGGCGTGGTGCCCCAGTCGTCGGCGTCGGCGGCGCCCGACGCGAGCAGGGCCTGGCCGTTCCAGATCGGCAGAACCCGGGTGGTCTCGTCGGCCCACAGCGTGTCGAACAGGCCCGGCAGCACCCGAGAGGCGTGATCCCGGTCGATCTCGAAGCGCGACAACGGCAGAGAGGCGAGCAATGTCTTCACGGGGTTGACCAATCATGCGTGGCGAAAGCCATCTGGCGAAGAAGCCAGCCCTACCCTGAAGTATGGCCAGATCTCCTCTCACTCTAGCCGCGCTCGCCACTGCGGCAGTCGCTGGCCTCGATGTCGTCTCCACCGCTCCGCTGACCACCGGCCAGGGCGGCCGCTTCGACTCGGCGCTGCTTACCGTGCGGGGCGGAGACCAGCTCGCGGTGCGCGTTCCGACCAGCCGCGAGGCCGAGATCGAGCAGTCGGGCGACCTCGTCGCCCTGCGCGCGCTCACCGGCGGATCTCGCAAACGCCTGCCGTTCGAGGCGCCCGAATTTCTCGGCCAGGCCGCCATCGGCGACACCCGGGGCATCGTCTACCGGTACATTCCGGGTCACCCCGCCAGCCTCGAGAGTCTCGACGTGAGCGTCGAGCTCGCCGAGTCGTTCGGCCGGGCGATCGCGGCCGTGCACTCGCTGCCCACCTCGGTGATCACTGACGCCGGGCTGCCCGTGCTGAGCGCCGCCGAGTCGGCGCGCGCCGCCCGCTCGGTCAAAGACCGCGCGGCCGCCACGGGCCGGGTGCCCACCGAGCTGCTGACCCGCTGGTCGGTCGCGCTGGAGAACAGTGCTCTCTGGCAGTTCCAGCCCACGGTCATCCACGGTGCTCTCGGCCCCGAGTCGTTCCTCATCGCGGGCGAGCGGGTCACGGGCATCCTCGACTGGTCGAACTTCAAGGTGGGCGACCCCGCCGCCGATCTGTACTGGCTCAGCTCGGTCTCGCGCGAAGAGTCGGCCACTCGCGTCTTCGCCGGCTACAACGCCGGCCGTCTCGGCCCCGTCGATCGCCAGCTGCGCAAACGCGCCCGCCTCTACGCCGAGCTCGAGATCGCCAAGTGGCTCGTGCACGGCTCCGACCTGCGCGACGGTTCCATCATCGAAGACGCGGTCGCCATGCTCACCGGTCTCGCGACCACGGCCCAGGCCGACCTGCTCAACCCGCTCTCGACCGACACCGGCCGCGTGATGGCGGTCTCCGAGGTCGAAGAGATGCTCAAGAGCACGCCTCGCCCCGAGCCGGTTGCAGCGCGCGACCACGCCAACGCGGCGCGCATCTCTGACGACGACTGACCCGCTGGCGCCGGGCGCGCCCGCTTGACCGGCGACAGGCACCCGTCGCCCGCACGGCGACAAGCGCGCACCCCCCTCACCGGCGACAGGTACCCGTCGCCCTCACGGTGACGGGCATGCGCCCCTCACCGGCGACAGGGCGCGCGCTCGATTGCCGACCCATGCCCGTGCGGCCACCGTTCGCTCTGCGATCAGCCCGCGGTGCGCTGCCACAGGTCGAGCAGCTCCTCCTCCGAGTAGACGCGCACGGGCGTGATCACCTCGTCGACGGCCACGAAGTAGAAGACCGCGTCGATGAGGTCGGGGTCGATGCCCTTCCACTTCGAATAGGCGAGCCGGTACAACGCGAGCTGCAGCTGCTTCACCTCGAGGTCGTCGGCGTCGGCGGGCGCCCGGCCCGTCTTCCAGTCGACGACCTGGTACCGGTCGCCCTGCCTGAACACCGCGTCGATCTTGCAGACGATGATGTTGGAACCCAGCACAAGGTGGATCTCCACCTCGACCTCCTCGGGCTCGATGCCCGCCCACGGCGAGGCCTCGAACGTCTGCTGCAGTTTCTCGAGTGCCACCTCGTCGGCGCGTTCCGCCGCGGCGCCCCCGTCGATCGCGCCGGGCAGGTCGTCGTCGAGTTCGACCGCCGACGCATCGAGCTGTTCCGACCCGCCGACCACCTTGTAGCGGTGTTCGACCCACGAGTGAAAACGCGTGCCCAGCCGCGTCTGGCGGTACGGCCGCTCGGGCATGGGCCGGCGCAGCTGGCGGGCCACGGCGGCCGGATCGGTCACGTAGTCTTTGAACCTCGACGCCGCGACACGGGTCGGGATGCCCGGCTGCTCCCCCGCCAGCGCCTCCTGTCGTTCGGCCAGCAGCAACTCGATCGTTCGCGACCAGGGCGTCTCGGCATGCTCGTCGGCCCCGACCACCGCTGCTGCCGCCGCCAGCACACGGGGCGCCCGCGACCCGAGGGGGTCGAGCGGCCAGGGAACGAGGAGTTGCGCGGCGGGCAGAGGGTTCGTCTCGTGGTGCGCCGACTCGGGCAGGGTGTCGTCGATGAGGCCGCGCTCGGCGAGCTCGCGCAGAAAAAGCCCGGGCTTTCGCGCATTGACCTGGGTCGACCAGAATGAGCCGGTCAGCAGCAGGCTCTCGCGGGCACGGGTGACCGCGACGTAGATCAGCCGGCGCTGCTCTTCGGCGAACCGGTCGACGACGTCGTTGGTGAACGAGTCTTTGGCGGCCCCGAATTCGGCCTGGGTCGTGACGGTGCGCCACGGCAGAAAGGGCAGCTCGGCCTCGTCGCCGCGAAACTCGTAGGGCAGCTCGCCGAACGCCAGCCAGCCCTGCTTGCTCTGGGGCTTGCCGGGCAGTTCGTCTTCGACCATGCGGGGCACGACCACCGAATCCCACTCGAGGCCCTTCGACCCGTGAATGGTCAGAATCTGCACGGTGCCGGGCTCGGGGTCGTCTGACTGTGGCGACAGGCGGTCGCGCTTCTCTGCCTCCTCCAGCCACGAGAGGAACGCGCCGAGGCCCGCCGTCGGGTCGGCCGCCACGAACGCGCTGATCTGCTCGGCGAAGGCGTCGAGGCTGGCGCGGCCCAGGTACGAGCGTTCGTTCGCGGCCACCTCGATGTCGAGCAGCAGCTCCTGCGTCACGAGGTTCACCAGGTCGAGCAGGTCGAGCCCGGTTCGAGTGCGCAGAAAGGCGAGCTGCACCCCTGCCGCGCGCAGGCGCGCCAGGCCCGCCTCGGTGAACTGGTCGAGCATCCAGTGCCCCTCGCGGGCCGACGCGATGAAGTCGAGGGCGTCGACGAGCGAACGCCCCTCGTCGGGCGCCACCGACTGACGCAGCCTGGCCTTCACATCGGCCGAGAGCTGGGAGAGCTTGTGGTCGTGCTCGGCCAGCCGCGACGCGAGCCGGCTCAGGGCGTGGATGTCGCGCACCCCGATGCGCCAGCGCGCGCCCGAGAGCAGCCGCACCAGCTCAGACTCCGCACCCGGATAGTAGATGACGCGAAGAGCGGCCACCAGGTCGGCGATGGCCGGCTCGTCGAGCAGGCCGCCGAGCCCCAGCACGTGGAACGGCACGTTGCGGTCGTTCAGCGCGGTCGTGAAGGCGTCGATCTTCTTGATCGAGCGGCAGAGCATCGCCGCCGAGCGTTTCTCGCCCTTCGCGTTCGGCACCGACAGCTGCTGAGCAAGCCAGTCGGCCACGGCAGCCGCCTCGTCGTTCACGGTCTCGGCGTAGACGGCGTCGAGGATGCCCGGGCCTGCGCTCTCGCGTGCCTCGAGCCGGTGCACACTGACCGGCGACGCCGCCGTGAGCGGGGCGACCAGGGTGTTGGCCGCGTCGAGCACCCGAACCGGATTGCGCCAGCTCGTCGACAGCGCGAACCCGGCGGCGCCGTTCTTCGTGCCGGTGAAGTCTTCGGCGAACGTGGCCAGATTGGCCGCGCTGGCCCCTCGCCATCCGTAGATCGACTGGTGCGGGTCACCCACGGCCATCACCGGATGCCCGTGGAACAGTCGCGCCAGCAATCGGGTCTGCACCACCGAGGTGTCTTGGTATTCGTCGAGCAGCACGACGCGATAGCGCCGACGGTACTCGTCGACCACCCGCGGCACCCGGTCGGTGATGGCGAGCGCCAGGGCGACCTGATCGGAGTACTCGACGAACCCGCGCCTGACCTTCTCGGCGGCGAACTGTTCGGCGATGCTCACCAGCACCGGCAGGGCCGACACGGTGGTTGCAGCGTCGGTGAGCGCGCGGTTCGGAGTCGCCGCCTGCGCGCCCTTCTTGCGGGTGGGCAGCAGAGTGAGGCTCACGAAGTCGTGCGCCATGGCGATGACGTCAGCCGGGTCGACCACGTTCTCGCTCATCGCCCGGCTGAGCGTCAGCACGGCCTCGGTGATCGAGTCGAGTGAACGGTCGATGGCGAGAAGCCGGTCATCCGTGCTCGCCGTCACGAGCCGGCGAGCCAGCTGCCAGGCCGACGCCTCACTCAAAATGCTCGAGTCGCCCTCGCGCCCGATCAGCAGCGCGTTGTCGCGGAAGATGGTGTTGGCGAACGAGTTGTAGGTGGCCACGGTCGGTGCGTCGAAGGGGTCGAAAACGAGGTCGGTCAGCGCGGCCGCCGAGAGTTGATCGATGCGCGAACGGATGCGTTCGGCGAGTTCGCCCGCCGCCTTGCGCGTGAAGGTCAGGCCGAGAACCTCGCTGATGGAGACGTGGCCGTTGGCGAGCAGCCACACGACGCGGTTGGCCATCGTCTCGGTCTTGCCGCTGCCTGCTCCGGCGACGACGATGCTCGGGCCGAGCGGGGCCTCGATGACGGCGCGCTGCTGGGGGGTCGGCGGTGGCAGGCGCAGGGCGTCGGCGATGGCGAGAGCGCTGATGCTGCCGGAGGCAGAGGCGGAGGCAGAAGCAGAGGCGGAGGCCGTGCCGGTACCGGGGGCCGTGCCGGCGGCGGAAGTGATGCCGGGGGCCGCGGGTGTGCCGGTCACGCGCTGACCGCCTTCACGAGGTGGATGCGGTAGGTCCAGCGGCCGTGCGGGTCGAACTCGTCGAGCCCCTCGCGCCCGGGGAACACCGACCCCGCCATTCCGGTCGCCGCCGTGGTGATGCGTTCGCGGAACGCCGCCTCGGCCTCTTCGGTCAACGGAGCCTGCAGCAGCAGCCTGTACTGCCGCTTCTTCGAACCTGAGCCCTGGCTGCCGGAGACATAGAGCAGCAGGGCGCCCGCGCTCTGCACCGCGTCGGCGACGACCTCCGGCAGGCTGGTGGCGGCCTCGGCCAGCGCTAGGTTCTCGGCCTCGTCGTCTGCCACAACGGCGGCCGCGTCGCCCACGCCAGCCGGTGCTTCGCCCACGGCGCCCGTTGCACCGGTGTCGGCGTCGGCCGCGCCGGTGACGGTGTCGGCTGCACCGCTGACGGCGTCGGCCGGGTCGCCGATGGCGTCGGCTGCGTCGCCCTCCATCGCGGCGAGCTCTGCATCCACGGCAACCCCGGCCACGCCCTGGGCGGCCCCCGGTGTCGCGACCGCCTCGACCGCGCCGCGACCGACCAGGCTGCCGGTGAGGGCGAGCTGGTAGCTGCCGAGCTGCGCGTGCCGCTCGAGTTCACGGGCGGCCGGAGCAGACTTGCCGGTCTTCAGGTCGACCACGCTCACCAGGCCGTCGGGCCCACGTTCGACGCGGTCGACGGTTCCGCGCAGGCGGGCCGGGCCCACCTCGAGCACGAAGCTCTCTTCGCCGCCCAGCAGCTCGGCGCCCGATCGTTCGAAGTCGCGCAGGTACTCCGACAGGCCCTTGATCTTGTCTTCGGTGCGCAGCCGCTCACGCTCGCCCAGCCAGGGCGACTCGAAACGCAGCTCGCCCCAGCGGGCATCCAGTCGCTGCCAGAGCCCGGCCTCGCTCAGGTCGGGCTGCTGCTCTTTCGAGACCTCCTCCATCACCGAGTGCAGCAGCGTTCCGATGTTCGCGGGCAGCCCGCTCGTGCCCCCCGACACCCGCTCGATGAACCACGCCAGTGGCGACTTCTCGAACGTGTCGAGCTTCGACGGCGACACGTCGACGGTCGCCTCGGGGTCGGTGAGGTCGACCAGGTCGTCGAGCGTCGACGGCTCGAGCAGCCCGTACCACGACTGCGGATGCGCGCCCGGCACACCCTCCGCGGCCAGCCGTGCCAACGCGGATGCCGCACTCGGGTCGCCCGTCTCGACGAGCCTGCGCCGCAGCACCCCCACGAGCGCCCGCAACGACAGCGGATGCGCAGAGGTGTCGTACACCGCCCCAGGTACATCCTCCCGCCGCCGGCTGTCGGTGGAGTGGCCCGCAGGGATGCCGGTGTAGGTTCCGGTGCCGGCGGACGCGGCGGGCGGCGTGTCGGAGACTGTCGTGCCGTCACCGAAGCCCGCATCACCGGCGCCCGTGTAGGTGGCGGCCGATGTCTCGGAGACTGCCGCCGCACCACCGGTGCCCCCGCCACCCGGTGCCCCCGGCACCGGCAGCACGAGCCGGGTGAACGGCGAAGGCTGCTCGTCGTCGTTGAACACGGCGCTCAGCACGACCTGCGTTCTGGCTCGCGAGGCGGCGAGCACGAACATGCGCAGCTCGTCGCCGAGCACCTCGGCGCGTTCGTCGATGTCGCGCGACGGCCGGGCCGCCACCACGTCGCTCAGCCGGTCGGGGTGAAGCAGCGAGCCGCGCAGCCGCAGGTTCGGCCATACCGACTCTTGCAGTCGGGCGATGACCACGACTTCGAACTCTGCGCCGATGACGCCGTTCGGGGTCGAGACCACGACCGCGTCGCTCGCCGACCTCGGCGACAGCGAGTCTTCGGCGACCTCGGCCTCGAGCACCCCGACGAAGAAGTCGGCCGCGGGCCGGTTCGGCGTGCGCTCGACGAAGCGCTTCGCGGCCGTGAACACTCCGACGACACCGTCGAGGTTGCGGTTCGCCTCGTCGGCGAGGATGCCCGTGCCCTGCGACTGCTCGAACCACGCCGGGCCGAGACCGCTCGCGCTGAACAGCTGCCACAGCAGTTCTTCGGCACTCGCGCCCTGCTCGGCCAGGCCGCGAACGCTGTGCAGGTTCGCGGCCAGGCGTGCCACGCGCCGGGCCGGCGCCGAACCGATGGTGGCGAGCCTGCCGGGGTCGGCGATCGCCTCGCGCAGCAGGTCGTCGGCCGAGCGATTGCCGTCGCCGGCGAGCTCCTCCTGGCGGAGCGCGAGGCGCAGGCGGCGCAGCGACACGGCGTCGAGGCCGCCGAACGGCCCCAGCAGCAGGTCGGTGAGCCGGTCATCCGTCAGTTCGAGCGCGCCGGTCGCGATCAGAACGGTCGTGATGAGCTGGCGCGCTGCGTAGTCGTCGCGCAGGGCGAGGCCGCCCGTGACGGAGCTCGTGGGAACCTCGGCGAGCGCCAGCCCGCGCGAGACCGATGACAACAGAGCGCCGGAGCGCACGACGACGGCCATCGCGCTCCACGGAACGCCCCGCAGCAGGTGGTGCTCACGCAGCACCTGGGCGATCTGGGCCACCTCGGCTGCCGCCGACGTCGCGTACAACCGCCGCACGGGCTCCACACCCGCAGCACCGAGCTCAACACCCGCAGCACCGAACTCAACACGCACGGCACCGGGCTCGACACCAGAAGCACCGCGGTCGACACCTGCAGCACCGGGTTCGCCCTGCACCGCCCGCTCGCCCTCACCCGTCGTCTGCCCACCGGGCTCGGCCGCGCCGGCCCTTGCTACACCGGCCTCGGCCCCGCCCACCGCACGCGCGGCACGCTGGCGACCGGCCGCAGCCGCGCCGATGCGCGCGGTGGCTCGATCGATGAGCGAGCGGATGCCCGTTGCATGCCGGTAGACCGTCGACAGGTACAGCGGCTCGGCCACCGGCACCGCCAGCACCGACCCGAGCCGCCCGAGGCCGTCTTTCTCGGCCCCGCGAAAGCTCGTCGTGGCCACATCGGGATCGCCGAACGCGATCACCGCCACCCCACGCCGGGCCAGGGTCGAAAGGAAGTTCACGGCGCCCGCCGCCAACTCCTGGAAGTCGTCGACGACCACGAGGCGTACCCCGGTGAGGGCAGCGGCACCGCCGCGCACCACCGCGAGCCGTGCGGCCGCGATGAGCTCTGCCGAGTCGAGGTGCGCGTCGTCGAGCCCGGCCACCACGCTGCCGTACTCGGCGGCGAACCGGCCTGCGGCGACCCATTCGGGTACGTCGTGCTGGCGCCCGAGGGCACTCAGCTCGTCGGGCGAGACGCCGTCTTCGGTCGCGCGCATCATCAGCTCGCGCAGCTCGGTACGAAAACCGCGCAGAGCCCTCACGTCGGCCGTCAGCGGGTCGGGCCACACGGGCCCGGTACCGTCGGCGAGGTGCCCGGCGAGGATCTCGGCGATGATGCGGTCGTGCTCGGCGCCGGTGAGCAGTGTGGGTGCGGGCGCCCCCGCTGCCACCGCCTCGGTCTGCACGATCTGGAAGGCCAGGGAGTTCACGGTGCGGGCGAGCGGACCGTTCGTCGGCACCCCGATGCGCAGGGCGAGCCGATCGCGCAGGCGCGTCGCCGCGAGACGGGTCGAGGTGAGCACCACGACCTCAGACGGGCGATACCCCCGCACCATGATGCGGTCGGCGACGAGCTCGACCAACGTGCGGGTCTTGCCCGAGCCGGGCGCGCCGATGACCGCCACGGTCACGTCGTCGGCCAGGTCGACGACGGCCTGCTGCGAGGGGTCGAGCGCCGAAGAAGTCACGAGTGCAAAGGTAGCGCCCCCCGCCGACACCGGCACGCACGCAGCCGTGTTCGCTCACGGCGAGGGCGGGTTGGGCCGTGCACGCGCTGCCGGGCATCCGA
Source organism: Subtercola sp. YIM 133946 (assembly GCF_036553535.1). Classification (NCBI taxonomy): domain Bacteria; kingdom Bacillati; phylum Actinomycetota; class Actinomycetes; order Micrococcales; family Microbacteriaceae; genus Subtercola; species Subtercola sp. YIM 133946. The sequence goes on from NZ_JAZHPE010000002.1 coordinate 85,044, forward strand.
CCTGCCGTACTCTTCTTGGGTGGGCTACGCCCTCGACACGTCAACATCGAAAGGCACGTGAAGTGGAAATCCGCATCGGCATTGCACAATCTCCCCGCGAACTGAGCTTCGAGTCGAACCAGTCGCCCGAAGAAATCGAGAAGACGGTCTCTGAGGCCCTCGCCACCGGTACGGGCCACCTCTCGCTGAAAGACAGCAAGGGCAAGCTGTACCTGGTACCCGTCGCCGGCCTCGCCTACGTCGAGATCGGCTCGGAGGAGAGCCGCCGCATCGGCTTCGTCGGCTGACCGACCGGGCCTCGCACCTTCTGATCGGCTGAGGGCCGGCGACCACGAGCAGATCGTGGTCGCCGGCCCTTCGTCGATCGGCTAAGTTCACCTGTATGGAACTGCTCTTCATCGTCTTGGCCGGCCTGATCATGGGCGGCATCGCGCGGTACCTGTTTCCCCTGCGCGAGACGCACGGCGTCGTGCTCATGCCAGCGGTCGGCGCCATCACGGCCGCGATCATCTGGGAGGTTCTGACCTGGCTCGGCTGGCCCTACGACGGCGGCTGGATCTGGGTCGTCACTCTCATCGTCACCGCCCTCGTCGTGGCGATCACGCCGCCGGTTCTGGGCCGCAGCCGCCGCGCGCACGACCGCGCGCAGCTCACCGCCCTGCTGGCCCCCTCCGCCCGCGGCACGAAGGCGCGCGCCTGAACCGGATGCCCGCGGCTACGCCGTGAGCCCCAGCCCGTCCTGAAGACGCACGCGGCGTCGGGGCGGGTGCCAACGGCTACGCCGTGAGCCCCAGCCGGGCCGAAAGACGCACACCACGTCTCGGGGCGGGCGCGCGTGACTACGCCGTGAGCCCCAGCCCGTCCATGCGGCGGCTGTGCTTGGCGATGAGCTCGGTGAAGACCGGCTCGATGCGCTGCTCGTCGGTGCGCACGTTTCCGCTGTGGTGGATGGCCGAGCGCGCCAGCAACAGGGTGTCGCCCACCAGGCGCCGACCCCACAGCGCCAGCCGCGACCCCATCGTCGCATCTTCGGCGATCGCGTCGGCCAGCAGCGTCTCGATCACGTGGCGCCCCGAGTCGGCCTCGATGATGCGTGCGGCCTTCTGCCCGGCGTCGCCGTCGATGCCCGCCGACAACAGAATGAAGAAGTCGTCGAGAATGCCGGCGGTGAGGTACACGCTCGCCAGCGACTCGTACCAGTCTGCCCCGCGGATGACGGCGGCGTACTCGTCGATCGCCGGTGCGAACGAGGCCATGATCACGGCCGGGTCGTCGACGAGCTTGCGCAGCTCGACCACGAGGCGCTGGTGCTTCTCGAGGGCACTGCCCGACGCCGGCCCGAGGGCCTCCTTGGCCCCGACGCTGGGTGCGAGCATGAGGGCCCGGGCGAGCGCTTCAAACGCGGCGAGCTGGATGTACGCCGCCTGCCCGAGGTACGACACCGGCTCGGGCGTGAGCTCGGCGAGGTTGACCCGCAGCGACGCGTCGGGGGTGCGCCGCGGTTTCAACCGCGGCACCTCGAGGCGCGCCGCAGGGCGCTTGAAGACGTCGAACACACGGCAAGTGTACCGGCTGGTGCTGGGAGCCGGAGCGGCCGTCTCGGCCCCTCATGCCGCATCGGGAATATGCCGATGCACGCCGCACCCCCTGCGCCAGCGGCGGCAGAGGCGGATGCACGGCTAAACTAGTGGCAACCCTGACACGAATCGGGGCCTCTACGCCTCGCCAGGCGCCATCGCCGGCCGCACCACCGCTGCACGAATCACGCTGCTGCTCACGACCGTGTTGTCCACAACACGTCGCGCAGCCGGCGCGCAGCACCAGACCTCTCCACAGGCGTAGCCCACATCCATGACAGGGCAGCACACGTGACTTTCACCGACCAGAACACCGACACCCCCGACAATACCGACGGCATCCAGCCCGACGGCATCGAGCCCGACGGCATCCAGCCCGCTGAGTCGGCTGAGATCGACCTCGCGGAGATCGACCTCGCCGTGATCGACGCAGCCGAGACCGACCCGTCTGAAGACGACCTCATCGAGATCGACTTCGTCGCCCCCGACCCGCTCTCCGAGGCGGCCCCCGTCGTCGAGACCACCTTCGGCGACCTGAAGGTCGAGCACGACCTCGTCGACGCGCTGGCCTCGCACGGCATCCTGCACCCGTTCCCCATCCAGGTGCAGACGATTCCGCTCGGCCTCGAGGGGCAAGACATCATCGGCCAGGCCAAGACGGGCACCGGCAAGACGTTCGGCTTCGGCCTGCCGCTGTTGCAGGAGCTCGGCCCGAACCCGGCGCCCGGAGTGCAGGCGCTCGTGGTCGTGCCGACCCGCGAGCTCGCGGTTCAGGTCACCGAAGACCTGCAGCTCGCAGCCAAGAACCGTCCCACCACCGTGATCGCCATCTACGGCGGCAAGTCGTACGAGGGCCAGATCGAGCAGCTCAAGGCCGGAGCGCAGGTCGTCGTCGGAACCCCCGGCCGCCTGCTCGACCTCGCCGGCCAGCGGCTCCTTTCGCTTTCGAACGTTCGCGTCATGGTGCTCGACGAGGCCGACAAGATGCTCGACCTCGGCTTCCTCGCCGACGTCGAGAAGCTGTTCGCCCAGACCCCGGCCGGCCGCCACACCATGCTGTTCTCGGCCACGATGCCCGGCCCGGTGGTCGCGCTCGCCCGCCGGTTCATGAGCCGGCCCATCCACATCCGCGCCACCGACCCCGACGAGGGCCTGACGCAGGCGAACATCAAGCACGTCGTATACCGCGCCCACAACCTCGACAAAGACGAGGTCATCGCGCGCATCCTGCAGGCCAACGGCCGGGGCAAGACGGTCATCTTCACCCGCACCAAGCGCGCGGCCGCCCGTCTCGTCGAAGAACTCGGCGACCGCGGCTTCAACGCCGCCGCCGTGCACGGCGACCTCAACCAGGAGCAGCGCGAGCGCGCGATGGCCGCCTTCAAGGCCGGCAAGCGCGACGTTCTGATCGCCACCGACGTGGCCGCGCGGGGCATCGACGTGAACGACGTCACGCACGTGATCAACCACACCATCCCCGAAGACGAGAAGACCTACCTGCACCGCGCGGGGCGCACGGGCCGGGCCGGCAAGACCGGCATCGCCGTGACGTTCGTCGACTGGGATGACCTGCACAAGTGGGCGCTTATCAACCGCGCCCTCGACATGGGCCAGCCCGAACCGGTCGAGACCTACTCGTCGTCGCCCCACCTCTTCACCGACCTCGACATTCCCGCCGGAGTGAAGGGGCGGCTCAAGCCCACCCCGGCCGCGAAAGGTCCGGAGGCCGCGAGCAGCCGACCGCCCCGCACCGGGCGCGACGGTGGTTCGGGCCAGGGCGGCGGTCGCTCACAGGATCGCGACGGCCGCGGGCAGAGTTCGCGCAACGCGCACGTCTTGCAGAGCGGTTTCGCGGGTGCGGCCACGGGTTCGGGCCAGAATTCGGCCGACGACGCCGCGGGCAGCCAGGATGCCACCACCGAGGCCGGCGCGCGGCCGGCGCGCTCGCGCAACCGCCTTCGTAGCCGAGGCGGCAATGGCGCACAGGCCGGCGTCGGCGGCGCCACACTGAGCGGCGCCGATCAGGATTCGTCGTCTGGCCGGTCGACGGCTGTCGACGGCGGCGGCATGGCGGGCAGCACCACCGCCGTGAGCTTCTCGGGCGGCTCTGGCACGGGCGACGGTTCGACCGGCACGGCGCAGGGCGCGGCATCCGCTGCCGGTGGCTCGGAGCATGGCGCACCCGCGGCCGGCCACGAGCACCACGACGGCAACAGCGCCCCGCGTCGCAGAAGCCGCTCGCGCAACCGCGCGCCGCGCGCCGAGTAGTCTGCCGGGCCCCGTCGAGTGCACGAGCGTCGAGACATGAGCACGACAGCATGAGTACGGTCGACTCCGAGGGAGTCGTGTTCACCGTCGCGCCCTCAGGCGGGCTCACGCCCGCCGAGCAGGCGAAGCTACATGCGCTGCGACGCATGAAGCTGCTGGCCACCTCGCTGCTCGTGCTGATGGCGGTGATCTTCGCGGTGTCGTTCGCCCTGCAGGGCCGCTACCCGTGGCTGCAGTACGTGCGGGCCGCGAGCGAGGGCGGCATGGTCGGCGCCCTGGCCGACTGGTTCGCGGTGACGGCGCTGTTCCGGCATCCGCTCGGCCTGAAGATTCCGCACACCGCGATCATCCCGACCCGCAAAGACGAGATCGGTGCGAGCCTCGGCGAATTCGTCGAAGAGAACTTTCTCTCTGAGGCCGTGGTGCGAGACAAGCTGGCCTCGGTCGGGGTGTCGCGCGTGGTCGGCGGCTGGCTCTCGACGCCGAAGAACGCCAAGCGGCTCGCCGACGAGCTCGCGAACGCGGCGCAGGGCGCCCTGACGCTGCTCAGCGACGACGACATCCGCGCGGTCATCGAGAGCCTGGCGCGCACGCACATCGTCGACCGCGACTGGTCTCCCGACGTCGGGCTGCTCGCCGAGAAGATCGTGGCGTCGGGTCGCCACCACCTCGCGGTGAACCTGCTGGTCGACCGGGCCGGCGAGTGGCTCGAACAGAACCCCGAGGCGTTCACCGAGCTCGTGTCGAAGCGCCTGCCGAGCTGGGTGCCGTCGTTCGTCGATCGCCTGGTCGACGAGCGCGTGTACTACGAGGCCGTGAAGTTCGTGCGGGCCGTGCAGACCGACCCCGACCACCGCCTGCGCCTCGCCCTCGACGACTACCTGCGCCAGCTGGCCACCGACCTGCAGCACGATCCCGACATGCGGGGCCGGCTCGAAGCGGCCAAGTCTCAGCTCATCGACGACCCGCGGCTGCGCGAGATCGCCTCGCTGGCCTGGGAGGCCCTCAAGGATGCCCTCGTGGCCTCGCTCGCCGACCCTGAGAGCGCGCTGCGCCAGACCGTCGAGTCGACCCTCGTCGACACCGGCCGGCGCCTGCAGACGGATGCCCTGCTGGCCTCGAAGGTCGACGCCTGGGTCGCGAACGCGGCCGCACACGTCGTGGCGACCTACCGTCACGACATCGCGGCGGTCATCGCCGAGACCGTCGAGCGGTGGGACGGCGCCGAGACCAGCCAGAAGATCGAGCTGCAGGTCGGGAAAGATCTGCAGTTCATCCGCATCAACGGCACCGTCGTCGGCTCGCTCGCGGGCCTGGCCATCTTCACGGTCGCGCAGGCCGCGCTCGCCCTCGCCTCCTGAGCCAGCCGAACGCGTCACGCGGTGCGCGACCCGGCGCCATCAACCAGGGGTCAGACCGTGCGCGCCTCGGCGCCGTCGACGAGGGGTCAGACCGTGCGCGCCTCGGCGCCGTCAGCGGGGTAGGCCGGCGACGAGCCCGACACCTCGGCACCGTAGACGGGCGACCAGCCCGTGGCCCGGGCGATGATCTGCTCGAGCACCTCGGGCGACGTCGAGTTCTCGCCCAGGCGGTTCGGCTTGCCGGCGCCGTGGTAGTCGCTCGACCCGGTGATCGCGAGACCGAACTTCGCGGCGAGCTCGTACAGCCGCTCCTTGCCGTCGGGCGTGTTCTGCCGGTGCCCGATCTCGAGGCCGAACAACCCCGCGTCGACGAGCAGCCGTAGCCGCGCCTCCGACACCACGCCCGAACGGCCGTTCGTTCCCGGGTGCGCCAGCACCGGAACTCCCCCGGCGGCCACCACGAGTTTCACGCCGTCGAGCGGCGTCGGCGCGTAGTGCGGCTGGAAGTAACCGGCCCGCCAGTGCAGAATGCCCTGGAACGCCTGGCTGCGCGTCTCGGCCAGCCCCTTCGCCACCAGAGCGTCGGCGATGTGCGGCCGCCCCACTGTCGCACCCTCTGACGTCTGGGCCACGACATCGCCCCAGGTCAGATCGTAGTCACGGCCGATGCGGGCGACGATGCTCTCTGCGCGCTTCAGCCGGGCATCCCGAATCGTCTCGATCTCGGCCGCCAGCGCGGCATCGGCCGGGTCGAACAGGTACGACAGCACGTGCACGCTGGCGTGCTCGAGGCGCGTGCTCAGCTCCATGCCGGGAATCAGGGTGATGCCGACATCGTGGGCCGCCTGGGTCGCCGACGCCCAGCCCGCGGTGGTGTCGTGATCGGTCAGTGCGAGCGCCGCGAGTTCGGCCCTGGCCGCCGACCGAACGACCTCATCGGGCGTCTCGGTGCCGTCTGACACGCTGCTGTGCGTGTGCAGGTCGATGGCGCCTGCGTTCGGCGCGGTCTGGTCGGGCATACCTCATCGTATGCCTGACCGGGCAGGTGGCTTTCCCACCGGGCGAGGCGCGACAATAGAGGCATGGCTGACCAGACCGACACCGCTGCCCGAACCGACGCTCCGCGAGCCACCTCGAACCGCTCGACGACACCTCATTCCGACGCGTTCAAAGAGTACATCTCGAGCAACTGGGCCGAACGAACGGATGTTCTGCCGCCCGCCCGCGAAGAGGCATCGTTCGCGGCCGACCGCCGCGCCCGCCTCTCGGCGAAGTACCCGGGTAAGCGCCTCGTCATCCCCGCCGGCCGGCTGAAGCAGCGCTCGAATGACACCGACTACCCGTTCCGCGCCCACACATCGTTCAGCTACCTCACCGGCTGGGGGTCCGACAGCGAGCCCGGATCGGTGCTCGTGCTCGAGCCGCACGCCGGCGGCGGTCACGAGGCCACCCTCTACTTTCGCGAGCGGGCCGGCCGCGACTCCGACGAGTTCTACGCCAACCCCGAGATCGGCGAGTTCTGGATCGGCCCCCGCCCGTCGCTCGCCCAGGTGGCGGCAGACCTGCAGCTGGCCACCCTGGGCATCGCCGAGCTCGACCGCGTCATCGGGTCGGTCGACGAGAACACTCTCGTGGTGCGCGGCGCCGACCCCGAACTCACGACGCTGATCGACGCGCACGTCGAGGCCGCGGTGGTCGAGGCCGAAGACGAGGCCGCCCTGCCGACCATCGCCTTCAGCCCGGCGGAGGGCGAGCGCGACGAGGTCGACGAGTCGGCCCTGCTCGACCAGGATCTGTCTGAGATGCGGCTCGTCAAAGACGACTACGAGATCGGCCAGATGCGGCTGGCCATCGACGCCACCCGGCGCGGCTTCGACGACATCATCGCCGACTTCCCGCGCATCACCGGCCACGAGCGCGGCGAGCGCCTGGTCGAAGGCGTGTTCAACGGCCGCGCCCGCGCCGACGGCAACGCGGTCGGGTACGACACGATCGCTGCCTCGGGCCCGCACGCGTGCATCCTGCACTGGACCCGCAACGACGGCCCCGTCGTTCCCGGCGACCTGATGCTGGTCGACGCCGGAGTCGAGCTCGACTCGTACTACACGGCAGACATCACGCGCACGCTGCCGGTCAGCGGCACGTTCAGCCCCGAGCAGCGCATGATCTACGAAGCGGTACGCGAGGCGGCCGACGCCGCGTTCGCGATCGTGCGGCCGGGCATCCGGTTTCGTGAGGTGCACGCCACGGCGATGGGCGTGATCGCCCGCAAGACCGCCGAGTGGGGGCTGCTGCCGGTGTCGGCCGAGGAGGCCGTCGAGCCGCAGAACCAGCAGCACCGCCGGTACATGGTGCACGGCACGAGCCACCACCTCGGCCTCGACGTGCACGACTGCGCCAAGGCGCGGCGCGAGCTGTACCTCGACGGCGTGCTCGAGGCGGGCATGGTGTTCACGATCGAGCCTGGCCTGTACTTCCAGCCCGACGACCTGACGGTGCCCGAGTCGTTCCGGGGCATCGGGGTGCGCATCGAAGACGACATCGTGGTCACCGCGACCGGCGCCGAGAACCTCTCGGTGCAGATCCCGCGCACCGCCGACGACGTCGAGGCCTGGATCGCCCGCTCCCGCCCCTGACGGCGCCGGCCCCCGCCCCGCCCCGCGACCGCATGGATCACGAAAACCGCCCCATCCGCTCAGCGGTGGGGCGGTTTTCGTGATCCATGTTCTAAGGGGTCGGCGGGGGCGACGGAGGCGCGGGCGGTGGCGGGGGGTCTGAGGGATGCGCGGGCGGGGGCGGCGGGTCTGAGGGATGCGGGGGCGCGGGCGGTGGCGGGGGGTCTGAAGGATGCGTGGGCGGGGGCGGCGGCGTGAAACCTGTAGGGGCGCCCGACGTGGCACCCCACGTGCTGCCCGGAGCGATGAGGTTGCGCGCACGGTTGGCCACCTCGGGGTCGGCGATGATCTGGTAGCTCGTGGCGATCACCTGGATGTTCGAGGTGAAGTCACGCCGACGCCGGTTCAGCGCGTACGACACGATGCCGAAGAGCACGCCGAACCCGGCCCCGATGAGCACTGCGGCGACGACGAACTCGACCGAGGTGGCGGTGGGTGAGAAGATCACCAGCAGCAGCCCGATGAACAGGCCGAGCCACGCGCCGCTGAACGCCCCCGCGAGCGCCCCACGCCCGTAGCTGAGCTTGCCCGTGACGACCTCGATGGTCTTCAGGCCGCTGCCGACGATCGTCAGCCGCCCCACGGGGAAGTCGGCCTTCGCCAGCGCATCCACGTCCGCCTGGGCCTCTTCGTACGTCTCGTAGGTCATCACGACGTCGCCCCGCGGCATGCGCGCGGGCTGGCGCGAACCCCGACCGCCGCCGGGCATCTGGTTGGTCACGTGACCAGTCTTTCATGTGCATCCACCACCGGACTGCTGGGTATTCAGATTGACCCGGTAAGTTGGTTCTGTGAGTGCCACCAGAGTCTTCGTCGCCAGATTGGCCGGGTGCACCGTCTTCGACCCCGCGGGCGACCGCCTGGGCAAGGTGCGCGACGTGCTGGTGGTGTACCGTGCCAACGAGTCGCCGCGGCTCGTGGGCCTCATCGTCGAGATTCCGGGTAAGCGCCGCGTGTTCGTGAGCATCGGCCGCGTCACCAGCATCGGCAGCGGCCAGATCATCACCACGGGCCTGATGAACGTGCGCCGCTTCGAGCAGCGCGGCGGCGAGGTGCGTGTCATCGCCGAGATTCTGGGTCGCAAGGTCACGTTCGTCGACGGCTCGGGCGAGGGCACCATCGAAGACGTCGCCATCGAGCAGTCGGGGCCCGGCGAGTGGAGCGTCTCGCAGCTCTTCGTTCGGCGCCCGAAGACCAGCGCCAGCCCGTTCGGCAAGGGCCCCACGGTGTTCGCCACCTGGAACGAGGTGCGCGAGAAGGGCCAGACCGGCCAGTCGCAGTCGGCCGAGCAGCTCATCGCCACCTACGGCGACATGAAGCCCGCCGACCTCGCCAACACGCTGCTCGACCTGCCGCAGGGGCGCCGCCTCGAGGTCGCCGAAGAGCTTCCGGATGCCCGGCTCGCCGATGTGCTCGAAGAGATGCCTGAGAGCGACCAGGTCGAGATCATGAACCAGCTCGACGACACCCGCGCGGCCGACGTTCTCGACCAGATGCAGCCCGACGATGCCGCCGACCTGATCGCGCAGCTCTCGGAGGCGCGCGGCGAAGAGCTGCTGAAGCTCATGCAGCCCGAAGAGGCCGACGACGTGCGCATGCTGCTCGCCTACGCCCCCGACACCGCCGGCGGCCTGATGACCACCGAGCCCATCATCGTCTCGGCCGATGCCACCGTGGCCGAGGGCCTCGCCCTCATCCGCCGGCACGAGCTGGCCCCCGCGCTCGGCGCGGCCATCTGCGTCACCCTGCCGCCGTACGAGCCGCCCACCGGGCGCTTCCTCGGCATGGTGCACTTCCAGCGCATGCTGCGCTATCCGCCGCACGAACGCCTCGGCGCCCTGCTCGACGACGGCCTCGACCCGGTCACCGCCGAGACGAGCGCGGCCGAGGTGTCGCGCATCCTGGCGAGTTACAACCTCGTCTCGGTTCCCGTCGTCGACGAGAACCACCGACTGGTCGGGGTGGTGACCATTGACGATGTTCTCGACTATCTGCTGCCCGACGACTGGCGAAGTCACGACGGAGACGAACGCACCCCTGTAAATCGCGGAAGGAGATCACCCAATGGCACGCACCTCGCCCAGTCGAACTCCTGATACCCGCCTAGACGCCCCCAAGGGCCTGCGCACGCGGGTTCTGCCGGCCCGCCGCACCAGTCGCGACCGCTTCGGCCGCTCGACCGAGGCGATCGCGCGTGGAATGGGCACCCCGTGGTTCTTGATCATCCTGACCGGTTTCGTGGTCATCTGGATCGGCTTCAACACCTATGGGCCCTCGAACCTGCGGTTCGACTCGGCGGCCATCGGGTTCACCGCGCTCACCCTGATTCTGTCGTTGCAGGCGTCGTACGCCGCCCCGCTCATCCTGCTCGCCCAGAACCGGCAAGACGACCGCGACCGGGTGCAGATCGAACAAGACCGCCAGCGCGCCGAACGCAACCTGGCCGACACCGAGTACCTCGCTCGCGAGGTGGTCGCGCTGCGGCTGGCTATGCAAGACATGGCCAGCAAAGACTTCATCCGCAGCGAACTGAAGGCCCTGCTCGAAGAGCTGACCGCGGCCGACGAGCAGCCGCCCGCGGTGCGCGAGACGCCGGGCGATGCCACTGCCGCGCCTGCCGCCCGGCTCGCGCGCTCGGTGCGCACCGAGGCGAAGCTGCCCGGCGGTGCCTGAGCCGGCCACCCCGACCCTCGACACGGCGGTTCGGTCGGCCCTGGCGCGGGTCATCGACCCCGAGATCCGCCGCCCCATCACCGAACTCGACATGGTCGGAGCGGTCTCGGTCGACGAGCGCGGCACGGCCGACGTGGTGGTCAAGCTCACGATCGTCGGATGCCCGGCGGCGCAGACCATCGAACGAGACGTCACCGCGGCCACCCTCGGCGTCGCGGGCGTGACCCGAGCGAACATCCACATCACCGTGATGACCCGCGACGAACGCGCCGCGCTCACCGCGAAGCTGCGCGGCCCGGGCGCCGCCCGCAGCTCGCAGTTCGGCCCCGGCACACTGACCCGCATCTACGCCGTGACCAGCGGAAAGGGGGGCGTGGGCAAGTCCACGCTGACCGCCAACCTCGCCGCGGCGCTCGCCGCCAGGGGCCTGGCGGTGGGGGTGCTCGACGCCGACGTGTACGGGTTCTCGATTCCGGGCATCCTGGGCCTCACGACGAACGGCACGGCGCAGAAGCCGACGCGGGTCGACGACATGATTCTGCCGCCCGTGGGCTACGGAGTGAAGGTCATCTCCATCGGCATGTTCGTCGACGACAACGCCGCGGTCGCCTGGCGCGGGCCGATGCTGCACCGCACGATCAACCAGTTTCTGACCGACGTCTACTTCGGCGACCTCGACGTGCTGCTGCTCGACCTGCCGCCCGGCACAGGCGACGTCGCCATCTCGGTGGGCCAGCTGCTGCCGCACGCCGAGGTGCTCGTGGTGACCACGCCCCAGCCCGCGGCCGCCGACGTCGCCGAGCGCTCGGGTGTCGTTGCCCGGCAGACCGGGCAGAAGATCGTGGGCGTCATCGAGAACATGGCGGGGCTCCCGCAGCCCGACGGCACCGTGCTCGAGCTGTTCGGCTCGGGCGGTGGCGACGAGGTGGCCCGTCGGCTGTCTGCGGGCCAGGATGCTCCGGTGCCGCTGCTCGTCTCGATTCCGCTCAGCGTCGCCCTGCGCGCCGGCGGCGACACGGGCGCCCCGATCGTGCTGACCGACCCCGCCGACCCCGCCGCCGTCGCCATCCTGCGCCTGGCCGACACCCTGGCGGCCCGCCCTCGCCACCTGCAGGGGCTGAAGCTCCCCGTCTCCCCCCGCGACCACCTCGCTGGTTGAGTAGTTCCGCAGGAGCGTATCGAAACCAAGACCCGCGCGGCCGGTTTCGATACGCCGCTTCGCGGCTACTCAACCAGCGAAACTGGTCGCGGCCGGTTTCGCTGGTTGAGTAGCTCCGCAGGAGCGTATCGAAACCAAGACCCGCGCGGCCGGCTTCGATACGCCGCTCCGCGGCTACTCAACCAGCGAAACTGGTCGCGGCCGGTTTCGATACGCCGCTTTGCGGCTACTCAACCAGCGGCGGCGGGCCTCAGGTGCCGGGGCCGCGCGGCCGGTTTCGATACGCCGCTCCGCGGCTACTCAACCAGCGGTGGCGGGTCAGGTGCCGGGGCCGCGCACCCGAAGGCGGGTCTCTTCGAGGTCGAGCATGGCCTGGGCCTCGGCGAGAATACGCGAGGCGTAGGCGCCGCGACTGCGCGCCTCGAGCAGAGCGGCGCGTTCCTCCTCCATCACCACGAGGCGCAGCTCGCGGTAGAGCTGGTGCGGCGTCTCGTCGGTGCCGTGGGTGAGCTGACGCGACCGCTCCCACGCGAGCTCGGTGCGCAGGAACGACGACTGCCGCACGCGCTCGACCACGTCGGGGTCGACCGGGGTCGTCTCGCCGAGGGCTCCGCCCGGATCATCCAGAACCTCGAGCCCCTTGTTGCTGATCTCGTCGAGCAGCCGCGCCAGTTCGCGTCGGTCTTCGGCCACATCGATGCCCTGGATGCCCACCAGACGAATCACGGCCGGCAGCGTGCTGCCCTGCACGACGAGGGTCAGAAAGGCGACCGCGAACGCGATGAGAATGAGCTGGTCGCGGTAGGGCGTGTTCTGCGGCAGCGACTGGGCCGCTGCCAGCGTCACGACACCGCGCATTCCCGACCAGCCCAGCACCACACCGCCGCGCCAGTCGATGCCATCGACGCGCAGCTGTTCGAGGTCTGACCGTCTGCGGGCGTACGACCGCTCGGCCAGCCGCAGCCGGCGGCGGCTGCGCGCATCCCGAACCGGTCTCGACCGCAGGTAGTCGAGGCGCAGGCGCTCATACAGCGTGCGCTTCTCGGCGTGCTGCGCCCGCAGCCGCAGGCCGAGAACGAGCGGGCCCGCCCAGACGAAGCGCAGCACGATGAGCGCGACGGTGGCGAGCACGCCGATGCCGATCGACTCCCACACGCCGAGCTCCGGCTCGTCGCTCACATGGTCGATGAGGGTGCGGATCTCGAGCCCGATGAGCAGAAAGACACCGCTTTCGAGAAAGAACTGCACGGTTCGCCAGTTGATGCGGTCGCTGATTCGCGACTGCGCGCTGAACGCCGACGGTGCCGCGTGCCCGGTGTAGAGGCCGGCCACCACCACCGCCAGCACACCGGATGCGCCGAGTGCCTCGGCGGGCATGAAGGCGACGAACGGCACGGCGAACGACAGCGCCGTGTCGAGCACCGGGTCGTTCAGCTTCGACCGCACGAACACCGTCACAAAGCCGGCGACGAGGCCGATGGCGATGGCGACGACCACGGCGTAGACGAAGTCGGTGACTCCGGCCCACGGGCTCGAGAGGGCCCCGATGGCGGCCGCGGCCGCGGTGCGCAGCAGCACGAGGGCGGTGGCATCGTTGACCAGCCCCTCCCCCTCGAGAATCGTCAGCAGACGCGGCGGGAGGCCGAGGCGGCGGCCGACGGAGGTGGCGGCGACGGCATCCGGCGGGCTGATGATGGCGCCCAGGGCGATCGCGGCGGCGAGGTTGAGATCGGGCAGCATCGTGTAGAGCAGAAACCCGGTGCCGAAGGCGGTGAGGAGAACGAGCACCACCGACAGCGACGTGATGGTGCCGAGGTTGCGCCTGAAGTCGACCACGGGAACGCTGATGGCCGCGGCGTAGAGGATGGGCGGCAGCAGCCCGTCGAGGATCCACTCGGGGGCAATCTCGATCGAGGGTACGCCGGGCAGGTACGAGAGGCCTACGCCGACGACGACGAGGATGATCGGCGCGGCGACGCCGAGCCGCTTCGAGAACGCGGCCACCCCGACGATGACAGAAACCCCGACGACCGCGTAGATCCCCAGTTCCATCTCCCAAGACTACCGGGAGTCTGAGAACTCTCACATGTTCGGGCGGCCGCCCCGGTCAGTGGAAGCGGTTCGCCGCCAGCAGCAGGTACTCGTCGCTGCTCGTGATGCCCTTGCGGGTGGCGCTGTCGCCGATGGCGAGGTCGACGTTCGCCCACACCTCGATGCCCTGCTCGTCGGGGGTGCGCCCGAGGTACCGCTGGTACATGCCGGTGACCCTGGTGCGGGCCGCCTCGAGCGAGCCGTAGATGCCGTTCACGTAGTAGCTCCGCGGCTCGGGAAACGGGCTCGACAGCCAGCGCTGGCCCTCGTCGCCCACGACGTTGCGCCCGAGAATGTAGTAGTACAGCGAATCGACGAAGGCTCCGTCGTTGGGGTTGATGTGGTTGTTGTCGGCGGCGATCTGGTAGAACTCGTTCGACTGATAGAGGTTCTTCTCGATGTCGTCTGTCGTGATCACGCCCGCCTTCATGTAGTTCAGCCAGGTCGTCGCCCCGCCCGGGTCGACGCCGCGGCCGAGCACGTGCTGGTAGGCCTCGGTGATGCGGATCATTCGATACTCGTCGCTGTCGACGAAGCTGTCGGAGATCACCGTTCGCGGGGCACCGGCGGCGAGCTTGGCCGACCAGTAGTCGATGTCGCTCTGCGATGGCGAGCGCCCCAGGTAGTCGGCATAGAGCGCCGTGACGAACGACCCGTTCTTCGTCAGCGCCGCCGTCACCGGCGTCGACGAGGCCAGTGCAGTGGCGTCGGCGCCGCCGACCAGCGCGGCCACGATGCCGGCTACGGCGAGAATTCGCACAGTACGTCTCATCAGCTTCTCCTCGTCAAAATGTTTCTCGTCAGAATCGTTGGGATGCCAGCGCGAAGTACTCGTCGCTGCCGGTCAGGCCAGAACGCGTGGCGGAGTCGCCCACCGCGAGATCGTAGTTCGCCCACAGGGCCAGCCCCCCGGCATCCGGAACCCGGCCGAGGTAGTGCTGATACATCGCCGACACACGGGAACGGGCGCCTTCGGTCGAGTTCATGATGTTGTTGACGATCCAGAGGCGCGGGAAGACCAGCGGAATGTCGACGCCGGGCGGCTGGTGTATCCAGTCGCTCTGCGCGAGCGCGTAGGCGTTGCCCTGGTTCAGCCAATAACCCACCTCGTCCATCGAGGCACCCCTGCCGAGGATGTGCTCGTAGAGGCCATTGATCCAGCCGAATTCGTTGCCCCCGTTGTCGTTGTAGAACTCGTCTGACGCGTACAGCGATCGCTCAATGTCGTCGGTCGTCAGAAGGCCGATCTTCATGCCGTTCAGCCAGCTCGCACGCCCGCCGGGCTCGGCCTCGCGCGTCAGAATGTCACGGTAGGCGGCGTCGATGCGAATGAGGCGGTACTCGTCGCTGTCGACGAACCCGGCCGCCACCGCCCCCCGCGGCGATCCGGTCGCCAGGTTGTGACCCCACCACGCGATGTCGTCGCTGGAAGGATTGCGGCTGAGGAAGTCGTTGTACAGCGCGGTGATGAACGATGCGACCGGCGCCGAGACCGTCGCCTGCACGGTCGTTCGCTGTCCGGCAGGGGCCGTGACGGAGGAACCCGGGCTGGTCGTCGCTCCGGCGACCTGCGCCGCCCCGGTAGCCAGCACGGCGGCCAGCGTCGCGGCGAGAGCCGCCTTCAGTACGACGTTCACAGTTCCTTCCCCGGCGGCTCAGCGACGAGCGGCACCGTGGGAAGTCTAGGCGAGAGTCGGGGCGAAGCGGCTCAGGTGGCCTCTGAGTCGTGCGGCACGGGGAGGGCCACGGCCACTCCGTCGGTGCCGGAGGCGGCAGCGGCGGCCAGCTTCTTCTTGCGCTGCAGGTAGGCGGGCTCGGGGCGCGTCAGCGTCACGGGTGCGGCTTCGCCGGTGTCGGGCGCGAGCGGGTCAGCGGCCATGGGCGCGGCCGGCTTCACCGGGGTGGGGGCGACCTCGTCGGGGTCTTCGAGCAGGGCGTCGCGGATGATGCGGCGCGGGTCGTACTGCCGGGGGTCGAGCTTCTTCCATTCGACGTCGTCGAACTCGGGGCCCATCTCCTCTTTCATGCGCGCCTTGGCGTCGTTGGTGAAACCGCGGATCTGTTTCACGAACTGGGCGAGCTTGCCCGCGTACAGCGGCAGGCGCTCAGGACCGATGACGAAGGCCGCGATGACGCCGACGATGATCAGCTTCTCAAAGGTCAACCCGAACATAGATACACACTACCGTCTCGGTCGCGGCGGCGTCTGCGAGCCTCCCGGGAGCACAGCCAGACGTAACCTAAACTTCACACCGGAGGCCACAACACGTGTCGAAAGAAACCAACTGGAAGTACGCAGAAGACTTCGTCACCGAACCGGCGGTCATCGCGCAGGCGAGGGCGCACGCGGCAGAACTCGGCGTCGAATCGGTGTCGCCCGGCATCGGGGCACAGCTCGCCGTGCTGTCGGGCACGGCCGCGGCGAAGGCCATCGTCGAGATCGGCACCGGCGTCGGCGTCTCCGGGCTCTGGATGTTCGCCGGAGCCCCCCAAGCCACCATCACGTCGATCGACACCGAGGTCGACCGCCAGCAGTCGGCGCGGTCGGCGTACCTCGAGGCGGGCATCCCGGCCAACCGCATCCGCATGATCACGGGCCGGGCGCGGGATGTTCTGCCGCGCATGAACGAGAACACCTACGATCTCGTGCTCGTCGACGCCGACGCCGAGTCGGTCATCGAGTATGTCGAGCACGCCCTGCGCCTCGTGCGCGTCGGCGGAACCGTGCTGGTACCGCACGCGCTCTGGCGCGACCGCGTGGCCGACCCGGTGCAGCGCGACAGCACCGTCACCGACTTCCGCAGCCTGCTCACCGAGCTCTCGCAGTCGCCGGCGGTCATCACGGCCCTCTCGCCGATCGGCGACGGGCTGCTGCAGATCACCAAGCTCGTGGGCTGAGACTCGCTCGGCAGACGCGAAAAGCCCCGTCGAGCTCTGCTCGGCGGGGCTTTCTCAGGCGTCGACCAGCGTGTCTGGTCGACGCCCAGCTATTCAGGCGGGCGTCACAACTCCAGCGAGAGCATCGTGCAGTTCGCGTGCCTCGGCGTCGTTGACGGAGACGACGAGCCGCCCTCCCCCTTCGAGTGGCACTCGCACGATGATGAGGCGTCCTTCTTTAACAGCCTCCATCGGGCCGTCACCGGTCCTTGGTTTCATGGCGGCCATGCGGCATCCCCTTTCGTGGTGTCGTTCTTCTATTATCTGTCATCAGCGGCGGGGTCGAAAACCGACCGCCCCCGCGCGTCACGCCGAACCGATCACGGCGGGGTCCAGTCCGACCCGTCGACGCCCCAGCAGATGAGCAGCCAGCCCCACTGCGCGGCCAGGAAGACGACGACGATCGCCACCCGGTAGAGGCGCGACTTCGGCAGCGCCAGCACCCCGAGCAGCGGGAACAGCGGCATGAGCAGCCGGAACACGCTCGACTGCGGAAAGAACACAGCGAGGAGGTAGACCGCGTACGCGATGACCCAGAACCGCAGATCGATCGGCAGCCGCCTGACTGCCTTCGTCGCCATGAACAGGCCGAAGGCCACCGCCAGCAGAACGACCACGATCGCCCCAGCCGGGGCGCCGAGCCACCAGTTGCCGCCCTGGATCCACGACGTGAACGGAATCAGGTGGGTGTACCCGATGTACGCCGAGCGCCACGCCAGCTCGGTCTCGGTGTAGGCCGAGAAGTAGCCCGTGCTGGCCCACGCGATGACGTTCCAGGCGATGCCCATCAGCCCGCTGAACACCGCGGCCGACCCCACGAGCATCCGTTCGCGTTGCGGGAACGGGTCGCGCTCGCGCACCCACCACCGGTACCCGAAGTGCAGCACGAGGCAGAGGGCGAAGGCGAGGCCGCTCGGCCGGGTGAACGACATGACCAGGATGATCGGGAAGAGCCAGGCGTACCGCCGCCTGACCAGCAGGTACAGCGCCAGCACGAGCAAGAAGATGTACATCGACTCGGCGTAGGCGACCTGGAACATCGGCGACACCGGCGCGATGCAGAACAGCAGCACCGCGAACATCGAGGTACCCGCCGGCAGCGCCACCCGCATCAGCCGGTAGAAGACGAGCGCCGCGCCCAACCCGAACGCGAGCGACACGACGACCGACACATACTCCCATGGCGCCGTCGTGATCGTCGACAGGCCCCGCACCAGAAACGGGTAGCCGGGCAGGAACGCCCATGAGTTCTGCCCGATGTGCCCCGAGGTCGTCAACGGCAGCTGGCTCGGGTAGCCCCAATAGGCGATGATCTTGTACCAGGTGCCGTCCCAGATCGACGCGTAGTCCCAATACGACGGCTGCGGCCCCGTCCACGGGTTTCGGCCCTGAACACTCGCCAGGGCGAGCAGCATCGTGGTCGTGACCACCCGCGCCGCCGCATAGACGACGATGACGCTCAGCCACCACCGCGAGTACCACCAGCGCGGCAGCAACCGGGGGCTTCGGATGCCCGGCTCGTCGTCTCCCGCCGGCACCGCCTCGGCGTGCCGGTCGTCGACCGTGTACGACACCGTCGCCTACCCGCGCCGGGTGAGCCAGACCCGCAGGGCCTCCTCGCAGTCGGTGATCTGGCTGGTGAGCACCCGCTCGTCGTCGGCGTGCGCCTTCAACGGGTCGCCCGGGCCGAAGTTCACTGCGGGCATGCCGAGGGCCGAGAAGCGGGCGACGTCGGTCCAGCCGTACTTGGGCTTCGCGACCCCGCCGACCGCGGCCAGGAACTGCTGCGCCAGCGGCGCGTCGAGCCCCGGGCGGGCGCCCTCTGCGAGGTCGACCACGGTGATGTCGTAGTCGCCGAACAACTCATGCATGTGCGCGATGGCCTCGTCGCCCGAGCGGTTCGGGGCGAACCGGTAGTTGATGTGCACCATGGCCTCGTCGGGAATGATGTTTCCCGCGACTCCCCCGCTGATGCCCACCGCGTTCAGCCCCTCGCGGTAGACCAGGCCGTCGACCTCGACCTCGCGTGCCTCGTAGCCGGCGAGCGTGTTCAGAATGGGGGCGAGCTTGTGCACTGCGTTGTCGCCGACCCAGCCGCGTGCAGAGTGGGCGCGCAGGCCGAAGGTGCGCACCTCGACGCGCAGATTGCCGTTGCAGCCGCCCTCGATCTGCGAGTTGCTCGGCTCGCCCAGAATGGCGAAGTCGCCCGCGAACAGGTCGGGCCGGTTCGCGGCGAGCCGGCCGAGGCCGTTCATCGCGGCCGAGACTTCTTCGTGGTCGTACCACATCCAGGTGAGGTCGACGCTCGGGTCGCTGAGCTCGGCGGCGAGCTTCAGCTGCACGGCGACGCCCGCCTTCATGTCGACCGTGCCGCGCCCCCAGAGGTACTCGGCGCCGTCGATGGTCTCGAAGCGTGTCGGCAGGTTGCCGTTCAGCGGCACGGTGTCGATGTGCCCGGCGATGACGACGCGCTGGTCGCGGCCGAGGTCGGTGCGGGCGACGACCGTGTCGCCGTCGCGGATGATCTCGAGGTGCGGGTAACCCTCGAGCGCCGCCACGATCGCGTCGGCGAGGGTCTTCTCGTCGCCCGACACCGACTCGATGTCGCAGATCTGCCGGGTCAGTTCGATCGACGACGCCCCGAGGTCGAGCACGGGCGTTTCGGTAGCGGTCGGTGCCATGCCACAAGTTTACGGTGACCAACCTGTCACCCGGGTGCGAGGCGCGTACGCCGGTTTCGCTAGCCTTGGAGCATGACCGCACAGAGCACAGCCGCACCCGCCCGTTTCGCCTGGGGCTACGGCCTCGCAACGATCGCCGGCGACGGCACCGTGCTCGACACCTGGTACCCCACCCCGCGACTCGGGCGTCTCAGCGACTCTGTCGAGCCGTGGGTCGTGCCCGTCGAGCTCGAAGAGGTGCAGGGGCCGGATGCCCGCCGCAACGTTCGCACCGAGGTGGTCACGACCTCCATCGAGCTCTCGCAGCCCCCCGCCGGCACCTCTGACGCCTACCTGCGCCTGCACTTGCTCTCGCACCTGCTGGTCGCCCCCAACACCATCAACCTCGACGGCATCTTCGCGCACCTGCCGATCGTCGTCTGGACCAACGCGGGGCCCGTCTCGCCGGCAGATTTCGACCGTCTGCGCCCCGCGCTGCAACGAGCCGGCATCGCGGCGCACGGCATCGACAAGTTCCCCCGGCTGCTCGACTACGTCAGCCCAGCCCGCGTGAGAATCGCGGATGCCTCGCGGGTGCGCCTCGGCGCCCACCTCTCCCCCGGCACCACCGTCATGCACGAGGGCTTCGTGAACTACAACGCCGGAACGCTCGGCGCATCGATGGTCGAGGGCCGCATCTCGCAGGGCGTCGTGGTCGGCGACGGGTCAGACATCGGCGGCGGCGCCTCGATCATGGGCACCCTCTCGGGCGGCGGCACCCAGCGCATCTCGATCGGCGAGCGCGCGCTGCTCGGCGCGAACGCGGGCATCGGCATCTCGATCGGCGACGACACCGTGGTCGAGGCCGGGCTCTACGTCACCGCCGGCACGAAGGTGGTGCTGGTCGGCTCGGCGCCGAAACCCGACGGCACCACGCCCACGACCAAAGCCGTGGCGCTCTCGGGCGTGCCGAACCTGCTCTTCCGCCGCAACTCGGTGACCGGCGCCGTCGAGGCGCTCAGCCGCACCGGGGCGGGCGTGACCCTCAACGCCACGCTGCACGCCTGACGCGCGTTTCGATACGCGTTGCGCTCCGCGCCCCGCTACTCAACGAGCGAGTGCGCTGATTGAGTAGCGCCGCGCAGCGGTGCGTATCGAAATCAGACCACGCTCAGCCCGGCTTCGATACGGCCCGCCACGCGGGCCTACTCAACCGGCGGAGTACCGGTCAGCCCGGTTTCGATACGGCCCGCCACGCGGGCCTACTCAACCGGCGGGGTGCGCTGATTGAGTAGCGCCGCGCAGCGGCGCGTATCGAAATCAGACCACGCTCAGCGCTTCGGGAACTCGCGCTCAGGGCTGCCCAGATAGAGCTGCTGCGGGCGGCCGATCTTGGTGGCCGGGTCGGTCTGCATCTCACGCCAGTGCGCGATCCAGCCGGGCAGCCGGCCGATGGCGAACAGCACCGTGAACATGCGCGTCGGAAAGCCCATCGCCTTGTAGATCACGCCGGTGTAGAAGTCGACGTTGGGGTACAGCCGCCGCGAGATGAAGTACTCGTCGGCGAGCGCGATGGCTTCGAGCTCCTTGGCGATGTCGAGCAGATCATCCTGAACGCCGAGGGCCGCGAGCACCTCGTCGGCGGCCTCTTTGACCAGCTTCGCGCGTGGGTCGTAGTTCTTGTAGACGCGGTGGCCGAAGCCCATGAGACGGATGCCCGCCTCTTTGTTCTTGACCCGCTCGACGAACTTCTCCACACCCTCGCCCGAGTCGCGGATCTGCGCCAGCATGGTGAGCACGGCCTCGTTCGCCCCGCCGTGCAGGGGACCGTAGAGCGCGTTGATGCCGGCCGAGATCGACGCGAACATGTTCGCCTCGGTCGAGCCGACCAGCCGAACAGTCGACGTCGAGGCGTTCTGCTCATGGTCTTCGTGCAGAATGAGCAGGCGCTCGAGCGCCTTGGAGAGCACCGGGTTGATCTCGTACGGCTCGGCCATCGTGCCGAAGTTCAGCCGCAGGAAGTTGTCGATGAAGCTCAGCGAGTTGTCGGGGTACAGAAACGCCTGCCCCAGGCTCTTCTTGTGCGCGTACGCCGCCATCACCGGCAGCTTCGCCAGCAGGCGGATGGTCGAGATCTCGACGTGCTCGGGGTTTCGCGGGTCGAGCGAGTCTTGGTAGTAGGTCGACAGCGCCGAGATGCCGGCGGAGAGCACCGACATGGGGTGCGCGTTGTGCGGCAGCGCGTCGAAGAACCGCTTGAGGTCTTCGTGCAGCAGCGTGTGGTGCCTGATCTCGTTGTCGAACTTCTCGAGCTGGTCAGGCGTGGGCAGCTCACCGTAGATCAGCAGCCAGGCCGTCTCGAGGTAGGTCGAGTTCTCGGCGATCTGGTCGATCGGGTACCCGCGATAGCGCAGGATGCCGTTGTCGCCGTCGATGTACGTGATGGTCGACCGCGTGGCGGAGGTGTTCACGAAGCCGTAGTCGAGGGTGGTCAGCCCGGTCTGCTTGGTCAGCGTGGAGATGTCGAGCGACGAGGCGCCCTCGACACTGTCAAGAATCGGGAACTCCGCGGTGCCACCGGGAAACGTCAGTGTCGCAACGTTCTTCTCGGCACGGCCATCAGTGTCGCCCACGGCGCCTCCTTTGCGTTTACGCGAATACCCACCCAGCCTAAACGACGCGGAGGGTATCTCGATGCCGAGATACTTCGCCGAGCCTGTTCGCGGCCGCCCGGATGCGTTCGTCGGTCGCGGTCAGCGAGAAGCGAACATGTTCAGGATAGTGCTCCCCGTAGAACGATCCGGGCCCGGCGACGATGCCCAGCCCGGCGAGCTCGGCGATGGTCTGCCAGCAGTCGACGCCGGCCGTGGTCCAGAGGTAGAGCCCGGCCTCACTGCGGTCGATGCGCAGGCCGTAGGCCTCGAGCGCAGGAGCGAGAACGGCCCGGCGGGCGCGGTAGAGCTCCTTCTGCGCAGCGACGTGCGCGTCGTCGCCGAGCGCTATGGTCATGGCGACCTGAACCGGCCCCGGCGGCATCATGCCGGCCTGTTTGCGCACGTTCAGCAGGCGCAACACGAGGGCCTCGTCGCCGGCGATGAACGCCGCGCGGTAACCGGCGAGGTTCGACTGCTTGCTGAGCGAGTAGGCGGCGAGCACTCCGGTGGTGTCGCCGGCGGTCACGCGGGGGTCGAGGATGCTCGGCACCGGTTCGCTCGACCAGCGGCCCGCCCAGCCCAGCTCGGCATAGCACTCGTCGTTCACGATGATCGCCCCGAGCATCCGCGCCCTCGACACCGCCGCCGCGAGCTGCTCGATGCTCAGCACACTGCCGTCGGGATTGCCCGGCGAGTTGAGCCAGACCAGCTTCGTGTCGGCCGGCCACTCGGCCGGGTCGTCGGCTGCCAGCGAACGGGCGCCGGCGATCGTGGCACCGATGGCGTAGGTCGGGTACGCGGCCTTCGGATGCACGACCACGTCGCCCTCGCCGAGACCGAGCATGAACGGCAACCACGCCACGAGCTCTTTCGAACCGATGGTCGGCAGAACCTGGCTGTCGCGCAGGCCCGGCACCCCCCGCCGCCGCTCGAACCAGTGCACGATCGCGGCGCGCAGCTCGGGTGTTCCCGCTGTGGGTGGGTAGGCGTGTGAGTCTGTCGCGGCGGCGAGCGCCTCGCTCACCAACGCGGGCGTCGGGTCGACGGGCGACCCGATCGACAGGTCGACGATGCCGTCGGGATGGCGCTTGGCCGTCTCGACGAACGGCGTCATCTGCTCCCACGGGTAGTCGGGCAGCGCGGCGAGGGCCATGGGCGCTCGGAGCCTGCGCTAGTGCGCGGCCTGCGGCGGCAGCGCCATGATGACCGGGTGGTCTTTGGCGATCACGCCGATCTTCGCTGCCCCGCCGGGCGAGCCGATGTCGTTGAAGAACTCGACGTTGGCCTTGTAGTAGTCGCTCCACTCGTCGGGCAGGTCGTCTTCGTAGAAGATGGCCTCGACGGGGCAGACCGGCTCGCACGCACCGCAGTCGACGCATTCGTCGGGGTGGATGTACAGCGACCGTTCACCCTCGTAGATGCAGTCGACGGGGCATTCGTCGATGCACGCCCGGTCTTTGACATCGACACACGGCAAAGCGATGACATAGGTCACTGTGGAGAAGTCCCTTCGAAACTGTTGGGTTCAGTCTATTCGCTCGAACTATCGACTCGAACCGGTGGCCGCTTCACGGCGGGCCACGCCAGTACGACAAGGGCGATGACGGTGGGCGCGAACGTCCAGACGTAGCCGTAGGCGTTCGCCGGAATCAGCACCGAACCGCCGGGGCTCTGCAGCGTGAGCGCGGCGACGATGCCCACCAGCCCGATCGCTGCCAGCAACGCCAGGGTGCGGGTCGGCAGCACGAGGCGCAGGCCCACCAGCAGCAGGATGCTCGCCAGGCACGCCATGATGAGTCCGATCGGCAGGGTGAACCAGCCGAAGACGCTGACGGTGGCCTGGTTGACAACGGTGCCGACCATGCCGAAGACCACCCCGAGCAGCAGCCCGACGACCCAGCTGCCGACCCGCACGACCCACGATTCGCCCACGACTTCGGCGTCGGTGTGGCGCAGCAGCGACGGCGGCGGCCCGCCCGGCGAGGGGGGCTGAGCATCCGGGTGCAGAGGTTCGGCTGCCAGAGACATCACAATTGCCTTTCGTTCTTGACATCAATTTAGCGATGCAACCTGAACGCTGTACCGTGAAGAGGGCAATGGTGCCGCATCAGTTCTGCCGCATCCGACTCACACGAAAGACCCTTCGTGACCTCCAGACCCACCGCACGCACGGCGACGGTTCTCGTGACCGTGCTTGTCACCGCGCTGCTGCTGGCAGGATGCTCGTCGAAGACCTCGCAGCCACCGCAGTCGGCCGGCCAGGCCGCCGGTGCCCAGGCCTCGGTCGCCGTCGAGCTCAGCGAGTCGACCAGCGACTTCGCGATCTACCTGCGCCAGCAGGCCACTCTGCTCGACACCGGAACGGCCGAGTTCGCCGCCGCCTACCAGTCGGGTGACGACGCGCTGGCCCGCTCGCTCTACGCTCCCACGCGCATGTTCTACAACCGCATGCTCGTCGCCCAGACGCTCTTCACCGACCTGGCGGCACAGCTCGACGCCCACCAGGCCGATCTCGCCCCCGGCGCTGCGTTCACCGGCTGGCACGCCATCGAGAGCGACCTCTACCCCGCCCCCGGCCAGGCGCCACTGACGGCCGAACAGCGCACCGACCTCGCCACGCGCCTGGCGAGCGACACGCACGCGCTCTACGAGAAGGTGATGAGTGAGCGCCCCACCGTCGACCAGCAGACCGAGGGCGCGGCGACTCTGCTGCAGACCCTGGGCGCCGCGGCCGCGGCTCGCCGGCAAGACGCTCCCTCGGGCAGCGACGTGTCAGACCTGCAGGGCTACGTCGACAGCGCGCACCTGGTCTTCGAGGGCATCCGGGTGGTGCTGGTGACCCAGGATGCCGCACTCGCCACCACGCTCGACCACCAGTTCGGGGCGCTGCAGAACACGCTGAACGACCAGCGCACCGGCGTCACCTTCCGCACCGACGACCAGGTGAGCGACGCCGACTGGGCGACGCTCGTCAGCCAGACGGCCGACCTCGCAGCGTCGATGGCCCGCGTAACGTCGACGATGGCGCCTGCGACGGCGTCGCCGTCACCCGCCCCCGCCGGCTGACCTGCCCCGCCCAGCTGACCCGGCCACTCCGGCTGACCCACCCGCACCGGCTGAGCCATCCCTACCGTCTGACCCGCCCACACCGGCTGACCCGCCGACACGCGCTGTCGCTCAGGCGAACAGCGCCTTGCCGTAGTAGTCCCCCGCACCGGTGAGGCCCGGTGGCACCGCGAAGACACCCGATCCGACGTGCCTGATGTACTCGTTGAGGGCGTCGGAGGAGCCGAGCCGTGACTGGATCGCGACGAACTGCGCCGGGTCTTTCTGGTACGAGATGAACATGAGCCCGGCATCCAGTCGCCCGACGCTGTCGATACCGTCGGTGAAGTTGTACCCGCGCCGCAGAATCTTCACGCCGCCGTTGTTCTCGTGGGCGGCCAGGGCGACGTGCGCGTTCGCCGGAATGACGAGCTTGCCGTCGGCGCCCTTCGCGGCGAAGTCGGGAGTATCGAACTCGGCCGTTCCGGTGAGCGGGGCACCCTCTGACTTGGTTCGGCCGAAGACGGCGTGCTGGTCGGAGATGAAGTCGGCGTCCCACGTCTCGATCAGCATGTGGATCTTGCGGGCGACGAGGTAGCTGCCGCCGGTCATCCAGCCCTGGTCGCCGTCGTCGCCCACCCACACATACTGCGAGAAGTCGCTCTCGTCGGTGATGTTGCGCGTGCCGTCTTTGAAGCCCATCAGGTTGCGCGGGGTCGACTGGCCGACGCCCTTGGATGCCCGGCCGAAGCCCTGCACAGTCCACCGGGTGGTCGCGGTGGTTCGTGCCATGCGGGCGAGGTTGCGAATGGCGTGGTAGGCCACCTGCGGGTCTGCGGCGCACGCCTGGATGCAGATGTCGCCGCCGGTGAACTCGGGCGTGAGGGCGTCGCTGGCGAAGACCGGCAGGTCGTTCAGGGCGGCTGGCTTGTACTTCGCCCAGCCGAATCGGTCGTCGAACATCGACGGCGCGAAGCCGAGGGTCAGCGTGAGTTCGTTCGGGCCCATGCCGTAGGCCTCGCCGGTGTCACCGGGAACAGCCTGGTCGCGGTCGGGCTCGACGGCGCCCACCGGCACACCCTTGGTGTACTGCGCCATGGCCGCCGACCACTTCGCCAGCATCACCTGCAGCTCAGAAGCCGAGGTGGTCGTGACGTCGAAGACCATGAAGACGAGGTGGTCTTGGGGCGGGGTCTGGATGCCCGCCTGACGCACCCCGTAGAAGTCGAGACTCGTGTCGTTCGGTGCCGGGCTCGCGTTGGATTCGGCCGCCTCGGCGGCCTGGTCTGTCACACCGGTGGCCACCGCGCCGATGGCCGCGCCCGCGGCCGCGCTGGCCAGCGCCCCGCCGAAGAGGGCGCGCCGGGAGAAGCCGCGCGGGCCCGCCGGCTCGTCGGCGGCGTCGGCGTCGTCGGCGGCGTCGGCGGCGTCGGTCGTCAGGGCCGGCTGTTCGTCAACCGGCTCGGCCGGCACACCCTCTGCGGGTGTACCGGCCTCGTCGTTCGTACGTCTGCGCATGGGTTATGCGGTCGCCACCTTTTCAGAGATCTGCGAGAGGGGTGCCTGCAGGGCCTGGATGGCCTGCGTGAGCTTGGTCGCGTCTGAGGCCTTGAGCGCATCGGTGTAGAGGGCGTAGCCGCCGACCGCGCTCGTGTCTTTGTAGGTGGCGAGCAGGGCGTCGACCGCCGCGAACTGGTCGGAGATCTGCTGGGTCAGGTCGGGGTCGATGGTGGTCAGCCCGGGCTTGAGGTACTCGAAGGCCTGCTCAGAACCTTCGACGTTGGCGGCGAAGTCGAGCAGGTCGATGTGACTGTAGGCCTCTTCTTCGCCGGTGATCTTCGACGACTGAACCTCGTCGAGCAGGCCGGATGCCCCGTTGGCCAGCTCTTCGGGCTTGTAGGTCAGGCCCGTGGTGAGCGTCTGCAGCTGGGTGACGTCGGTGACGAGCTTCGTGCTGAGCGCCTTCGTGCTGTCGGTGATGGCCTGGGTCTCGAAGAGGTCTTTCTCGATGGGGTGAAAACCCGTCCAGTCGGTGCCGGGATCGACGTCGGCGACGCGGGCGTCGATCTCGGGGTCGAGGTCGGCAAAGCTCTCGGCGACGGGTTCGATGCGCTCGTAGAACGGGCGGGCATCCGCATAGGCCTTCTGGGCGGCGGCGACATCGCCCGACTGGATGGCGGCGTCGAGCGCCTGGGTGGCGGTCACGAGAGCCTGAGCCTGGTCTTCGACGTAGGCGCCGTACCCGGTGGTGCCCTCGGCGAGCAGGCTCGCGGTGTCGCTGGCGGTGGTCGCCGCGGCACCGACGACGGTGAAGCTGGTGTTCTCGGTCGTGGCACCCGGGCAGTTGAGGGTGTAGGTGCCGCCGGAGAGGGTGACGGTGAAGGTGGCGGGCTGCAGGCCGGCGACGATGTTCTCGCGCTCACCGATGATGCGCTTGTCGCTGAGCAGCTCGACCTCGCTGAGGCCGGCGGCATCGGTGTTCGTCACGGTGAAGGTGACCGGACCGGCGGGGGCGCTGGTGTAGTCGGTGGTGCAGTCGGAGCCGGTGAGGGTCACGGCGATCTGCGCCGAGCCGTTCGAGACGGGCGCGGTTCCGTCGGCGGCCGCCGCGGTCGATCCGGCCGTGCTCGAGCTGCTGCAGCCCGCGAGCAGCAGGCTGCCGGCCACCAGGCCGCCGAGAACGGCGAGCCTGGCGCCCGTGCGGGCGAGCGGGATCTTCGTGGGTGTGATCATTCTGCGGGCTCCTAGATGCGTGTGCTGTGTGCAGGGGTCGGTTCGGGAACGGTCGGGGTGGCCGGGGCGGTGGCTGGGGTGCGCTCGGCGGCCGCCGCAGTGGTCGAAGTGCCGGGAGCCGCGGGGCCGGTAGCCACGGGCGCGGCGGCATCGCCAGCACGTGCCGCGTCGGCCGAACGGCGAGCCGCCCGCAGGCCGCGCAGGCCGAAGGCGGCGAGGATGAGCGCGGCGAGTGCCAGCACGAATGGCAGGTAGACGCGGAACAGCGCAGCCTCGGCTGCAGCGACCTGGGCGTCGCCCACTGCCACGGCGAGGTGTTGCGCCTGCTGCGGATCGACAGACCACGACAGCGACGCCGCAGCGGTCTGACCGCCGCTCACGCTCACCGTGCGGGGTGATGCGAGCCCGCCGCCCGAGAGGGTGAGGGTGGTGACCGAGGTGCTGGTCGCGTCGAGCAGTGTGTCGCCGGCCACCCAGACCTGCTGCGACTGGCTGGCCTGCCAGGTCGCGTCGAACGGGCCCGGGTTCGTGACCCGGCTCACCCCCACCGGGGTGCGGCCGCCGTTCAGCGCGGCGAGCTGGTCGAGGGTGAGCGTCGAGGGCTGGCCCGCCACGTCGGTGTCGGTCGTGATGGTGTACGCCCGGGCATCCTCGCCCAGGTGGTTCTCGGTGGTGGCCGTGGCGTCATCGAGCGCGATGGTCGAGGTGTCTTCGAGCACGGTCGCCTGAAGCGACAGGTCGCCCGCGGTGCCCGTGAGTTCGGCCGTACCGAGCTGACGGCCGTCGGTGCCGACGATCGCGACGGTCGAGGCGGCCAGCACCGGGTCGGTCGCCGGCGGAACCGCCACGAAGAGCACAATGGCGCTCACCGCGCAGGCGGCGGCGATGCCGAACTGCACCCGGTAGGCGTGCTGCTTCGGCCGCTTCGAGTGCGGCCAGAGCACGAAGAGAAGCACGGGAACGAGGTAGAGGGCCCAGCCGAGCACCTCGATCACGCGCGGGTCGGCGGGAATACCGAGAACGCCGGTGACGAGGGCGGCCTGCACCGACCCGCCGGGGGCGAGCCACGACAGATCGACCGTGGCGTCTTGGCCCACCGTGATCCAGCCCGCCTCGTGGGCGGTGCGCAGCGAGCTCATCACGAGGCCCGCGGCGACGAACACCAGGAAGACGCCGGTGACGGTGAAGAACTTGCCGAGATTGAGCTTGACGCCACCGCGGTAGATGCCGTAGCCGATCGCCACCGAGAGCAGCAGGCCGAGAACGGCGCCGGCACCGGCGGCGAGCGGGCTCACCGACGATTGGAACGCGGCCAGCAGGAACACCGAGGTCTCGAAGCCCTCACGCAGAACGGCGAGGAAGGCCATGCCGGCCAGCGCGAACACCGAGCCCTGGTTGAGCGCTTCGGTCGCCGTCGATTCGAGCTCGGAGCGCATGTTGCGGGCGTGCTTGCTCATCCACACGATCATGAAGGTCACCATCACGACGGCGACGACGCCGATGATCGACTCCATGCCCTCCTGCTGCGCCTGGGGCAGGTTCACCGAGATGACCTCGAGCGTCACACCGACGCCGATGCTGAGCACGATGGCCGCGGCCACACCGATCCACATTGACTTCAGCGAGTGCCCGTTGCGCTTCAGGAATGCCGCGATGATGCCGACGATCAACGCCGCCTCGAGCCCTTCACGAAGACCGATGACGAACGTGGCTAGCAAGAAGATTCTCCGGCGGTGTGGGTGCGGGCGGGTGCGCGGCTGGTTGTGCGGGGCGGCAGGCCACAGGGCGGCGCTACGAAGGTAAGCCTACACTTACTAAGGTTCGCCTGTCTTGGCCATTTCGCCGTGCGTTGGCTGAGTGCGCGCGGTGCCGGGGCGGTGGCTGCCGCGGTCGGTGGCTGCGGCGGTCGGTGGCTGCCGCGGTCGGTGGCTGCCGCGGTCGGTGGCTGCCGCGACAATGAAGGTGTGTACATCGTTCTGTCAGAGGCCGGCACCGACCGGGCCTCGCTGTCGACGCTGAACGACGACGGCAGTGCGGCAGCCGGCCCCGAGTACATCCCGCGCGCCCGGCTCGCCGAGCGGGTGGCGCAGCTCGAGGCGACGGCCGCGCCGCGCTGGGTGTGGGGTGACACCGCCACCGCCTATCCCCCGCTGCTCGCCGTCGGCGTGCGAGTCGAGCGCTGCCACGACCTGCGGCTCAGCCGGGCCATTCTGCGGGCGTCGAGCCTCACGGTCGAGACGGCGCTGGCCCGGGAATCCGCCTCGGTGTGGGATGCCGCGCCACCACTCGGCGGCCCCGCCGTGTCTGCCACAGCAGCCTCTGCCGCTCTGTTCGATCTCGACGACTCGCCCGCGCCCCACGCGCCCGGGGGCGACGATGACCCGCCGGCCGAACTGCGCCGCCAGCTCGAGGCGGTGCGCACCTCGGCCGACCCCAACCGTCTGCGACTGCTGCTCGCGGCGGAGTCGGCGGGCGCCCTCATCGCGAGTGAGATGTCGCACGCGGGCCTGCCCTGGCGCGAAGACCTGCACGACGAGCTGCTGACCGAGCTGCTCGGTGCCCGCGTGGGGGCAGGGCTGCGGCCCGAGCTGCTCGAACGCCTGGCCGAGCAGATCAGGGCCGAGACGGGCGCTGCCCAGCTGAATCCCGATTCGCCGGCCGAGGTGCTGCGGGCGCTGCGCGGCGCCGGACTGACGGTGGTCACGACCCGGTCGTGGGAGTTGAAGCAGCTCGATCATCCGGCCATCGCCCCACTGCTGGAGTACAAGAAGCTCTCACGGCTGCTGAGCGCCAACGGCTGGTCGTGGATGGAGTCATGGGTCACCGATGGCCGCTTCTCGCCCGAGTACGTGCCGGGTGGAGTAGTGTCGGGCCGCTGGGCTACCCGGGGCGGCGGTGCCCTGCAGCTGCCCAAACAGGTGCGGCGCGCGGTCACGGCAGACGACGGGTGGATGCTCGTGGTCGCCGATGCGGCGCAGCTCGAGCCGCGCATCCTCGCCGGCATCTCGGGCGACACCGCCATGGCGGCGGCGGGGCGCGGCACCGATCTCTACGCCGGCATCGTGGCCGGCGGAGCGGTGTCGACCCGAGCCGAGGCGAAGGTGGCCATGCTCGGGGCGATGTACGGTGCCACCACCGGTGAGAGCGGGCGCCTGCTGCCGCGCCTCGCCCGCACCTACCCGACCGCTCTGGCGTACGTCGAGACGGCGGCCCGGGCGGGCGAACGCGGCGAGGTCGTCACGTCGCGGCTCGGTCGCAGCTCGCCGCGACCCTCTGACGAGTGGGCCGAACTGCAGGCCCGTGCCACCGAGGGTGCCGCCTCTGACGCCGAGCTGGCGCGTGCCCGGCAACAGGCCCGTGACTGGGGCCGCTTCACCCGCAACTTCGTCGTGCAGGCCAGCGCGGCCGACTGGGCGCTGTGCTGGATGGCCGACCTGCGCCGCGCCCTGGCGGCGTTCTCGCCCGCGGCCGCGGCACCGGGGCGGGCGGCGGCGCCGTTCGGGCGGCAACCGCACCTGGTGTTCTTCCTGCACGACGAGGTCATCGTGCACACCCCGGCCGCCTACGCCGAAGAGGTGGCCGCCGCACTGTGCTCGTCGGCGGCCGCGGCCACCCGGCTGCTGTTCGGCGCCTTTCCGCTCGAGATTCCCCTCGACGTGTCGATCGTCAGCTCCTACGCCGATGCCGACTGACCGCATCCACTCCCTTACCCGCCGCATCCACTCCCGCACCCGCCGCGGTCGAGTCGCAAGCCAGGGCGAGCCGCCGAGCTGAGTGGAGCGGCCCCGCGGGGCGGGAGCGAGCCCCGCGCCGGGAACGCAGAAGCGCCCCGGCCGGAAGGGCGGGGCGCTTCTGCGCGACGCTCCGAGCGGAGCGACGGGAGGCGACGAGCAGCGGTGCGGGCTACGCGTTCGCGTTCTGCGACTTGACGCGCGAGGCGCTGCGCTGGCGTGCCTGGGCCGACAGCTCGACCTTGCGGATGCGCACCCACTCGGGCGTCACCTCGACGCACTCGTCTTCGCGTGCGAACTCGAGCGACTCCTCGAGCGTCAGCTTGCGCGAGGGCGTCATGCGCTCGAACGTGTCGGAGGTCGACTGGCGCATGTTGGTCAGCTGCTTCTCCTTGGTGATGTTCACGTCCATGTCGTCGGCGCGCGAGTTCTCACCGATCACCATGCCCTCATAGACCTCCTGCGTCGGCTCGACGAAGAACGACATGCGCTCCTGCAGGTTCACGATGGCGAA
Source organism: Subtercola sp. YIM 133946 (assembly GCF_036553535.1). Taxonomy (NCBI): domain Bacteria; kingdom Bacillati; phylum Actinomycetota; class Actinomycetes; order Micrococcales; family Microbacteriaceae; genus Subtercola; species Subtercola sp. YIM 133946. The sequence continues at coordinate 117,122 of NZ_JAZHPE010000002.1, forward strand.
GGGCGTCACGACACCCGCGCGGTCGGCCACGATCGAGCCGTTGTTGCGGGTGACGATGGGGCCGGCCCACGCGTCGTAGCCGTGCGAGATCGCGTTCGCGATGCCGGTGCCGCGCGTGGTGGTGAGAAACTCGGTGCGGAACCCGATGAGCCCGCGCGACGGAACGATGAACTCCATGCGGATCCAGCCGGTGCCGTGGTTCTGCATGGTCTCCATGCGGCCCTTGCGGGCGGCCAGCAGCTGCGTGATGGCGCCGAGGAACTCCTCGGGAGCATCCACCGTCAGGTGCTCGTACGGCTCGTGGGTCTTGCCGTTGACCTGCTTGGTGACCACCTGCGGCTTGCCGACGGTGAGCTCGAAGCCCTCGCGGCGCATCTGCTCCACCAGGATGGCCAGGGCGAGCTCTCCGCGGCCCTGAACCTCCCACGCGTCGGGGCGGCCGATGTCGACGACCTTGAGCGAGACGTTACCGACCAGCTCGCGGTCGAGACGGTCTTTCACCATGCGGGCAGTGACCTTCGAGCCCTTGGTGCGGCCGATCAGCGGCGAGGTGTTGGTGCCGATGGTCATCGAGATGGCGGGGTCGTCGACCGTGATGATCGGCAGCGGCCGAACATCCTCGGGGTCGCTGATCGTGTCGCCGATGGTGATCTCACCGATGCCGGCGATGGCCACGATGTCGCCGGGGCCCGCCGTCTCGGTGGGAAAGCGGGTGAGCGCCTTGGTGATGAGCAGCTCGGTGAGCTTGACGTTCTGAACCGAGCCGTCGTGGCGAACCCAGGCGACCTGCTGGCCCTTCTTGAGGTGGCCGTTGAAGATGCGCAGCAGGGCGAGGCGGCCGAGGAACGGCGACGCGTCGAGGTTCGTGACGTGCGCCTGCAGGGGGTGCTCGTCGTCGTAGGTCGGGGCCGGAACATGCTTCAGAATGGCTTCGAAGAGCGGCTCGAGGTCGTCGTTGTCGGGCAGCGTGCCGTTCTCGGGCTTGTTGTTCGACGCGGCACCGGCACGGCCGGAGGCGTAGACGATCGGCACGTCGAGCACGGCGTCGAGGTCGAGATCAGGGTGATCGTCGCTCATGTCGCTGGCGAGGCCGAGCAGCAGGTCTTGGCTCTCTGCGATGACCTCGTCGATGCGGGCATCCGGCCGGTCGGTCTTGTTGACCAGCAGGATGACCGGCAGGTTCGCCTCGAGCGCCTTGCGCAGCACGAAGCGCGTCTGCGGCAGCGGACCCTCTGAGGCGTCGACCAGCAGCACGACACCGTCGACCATGCTGAGGCCGCGCTCGACCTCGCCACCGAAGTCGGCGTGGCCCGGGGTGTCGATGACGTTGATCACGATCGGCTTGTCGCCGGCGTGCTTGCCGTTGTAGAGCACCGAGGTGTTCTTGGCCAGGATCGTGATGCCCTTTTCACGCTCGAGGTCGTTCGAGTCCATCATGCGGTCTTCGCCCTCGAAGTGGGCGTCGAACGAGTTGGTCTGCTTGAGCATTGCGTCGACGAGCGTGGTCTTGCCGTGGTCGACGTGGGCGACAATGGCTACGTTACGTAGGTCATCGCGGGTGGCTGACGCCATGGATGATCGTCCTCAAAGTAATGCGGACTCACCACAACTGCACGAGCCCGACGGTATAAACGGTGTCGGACTGTTGAGCAGCCCGAAACACAGGAACGGTGGGCGGCTACGCCCGCGGAAGCGATGTACAGAGCGGACTATACATGCGGGTTGCTAACGCGATTCAAACCCTCAGGGCTATTCCGGCCCCGGGGATCGCGTTCAGCAACTCCTTAGTATATTGCATCTGCGGGTTGTCGAAGACCTCATCGGTCGTGGCGCGCTCGACGATCTTGCCCTTCTGCATGACGCAGACGTGATCGGCGATCACCCGAACGACCGCCAGGTCGTGGGTGATGAACAGGTAGGTCAGGTCGAGTTCGGTCTGCAGGTCAGACAGCAGCTGCAGAATCTGGGCCTGTACGAGCACGTCGAGGGCCGAGACCGCCTCGTCGAGAATGACGATCTCAGGCTTCAGAGCGAGGGCACGGGCGATCGCCACGCGCTGGCGCTGGCCGCCCGACAGCTCGTTCGGGTACCGGCTCGACAGGCTGCGCGGCAGCGACACCTGATCGAGCAGCTCGTTGACGCGGTCGCGGCGCGACCCCTTGTCGCCCACCTTGTGCGTATTGAGGGGCTCGGCGATGGTGTTGCCGATGTTGCGCAGCGGGTCGAGCGACCCGTAGGGGTCTTGGAAGACCGGCTGCATCTTGCGTCGCAGGTCGAGCAGCGCCTTGCCCTTGAGGGGCGCGGTGTTCGTGCCGTTGATGCGGATCTCGCCGTGGGTGACGTCTTCGAGGCGCAGCAGCATCTTCGCCACGGTCGACTTGCCCGAGCCCGACTCGCCGACCAGCGCGGTGGTCGTGCCGCGCTGGATGCTGAACGATACGTCGTCGACCGCGGTGAACGCGTCTTTGTTGCCCCGGATCTTGTAGACCTTGGTCAGCTCGGTGACCTCGATGGCGTTCTCGCGAGGTGCTGCGGCGGCGAGCAGCTCGGCGCGCACCTCGGCCGTCTCGATGAGGTCGAGGCCCTCGGTCACGTCGGTGGCGGCGTAGTCGAGGTCGGTCAGCTTGTGCGACGACGACTGGATGCGCCGCGAGGCCAGGCTCGGGGCCGCGGCCACCAGGCGCTGGGTGTAGGGGTGCAGCGGGTTCGCGAGGATCTCGCGCGAGGGGCCGGATTCGACGACCTGCCCCTTGTACATCACGACGAGGTGCTCGGCGCGCTCGGCCGCGAGGCCCAGGTCGTGCGTGATGAACAGCAGCGCCGTGCCGATCTCGCGAGTGAGCTTCTCGAGGTTGTCGAGGATGGTGCGCTGCACGGTGACGTCGAGCGCCGAGGTGGGCTCGTCGGCGATCAGCAGCTTGGGCCGCGACGACAGGCCCATACCGATCAGCACGCGCTGGCGCATGCCGCCCGAGAACTGGTGCGGAAACTGCTTCAGCCGCTTGTCGGCGTCGGCGAGGCCGGCCTCCTTCAGCACCTGGATAGAGTGCTTCTTGATCTCCGACTTGCCCGTGGCGATGCCGTTGGCACGAATGGCCTCCTGCACCTGGAAGCCGACGCTCCACACCGGGTTCAGGTTCGACATCGGGTCTTGGGGCACGAAGCCGATCAGCTTTCCCCGAACATCCTGCATCTCCTTCTCGGAGATCTTGGCCAGGTCGCGGCCCTCGAAGAGGATCTCGCCGCCGGTGACCTTGCCCGAACCCGGCAGCAGATTGATGATGGCGTGCGCCGTGGTCGATTTGCCCGACCCCGACTCGCCGACGATCGCCAGCGTCTCGCCCGCGTGCAACGTGATACTCGCTCCGCGAACGGCGGGAACGATGCCGGTCTGCGTCTGGAAGCCGACCTGCAGGTCGTTGATCTGCAGCAGGGGCACCCGGCCGTCGGCCGAGCGGGCGGGCAGGGCCGAACTCATGGTGTTCTGGCTCATCGAAGTGCTCTCGCTTTCGGGTCGAGCGCGTCTCGGATGACTTCGCCCATGAGGATGAACGCGAAGACCGTCAGCGAGAGAGCGAGCGACGGGTAGATCAGTGTCTGCGGGTTGGTGCGGATGTCTTTCTGCGCCTGGTTGATGTCGTTGCCCCACGACATGATCGAGCTGCCGAGCCCGACACCGAGGAACGACAGCGTCGCCTCGGCGACGATCGCAGCGGCGAGCGAGATCGTGGTGATGGCGATGACCGGGGCGATCGAGTTCGGCAGCACGTGCCTGATCAGGATGCGCAGGCTCGAGACACCGAGCGCCTCAGACGCCATCACGAAGTCGGAGTTCTTCACCCGGAGGATTTCGGCTCTCAGCACGCGCGCCGTCGCCGGCCACGCGAAGATGCCGATGGCGAGCGAGATGGTCCACACACTGCGGTAGTTCACCAGAACCGACATGATGACCACGGCGGCCAGGATGTAGGGGATCGAGAAGAAGATGTCGCCGATGCGCGAGAGGAACGCGTCGACCGCGCCGCCGTAGAAGCCAGCGAAGGCGCCGAAGATGATGCCGAGCACCGTGGTCAGAACGATGACGATGATGCCGACCGCGAGCGACGTCGACGTGCCGTTGATGATGCGCGAGTAGACGTCGCATCCCTGCTTCGTGAAGCCCAGGATGTGGCCGGCGGTCGGGCCGCCGTTGCTGTTGAGGAGCTGGCAGTCGTTGTTCGGCGGAACGTTGGTGAACAGGCCGGGGAACAGCGCGACCACGCACACCAGCAGGATCATCGCGCCTGAGATCCAGAAGATCGGGCGGCGACGCGCGTCGCGCCAGGCGTCGATCCAGAGGTTCGACGGCTTGTCGGCGACGCTGACGACGTCGATCTCTCGCAGCGGCGTCTCTTCGAGCGGCGCCACGAAGTGGTTCGACGACGGCGAGGCCTCGTCGAGAGTACGTTCGGAGAGGTCATTTGACATAGCGGATCCTTGGGTCGAGCAGGCCGTAGAGCAGGTCGACGATGAGGTTGACGACCAGGTAGAGCAGAACCATCACGGTGACGAACGAGACGACCGTGGGCCCCTCACTGCGGATGATGGCCTGGTACAGCGTGTTGCCGACGCCGGGCACGTTGAAGATTCCCTCAGTGACCGTCGCGCCGACCAGCAGAACGCCGAAGTCGGTGGCGAGGTAGGTGACGACCGGAATGAGCGAGTTGCGCAGGATGTGCACCGGGATGATGCGGTTGCGGCTGAGGCCCTTGCTGTAGGCGGTGCGAACGAAGTCGAGGCTCGAGGTCTCGATGACGGATGATCGTGTCAGCCGAACGATCTGCGCGAAGCTGATGCTCGCCAGCACCAATGCCGGGAGTATCAGGTCGGCGACCGGGGCCCCGGCACCGACGGTGGTGCGGGCCCAGCCGAGCTGCACGCCGAAGACGTACTGGCCGACGAAGGCGATGACGAAGATCGGCAGCGAGATGAGGATCAGGCTGATCACGAGCGAGCTGCCGTCGAAGATCTTGCCCTTGCGCAGCCCCGAGATGAGGCCGACGAGAATGCCGAACACGGTCTCGAAGAAGAGGGCGATGACGGCCAGCTTCAGCGTCACGGGGAAGGTGCGCAGCAGGATCTCACCGACGGGCTGGCCCGAGTAGGAGATGCCGAAGTCGCCGCGGAAGATGCCGCCGATGTAGATGAAGTACTGCACGATGAACGGCTGGTCGAGGTGGTACTGCGCCCGCAGCTGGGCGACCAGGGCGGGGTTGGGGGTCTTGTCGCCGAACATGGCGATGATCGGGTCTCCCGGCATTGCGAAGACCATGAAATAGATGAGGAACGTCGTTCCGAAGAAAACAGGAATGGCCTGCAACAGCCGCCTGAGAATATATCCGGCCATGAAGGGTCAGCCTCGAGTCTCGGGAAAAGTGCACATACGGGTAAGTAGACCTTACTGGGAAGTCAAACCAAAAGGGGCGGCAGCGCGATGCTGCCGCCCCTTTCGGTTAGCGGAGGTGACTAGCTCTTGGTGATCGCGTAGTACAGCGGCTCCGAGTTCCAACCGAACGAGACGTTCTGAACCGACGAGCCGAAGCCACCGGTGATGTTGGAGTACCACAGCGGGATGGCAGGCAGGTCTTTCAGAAGGATGTTCTGGGCGTCCTGGTAGTCCTGGTTGGCCGCATCGGTGGTGGTCTCAGCCGCAGCCTTGGTGAACAGGGCGTCGACGTCGGGGTTCGAGTAGTCTCCGTCGTTCGAGCTGGCACCGGTCTGGTACAGCGGAATGAGGAAGTCGCTCAGGCCCGGGTAGTCGGCCTGCCATCCGGTACGGAAGGCGGTCGAGATCGAGCGGTCGGTGACCGAGGTGCGGAAGGCGGCGAACGTCGGCACGGGAGCGCCTGATGCGTCGATTCCGAGCGTGTTCTTGATGCTGTTGCTCACAGCATCGACCCAGCCCTGGTGACCACCGTCGGCGTTGTAGCCGATCTGGAAGGTACCGCTCCACGGCGAGATGGCGTCGGCCTCGGCCCACAGCTTCTTTGCGTCGTCGGGGTTGTACTTCAGAACGCTGGCACCCGACAGGCTGTCGGTCCAGCCGTCGATGACCGGTGACGTGAAGTCGCTGGCCGGGGTGCGGGTGCCGTTGAAGATGACCTTCGTGATGGTGTCACGGTCGATGGCCTCTGACAGCGCCTGGCGACGCAGCTGGCCTTCCTGGCCGCTGAAGTGGGCGTCACGCTCGGGGATGGTGAACGACTGGAACACAGCGGTCGGGTCGTTGACGGCGCGGTCGCCCAGGTCGGACTCGAACGTCGAGAGGGCCGAGTCGGGAACGGCGTCGAGCACGTCGAGGTTGTTGCCCTGCAGGTCGGCGTACGCGGCGTCGAGGTCGGCGTAGAACTTGAGCGTCAGGCCGCCGTTCTGAACCTTGCGGCCTCCGTTGTAGCTGGTGTTCGGAACGAGGTCGATCTGAACGTTGTGCTGCCATGCGGTCGACGAGGCCAGCTTGTACGGGCCGTTGCCGATCGGGTTCTGGCCGAACGCGGTCATGTCTGCGTAGGCGCTCTCGGGCAGCGGGTAGAACGCGCAGTAACCGAGCTCGAGCGGGAAGTCGGCCTGGGGGGCCGTCAGCTTGACGGTGAAGGTGGTGTCGTCGACCACGGTCAGACCGGTGAGGGGGCTGTCGGCGTCGGCGCTGTAGCCCTCGATGGGAGCGAAGAACGACTGGTTGAGCTGTGCGTTGCTGAGCAGCGCGCCGTACTGCCAGGCGTCGACGAACGACTTCGCGGTGACGGGGCTGCCGTCGCTGAAGGTCTCGTTCGGCTTGATCTTGATGGTGAAGGTCTGCGAATCGGTCGTGGTGATCGAGTCGGCCACGTCGTTGATCGGTTTGCCCGTTGCGTCGTAGTACACGAGGCCGGCGAAGATGGAGTCGACGATACGGCCACCACCCGTCTCCTGCGTGTTGGTGGGGATGAGCCCGTTCTGGGGCTCTGAGCCGTTGGCTGTGATGACGGCCGACAGGTTGGCGCTCGAGGTCGGCGTGCTGCTGCTGCCGCCTGACGAGCATCCCGTGAGCACCAGCGCGCTGGCTGCAGCCAGAGCGATGACGCCCACTCCGATTCGGTTGATTCTCAAGGTTTCCTCCTGTGCAAACTGGGCAAATCGAAGTCACGGCTTGTGGCCGGTGATTCGAATCGAATGTGTCGCTCGCGGTGCGTGTGATTGCCTCGCAAATCGAGCACGCCGTGCTGAACGGCGCGCTCGATGACTAACGAGTACCCTAAATAGGGGCATGGCCCAGATCCAAATGCGAATCCAAAAAGTTACATACTAGAAACTAATTTCACCAGATTGTTGTGCACTTTGCACAATCTTTGTGAATACATAGCAGATTGCGCAAGAAAGCGGCGGTATGACCACCACGCCCCCCGGGCTGCAGAACGACCCTCAGGGGCCCGTGTTCACGAGGCGCCGAATCGGCTTCGAGATCGTCGTGGTGCTCGCCCTCTCGCTCGGGTCGTCGGCCGTGTACTCGATCGTTCAGCTGATCGACCTGCTGACCCGGCCGGCGCCGCTCGGCGACCAGACCGCGACGCTCAACGGCACCGTGAGCGACCGGGCCTGGCTCGACCTGACCTATCAGTTTCTCGGTATCGCCTTCGCCATCGCCCCGGTTCTGCTCGTGTTCTACCTGCTGACGCTGTCGGGCAGCAACCCGTTCCGCCGTCTGGGCTTCGACGCCAGCCAACCCGTGCGAGACCTGCGGCGGGCGCTCTTTCTGCTGGTGATCATCGCGGTGCCCGGCCTCGCCTTCTATTTTCTGGGCCGGGCGCTCGGTTTCACGGTGAATCTCGACCTCAGCCCGAGCAATCCGGCGTGGTACACCGTGCCCATCCTCATTCTCTCGGCCCTGCGGGCCGCCGTGACCGAAGAGCTGATCGTGGTGGGCTACCTGTTCGAACGGCTCGGCCGGCTCGGCTGGGGCAAGTGGACCATCATCGGCTCGAGCGCACTGTTGCGCGGCAGCTACCACCTCTACCAGGGCTTCGGCCCGTTCGTCGCCAACTTCGTGATGGGTGTGGTGTTCGGCTTCTTCTACACGCGCTGGGGCCGCACGGTGCCGCTCGTGATCACGCACTGGGTTCTCGACATCGCCTCGTTCGTGGGCTACGCGTGGGCGGTGGCGACCTTCCCGCAGCTCTTCAACCCGTAAGGTGCCCCGCGCTGAGTGACGTGGGATGGCGACCCACGCTGACGGTGCCCCTGAAGCCAGCCCGACGGGAGGGTTAGCGCCGCCCGGCCCCGCGACCGCTGCGAACGCCACGGATGACCAGCCCCACCACTCCGAGCAGAACCACCAGCCCGGCGCCGGCCACGAGCAGGGTCGCCGTGGCCGAACTCAGCCCGGGTGCGGCCGCCGAGGCGGCGGGCGACGGCGCGGCCGTGAACACGGGCACCGGTGGCGCCGAGGTCTGCGGGTTCGACACGGTCACCTGAACGATGGCGGTGGCCGTCTCGTTGGGGCGCGACGACGCGAACGAGCAGACCACTGCGCTCTGCCCGAGCGGGAACACGGCCCCCGACTGCACGGCCTCGCCCGCGATGGTGCAGCCGGTCATGGTGAGGCCGGTCGGCAGCGTGGGCGTGAAGGCGACGGGCGCTCCGCTCGCATCGGCAGCGGTGACCGCCACCGTGGCCGGCAGGATTCCCGCGCCGGTGAAGTTCGCACTCACCACCCGAGCGCCGCTGAAGTCGGCCCCGTCGAGGCGCGCACCGTTGAACGTGGAGTCTTGAACGTCGGCCTTGGTGAGGTCGGCCCCGCTGAGGTCGGCCCCGTCGAAGTCGGACTGCGCGAGGTGTTCGCCGCTCAGGTCGGCGTTCGCGCACTGGCTGCCGCCCGCCACAGGCCCGTCGGCGCTGTGGTTGATCACACAGCCGTCGCTCGAGTACACCGGGGTGACGTCGGCGAGCACGGTCGCAGCGGCGGGCGCGGCGGCCGCGGGCGCGGCGGCCCAGGCGGGCGCCGCGGCCGCGGCTCCGCCGCCGAGCAGCGCGCCGACGACGAGGGCGAGAACGAGGGAGGGTGTACGGGCTGATCGCATCACGACAAGACTACCGGGATGAGCATCCCTCAGCCTACTCGAAGGCCTCGGGCGGCGGGCAGGCGCAGAACAGGTTGCGGTCGCCGTACGCCTGGTCGACCCGGCGAACGGGCGGCCAGTACTTGCCCGCGATCACCGAGGCCACCGGAAACACGGCCCGTTCGCGGTCGTAGGCGTGCTGCCACTTCCCCACCGCGATCGACCTGGCGGTGTGCGGGGCGTTCACCAGCGGGTTGTCGTCGGCGGGCCAGAGCCCGGCGGCCACATCGTCGGCCTCCTGCTTGATGGCGATCATCGCGGCGATGAACCGGTCGATCTCGGCGAGGTCTTCGCTCTCGGTCGGCTCGACCATGAGGGTGCCGGCCACGGGGAAGCTCATGGTCGGTGCGTGGAACCCATAGTCGATGAGCCGCTTCGCCACATCGTCGACCGTCACACCGGTGGCTTCGCGCAGCGGCCTGAGGTCGAGGATGCACTCGTGCGCCACCAGGCCGTTGTCGCCCGAATACAGCACCGGGAAGTGGTCGCGCAGCCGGGCCGCGACGTAGTTCGCCGCGAGCACCGCCGCACCGGTGGCCTCGGCGAGCCCCGCTGAGCCCATCATGCGAACATAGGCCCAGCTGATGGGCAGGATGCTCGAGCTGCCGTACGGCGCCGCCGACACCGCTCCGCCCGCGTGCACGACCATACCGCCGCCGGCCGCCGGATGCTCGGCCTTCTGCGCGAAGGCGTGCCCCGGCAGGAACGGCGCGAGGTGCGCCTTCGCCGCAACCGGCCCGATGCCGGGACCGCCACCGCCATGTGGGATGCAGAAGGTCTTGTGCAGATTGAGATGCGACACGTCTCCGCCGAACTCGCCGAATCGGGCGAAGCCGAGCACGGCATTGAGATTGGCGCCGTCGACGTAGACCTGCCCGCCGGCCGCATGCACCGATCGGCATATATCGACGATGTCGTGCTCGTAGACGCCGTGCGTCGAGGGGTAGGTGACCATGAGGGCGGCCAGGGCATGCGCATGCTCGGCGATCTTGGCGTTCAGATCGGCCAGATCGACGTTGCCGAGCTCGTCGCAGGCCACGACGACCACACGCATTCCCGCGAGCACCGCCGAGGCGGCGTTCGTGCCGTGGGCGCTCGACGGAATGAGGCACACCGTGCGCTCGACGTCGCCGCGCGACCGGTGGTACCCGCGGATGGCGAGCAGACCTGCCAACTCGCCCTGGCTGCCGGCGTTGGGCTGCAGCGACACCGAGTCGTACCCTGTGACCTCGGTGAGCCAGGTCTCGAGCTGGTCGATCAGGGCGAGATAGCCTTCGACGTCGGTGCTCGGCGCGAACGGGTGGAGGCCGGCGAACTCGGGCCAGCTCACCGCCTCCATCTCGGTCACGGCGTTCAGCTTCATCGTGCACGACCCCAGCGGAATCATGCCGCGGTCGAGCGCGTAGTCGTAGTCGGCCAGTCGCTTCAGATAACGCATCATGCTCGTCTCCGAGCGGTGCGTGTTGAACACGGAGTGGGTCAGAAAGCTGCTGGTGCGCTCGAGCCCGGCGGGCAGGGCCACGGCGGTCGACGGATGCCCGGCGGCACCCTCGGGCTGCGACGCCGTCGTGCGTCCGCGCTCGCCGCCGAGCGCCTCGGCCACCTGGCGCACGTCGTGCGCGGTGGTCGTCTCGTCGACCGAGAGCGTCAGGGTGTCGGCGTCGGCGACGTGCAGCAGGTAGCCGCGGCGATGGGCCTCCTCGGCCAGCTCGGCCGCTCGGCCCGGCGCGCGAACGGTGAGGGTGTCGAAGAAGTCGTCGTGGGCGAGCTCGAGGCCCGCCGCGCGCAGCCTGGTCGCGAGCGCCCGGGCCCTGTCGTGCACGCCACGGGCGATCGACACCAGCCCCTTGGGGCCGTGGTACACCGCGTACATGCCGGCCATCACGGCGAGCAGCACCTGGGCCGTGCAGATGTTCGAGGTGGCCTTCTCGCGGCGGATGTGCTGCTCGCGGGCCTGCAGGCTGAGCCGGTAGGCGCGATGACCGTCGGCATCGACGCTCACGCCGACGAGCCGGCCGGGCAGCTGGCGCTCGAGCCCCTGTCGCACGGCCATGTAACCGGCGTGCGGACCGCCGAAGCCCATCGGCACGCCGAAGCGCTGGCTGGTGCCCACGGCCACGTCGGCGCCGAGGTCACCCGGCGAGGTGAGGAGCGTCAGCGCGAGCAGGTCGGCCGCGACCACCGCGAGCCCCTTCGAGGCGTGGATCTGCTCGATCACGCCGGCAGGGTTCCAGACCCGGCCCGAGGCGCCGGGGTACTGCACGAAGACGCCGAACGCGTCGGGCAGCACGGAGTCGTCACCGGCGAGGTCGATCTCGACGAGCTCGATGCCGACCGCTTCGGCGCGCGACGCCAGCAGTGCCTTGGTCTGCGGCAGGGCATCCGAATCGACCACGAAGAGGCGCGAGGCCGATTTGCTGGCGCGGCGGGCGAGCAGCATTCCCTCAACGACGGCCGTGCCCTCGTCGAGCATCGACGCGTTCGACGTGGTCAGGCCCGTCAGGTCGGCGATCATCGTCTGAAAGTTGATGAGCGCCTCGAGGCGCCCCTGCGAGATCTCGGGCTGGTACGGCGTGTACGCGGTGTACCAGCTCGGGTTCTCGAACACGTTGCGCCGGATGACGGCGGGCGTGATGGTGTCGTAGTAGCCGAGACCGATCATCGACCGGGTCACCGTGTTGCGCGCGGCCAGCGTGCGCAGCTCCTGCGACACCTCGCTCTCGCTCGCGGCGGGCGGGATGACCGAGGCCGCGCCGAGACTGCGGGCGTGGATCGACGACGGAACTGCGGCCTCGACGAGCTCTGCCACGCTGTCGTAGCCGAGCACATCGAGCATGGCCGCCTGGGCGGCACGGTCGGTGCCGATGTGGCGGTCGGTGAAGGGAACACTCATGCTCTGTTACGCACCCGCCCGGTCGAGGTCGGAGTCGCCGTCGACGGCGTCGGCCTCGGGCAGGGCGTCGTCACCCAGCAGAGCCTGGTACTCGGTCAGGGTCAGCAGTGCGGGCAGTTCGGTGAACTCGACGCGGATGAGCCAGCCCTCGCCGAACGGGTCGCTGTTGACGAGCTCTGGCGAGTCTTCGACCGCCTCGTTCTTCTCGAGCACGATGCCGGTGAGCGGGGCGAAGAGCTCACCGACCGACTTGGTCGACTCGATCTCGCCGACCACGGCGCCGTCGGCGATCTCGGCGCCGACATCGGGCAGGTCGACGAAGACCACGTCGCCGAGCTGGCCCGCCGCATACGACGTGATGCCGATCGTGGCGGTCGCCGGGGCGCCTTCGGGAGCCGGCTCGAGCCTTATCCACTCGTGCTCTGCGGTGAACTTGAGGGCGGAGTAGTCGGTCACGATCGGTCTCGCTTTCTGGAGGTTGACGGCCTGGAGTAGAACGGAAGAGTGGTCACGGTGAAGGGCAGGCGCTTCGAGCGCACATCGACCGACAGCACGGTCGCTGCCTCGGCGAAGGCCGGGTCGACGTAGGCCATGGCCACCGGCACGCCGAGAGTGGGTGAGAGCACACCGCTCGTGACGACGCCGATCGGCTGCGCCGACTCGGCGTCGGCGAAGATCTCGTAGTCGGCACGGGCCGCACGCTTGCCGTCGCCGACGAGCCCCACCAGCACGCGCCGGGGCGGCGCGTCGGCGCCGGATGCCCGTTCGAGCGCCGCGCGCCCGACGAAGTCGCCCTTGCCGAAGTTCGGCACCCGGCCGAGCCCTGCGTCGGCCGGCAGCGTGTCGAGGCCGAGCTCGTGGCCGTAGAGCGGCATTCCCGCCTCGAGGCGCAGCGAGTCGCGCGCGGCCAGGCCCGCCGGCACCAGGCCGAAGGGTTCGCCGGCCGACACCAGGGCGCGCCAGAGGGCGGGGGCGTCAGCCGTGTGAACGTAGAGTTCGAAGCCGTCTTCGCCCGTGTATCCGGTGCGGGCCACGAGCACCGGTCGGCCCGCGAACGAGCCCTGCTGTGCGCGGTAGTAGCCGAGCGAGTCGAGGGAACGGGCATCCGGAGCCGGAGAAAGGCCCGCCGTGGCCTCGACGATCTCGAGGGCCCGCGGCCCCTGCACGGCGATGAGGGCCGTGTCGTCGCTGTCGTCAGTGACGGCGGCGTCGAAGCCGTGGCTTCGTTCGAGAAGGGTCTCGTGGGCGACGGCGTGGTTGCCCGCGTTCGCCACCACGACGAACTCGTCGTCGCCGGTGCGGTAGACGACCACGTCGTCGATGATCGCGCCGGTCTCGTCGAGCAGCAGGCTGTACTTGGCCTGGCCGAGCGAGAGGGCCGACAGGCGGCCGGCGAGGGCGTGATCGAGCAGCGCGCCCGCCTCGGGGCCGCGGATGCCCAGCTCGGCCATGTGCGACAGGTCGAAGATCGCGGCCGCCGTGCGCACCGCGTGGTGTTCGGCCAGGTCGCTCGAATACCGCACCGGCATCTGCCAGCCGGCGAAGTCGGTGAACGAGGCGCCGGCCGCGACGTGGATGTCGTGCAGCGGCGAGAAGACGGGGGCCGGCGGGTCGAGAGGGGGTGCGGCGTCTGGCATGAGTTCTCCTGATCAGTACCGGGCCTGCCATGAGACAGCCCGGACTCGGTCACCGGAGTTCGAACGAACCCGGAGAACTCCCCCTCTGTCATCGTGCCTGAGAGTTTCACATCGGGCATCGAGAGGGCCGCGGGCCGTTCTCGTGCCGACGCTTTCACCGTGGGCGAGCCTCGCGTGCTGCCACCTGTCGACGGGGGTGCAGCGAGACTTCTTTTCAGAGTGGCCAGCTCGACGCGGTAAACGAACCTGAGAGATTATCGGAGAGAATTGCTCCTTCGGTGCCCCTGCCCGCAGTCTGACGACTGCCCGGTATGGGGCTCTCCCGCGCCGACCTATCGGCCGAAGTATTCAGTTGTGGTGTGGCCAGCATAGCCGCCGTGCCGGGCGGGCGCACACCGGCTCACGGTCGGTCAGGAGCGGGTGCCACCGTCGCCGTGCGAGCGGCGGATGACGTAGAGCAGCACGGCCGAGATGGCGGCGAGCGCTGCAATACCGGCCCCGATTGCCACCGGCAGAGCGAGCCCCGAGTCGTCGCTCTCGACGGCGGGAACGGCCGAGAGAATGGTCATGGTGGGTTCGGGGATGCTCGTCTCGTCGGCACCGGCCTGCGAGCCGAGCGGCTGCGCGTTCGCCGCGTCGGTGGGGTTCGGCGCGCCCGCACCCGGGTAGCCCGACCACGAGGTGCCGCAGACCGGAGCCTGGTCGAACGCGGGCGCGGCCATCGTCACCGAGGTGGGTTGCCAGACGAACGAGTAGGTGCCCGAGAGGGGGTGGCCGTCGGCGGTGACGACCTTCCAGGTGACCTCGTACTCACCGGCGTCGCCGAGGGCGACGTCGGTGTACGCGTCGGCTCCGTCGACCGAGACGCACCCCGACTCGTGGTGACCGCCGTCGAGGTCGGTCACCTCGATGGCGAAGCCGCTCGCATCGGCAGTGGCGGTCGACAGCGCATCGCTGAATGTCACCGTGACGGTGTCGATGGCCTTCGTGACGACCTGGCCGTTGTACGGACTCGACGAGACGACCGTGTCGCGCCCGACAGCGGGCGCCGCGGCCGAGACGCCGGCGAGCACGAGCCCCGCGAGAAGCCCGAGCGCGAGCAGCCGCCGGGTTTCTGGGGTGGTGGATCGCACGATTCAACGATAACCGGCAGCCCGCCGACCCCGATGGCCCACAGAGCGGATGCTCAGCGGACTAGCGGTTTTGCGCCCCCTCGGCGGGCATCGGAAAACCGCAGAACAGCGACGTCTCGTCGAACCGGGCGATGAGCTGCTCGACGCGCGGCCAGTCGGTCGCCGTGAACGACCGGCGCACCCTCTCACGGTCGTGCCGCAGGTCGGCCTCGCTGATGAAGTGCCCGGTCGCGGCCGGTTCGAGCACGGCCCGCAGCTCGGTCAGCCAGGCCAGGTTCACGTCGTCGTCGGCCGGGTCGTCCCAGATGACGTAGGGCACGACGAGGGTGGTGTCGTGCATCCCGTATGCCGCCTCGCCCGTCGGCAGCAGGTTCTGCCCGTCGCCGTTCTTCGGCATGCCCGACAGGATGTAGGTCTTGGCCGAGGGCGCCCTCATCATCAGCTCCCTGACCGGCTCGAGGGCGTCGTGCAGGTCGAGGGCGGTCCAGAAGGTGTCGGCGCGGTAGCGGGCGCCCTCGGGGTAGGTGGCGTCGACCGCCTCATGCAGGGACTCGAAGGCCACGTCGACCTTGTCGAGGTGATCGAGCATCCGGATGCCCGGCCCCGGGCCGTCGCCCTCATCGAGCAGCGCGAGGGCGGCGAACGCGGCGGCCTCGTCGTCGGCGAACGCAGTGGCGGCTACCGCCACGACGAACGGCTCGGAACCCTCGGTCGCGCCAGGGCGGCCGGCTCCCTGCGTCACCATCGACACCTCGACCCAGCTCGGCAGGCTGGGCGAGACCCGGGTCAGCCACGACGTGACCGCACCGAGGTCGTCGAGGGCGAAGCTCCACGTCGACAGGCGGATGACCGGCGGCAACGGCTGCAGATCGAGCACGAACTCGGTCACGATGCCCGGAAAACCGGGGCCGGCGCCGCGCGCGAGCCAGAACAGGTCGGCGTTCGACGTCTTCGATGCCACGACCACCTCGCCTGAGGCCAGCACGACCCGCACGCTGCGGATCGAGAACGCCGACGGCAGCCAGTGACCCCAGTTGACGCCGAGCCCGCCGCCCAGCAGAAACCCGCCGACCCCGGGGTTGCCGCAGTGGCCGACCGGAAAGGCGAGACCGTGTGCGACGAGTTCTTTCGACAGACGCGCTCCCCTGACGGCGGGGCCCACCGTGGCGGTGCGGCCCTCGACATCGAGCGCGATGCTGTCGAAGGCGGCGAGGTCGATGAGCACACTGCCCCGGCGCACCGACGCGGCCACCCAGCTGTGGCCGCCCGAGCGGATCGCCACCTGCCGGCCGGCGAGCGCGGCGGCGCGCACGATCGCCACAATGTCGGCCTCGGTGCGCGGTGCGACGACCAGGTCGGGGGCGTGGTCGTCGACCAGCGTGTTGAACAGGCCGTCGTAGACGGCCTCGGTGAAGCCCTCGTCGGCCGGCGTGAGGCGCGGGTACGAATCGTCGTCGGTGTCGGTCACACTCGACATCGTATTGCCGATCGACGCGCGACCCCCGCACGGGGCCGTAGACGGCCGACCCGTGCGGGGAATACCGTAGCGACATGATCGAGTGCGTGGTCGACGACTGCACGGGAGACCCCGTCGAGCGGCTGACCGTCGACGCCAACGGCCTGCTGCTCGTCTACGCGATCTGCCGCGACCACGCCCTGCAGGTGCGCGACGGTTTCACGGTGGCCCAGCCGGCCGACTCCAGTCGCGGGCTGATCGGGCCGCGGTCCACTCCCCTGGCCTGAGGTCGCGATGGGCGTCGAGCGACGAGGAGCGCCGGCCGGGCATCCGGTCGCGCCGAACGCCGGGCCGGACGCCGTACGCCGGGCCGAACGCCGAACGCCGAACGCCGAACGCCGAACGCCGCTGAGCGTCAGGCGACGCTGAGCTCGAGCTCGCCCGGGCGGGCCGCGTCGGCACCGAAGACCAGGTAGCGGTTGGCGATCTTGTCGGTGAAGAACCGGTCGTGGCTGACCACCACGACGGCACCCGGAAAATGCGCCAAGGCCCGCTCCATGACCTGGATGCTCGGCATGTCGAGGTGGTTCGTGGGCTCGTCGAGCAACAGCACCGACGCGCCCGAGAGCAGGCACTGTGCCATCGCGACGCGGGCCCGCTGGCCGCCCGACAGGGTGCCGAGGCGCTGCTTCAGGTCGGCCTCGCTGAACTGGAACATCGCGAGAAACCGGCCGACCGACTTACGCGTCGCGGTCAGGGCGAGGCTGTCGGGCAGGGCGTTCACCGCGTGCGACAGGGTGTCGGCGTCGTCGAGGTCGTCGAGCATCCGGTTGTACGAGACGACCTTGACGCCCTTCGGCCAGTCGACGGTGCCGGTGTCGGGCCGCTCGTCGCCGGCGAGAACGCGCAGCAGAGTGCTCTTGCCGCTGCCGTTCGCTCCGAGAACGGCGATGCGGTTGCCACGACGGATCTCGAGGGTGACCCCCTCGAACAGCGTCTTCGCGCCATACGCCTTGCCGAGCGAGTCGATGCGGCACAGCACGTCTTTCACGTGCAGCCCGCCGTAGATCTCGGTGATGATCTCGTCGACCGGGCGCGGCGTGCGCGACTTCTTGATGGTCGAGAGCTGCTTGGTCAGGCCGCCCCTGGCGGAGTTTCCAGATTTGGCTGCCTTCGCGGCCTTGACCGCCTCGCGCCGGTCAGAGATTCCCTCGGCCTCGAACGCCAGCAGCTCAGATTCGTGCAGGTACTGCTGCTCGAGCGTCTTCAGCCTGAACTGCTTCTGCACCACGTACTCGTCGAAGTTGCCGGGGTACTCGTGCAGGTGGAAGTTCTCGAGCTCGATGATGCGCGTGACCACGGCGTCGAGAAAGGTGCGGTCGTGCGACACGATGATGGCCGCGCCCCGAAAGTCGCGGAACCACGCCTCGAGCCATTCGACCCCGGCGATGTCGAGAAAGTTCGTCGGCTCGTCGAGCAGCAGCACGTCGGGCACCTCGAGCACGAGCTTCGCGAGCGCCGCGCGGTTGCGCCAGCCACCCGACAGCGCGTCGATCGCGCACACCCGATTGGCCTCATCGAAGCCCAGCGTGGTGAGGGCCGTGTCGATGCGGCGCTGGTAGTCCCAGCCGCCCTCGTGCTCCATCTGCTCGAACAGGATGCCCTGCCGCTCGATCAGCGCGTCGAGCTGTTCGCTCGCACCGGGGTCGGCTGCCGCGAGGGCCACGTCGGCGTCGATCTGGGCGAGCTCGGCCTCGATGAGGTGGATGCTGTCGAACAGCCCCTCGAGCACCTCGGTGATGCTCGCCTCACCGTTCAGCTCGGAGAACTGCGAGAAGTACCCGAGCGTGAGACCCGGTTCGAGCACGATGGTTCCGGCATCCGGAGCCACCTGCTCGAGCACCAGCTTCAGCAGGGTGGACTTGCCCGACCCGTTGCGGCCGATCAGCCCCACCCTGTCGCGGGCCTCGAGGCGAAAGAAGGCCTCGCGCAGCACCGGGGTGTTCTCGAAGCCGACGGTGACGTCGTTCATGCGGATGAGGCTCATGCGGCGGCGCCTCGGCTGCACGCGCTGCCGGCGCCCGTGCACGGGTTGACCGCGCGCCCGGCGCCGCGTGCTCTGCCAGCTCTGCCGATGCCGCGCGGGCGGGGGGCGCGGCTCACGCCTTGCCCGGCCGGTACTTCGCGTCGTCGCGCACGTCGATGCGCTTCGTGCCCGAGTCGGTCTCGGTCACGTCGATGCGCGGTTCGGCATCTGAAGCGTCGGCTTTCGGTGCCGTGGTGAGCTGCTCTTCGCGCTTGGCGGCGTGGTCGTCGGTCATGGCCTCAGCGTACCGGGCGCCCGAGCGGTCAGCAGCCGAGCTGCTCAGAGTCGAGCGGCCACCGAATGTCGAGCACGTCGCCCGGCTGCACGTTCAGCGGATCGGCACAGCGAAAATTCACCCGCTCGACGTCGACCACCTGCAGCAAGAACCGTGAGGCGATCGCCAGCACCGTGTCGTCTTTCGCCACGACGTAGCGGTACTCGTAGTCGTTGCGCTGCTTCGCCGTTCCCTCGGCGTACGGCTGCTCGCCCGTGTCGGCGACCTCGGGCGTGTTCGCCGTGTTGCCGCCGTCGGTCTGCCCGCCCATCGCATTCGGCGGTGTGGGCGGGGGCGGAGGCTCGGGCGTCGCCGTCGGCGACGGGATGCCCGTGGGTGTCGGTCGCGGGGTCGGGGTCGGTGTCGGGGTCGGGGTCGCGCTCGCCCGCGGTGTCACCGTCTGCACCGGCGCCGTCAGGTTCATGCCCGAGCTGCACCCGGGCAGCAACGCCGCGACGCCCCCGGCGATCACGGCCGCGAGAACCAGGGCCCGAAGGCTCCTGCCGCTCCGTCGCCGCCCGTCCGTCATCCCCTCATCGTGCCCGAAGCAGCACCTCTGCACAGTCCTCCAAAGCGCCGACATCACCGCCGGTTCGACACACGGCCGCACCCGACACCCGAATGGCATCGGCACCATCGGCCGGGCGCCGTTGGCACGCACCGGGACCGCCGCGACCCCAGATGGTCAGTCGTCAGTACGGACGAACCTCGCACGCGACTCCGTCGTTGTCTCGATCAAGTGCGGAGCGGTAACCCGGCTGCCCACGGCGGATCGGCGCCGCGCCCGCTTGCCACGCAGCGGTGCAGTTCGCGTAGTAGACCGACGCCGGCGGGGTCGGGGCGACGGGGGCGGGCGGGGCGCTGGCCGCGAAGCTGTTCCAGAGGGGGCGGTTGCTGCTGCTGTAGATGACGAGGTTGCCGTCACCCTGCATGACCATGCGCGCGCCCGCGTTGCCCGCGGTGCCGGAGTTCCAGACCGCCTTGCCGCCGGCCGAGTAGACGACGGCGTTGCCGTCGCCCTGCATCACGAGGCGGGTGCCCGAGTTCGTGCGTGAGCTCCAGGGCGCTCGGCCGGAGGCGTAGACGACGAAAT
This sequence comes from Subtercola sp. YIM 133946, assembly GCF_036553535.1. Taxonomy (NCBI): domain Bacteria; kingdom Bacillati; phylum Actinomycetota; class Actinomycetes; order Micrococcales; family Microbacteriaceae; genus Subtercola; species Subtercola sp. YIM 133946. Next base: position 136,825 of record NZ_JAZHPE010000002.1, read on the forward strand.
TGCCGTCGCCCTGCATGACGGCACTGTTCGCTCCGCTGGTCAGCTGAGTATTCGCGGTCAGCTGGGCGTTGGCGGCGAGCGTGTCGGTCGAAACGGGGGCGGCGGGGGCCGGGTGGCTGGCCGCGAAGCTGTTCCACTTCGCGACTCCGCCGGCGTAGATCACCAGGTTGCCGTCGCTCTGCATCACGACGTAGGCCCCCGGGTTGTTGGCCGTACCCGAGTTCCACGCGGGCGCACCAGACGGCTTGTAGAGCACGAGGTTGCCGTCGGTCTGCATGACCAGGCGGCTGTCGGCGACGAACGTCGAGCTGTTCCAGAGCGCCTGCGAGCTCTCGGTGTAGACCACGGCGTTGCCGTCGCCTTGAACAACGAAACGGAAGCCTCCGGCGGCTGACGCGAGCTGCTCGCTCGGCTGCAGCGTCTCGCCGGGCGACATGCGGTCGCCCACGGCGACGGACTGCGCGGCCCTCGTGCTGACGCCCGGCGTGACGGCCTGCGCCGTGGCCGGAACGATCATCCCGAGCCCGATGACCACGGCCGCGGCTACTGCCGCCGCGCGAGCGGCGATGATTGTGCTGTGTTTCATGCGAATCCCCCGCGTTCTGCCGTCGGCACCGTTGCCGAGCGGCTTCAAGCGACACGCTCAATCGCAGCGTCGCGGGTTCACGCTAGTGGCAGGAGCGACCGGATGCACAGCCCCCCGTGCGGGGCACGAGTCGCCGATCATCCGCCGGTCATCCGCGCCGCAGTCTCACGGCGCTCGCCGTCAGTGCTCGCCCTTGATGACGAAGTACGAGCCGCGGATGGTGCCGGCCAGCTTCGACTTCTGGCGGGCGAACTTGAACGCAGAGAGTTCGTCGGGAACATCCATGCCGTCGGAGAGTTTGAAGCCGACGGCGCGCTTGCCCGCGTCGGCGAGCGTGTACATGACGTTGATCGAGAGGCCGGACTCGTAGAAGACGTAGGCCATGCGGATGCCCTCGACCTCGAACGACGTCACCTCGAGCGGCCGCGAGGCGATGACGATGTCGCGTTCGTCTTTCAGGATGCCCGTGATGTAGTCGAGCACCTCGGGAGCCTCATCGGCGGGGGTGGTGGTGAAGACGTGGTCGTACTTGTTCTTGAAGTAGCGCGCCTCATTGGCGCGCAGCCCGGCCAGGGCTTCGGCGACGGGGGACGATTCGAGCCCCTCGGTCGAGACGGTGACGAAGTCGACGGTGTGCGGCATGGTGCCTCCTGTGATGCGGTCGGTGACACCACGGTAGCGCTCGCGCGCTGGCGGCACTTCTCCGATCGTGCTCGACCTGTTCTTCGCGTGGTCGCCGACCTGCCGGACGAGCTACTCGTCGACGCGACGCAGCTGCGACCCGGCGACCAGCAGCAGCGCACCCAGGCCGCCAGCGAAGGCGCTCACCCCGTAGGCGAGCACCGACGTCATGAGCGACGTGCGCAACGACGCCCCGGTCGAGAGCGCTGCGCTCTGCTTGCGCAGCTCGGCCGCCTCGTCACTACCGCCGTCGACGTCGCGCAGCGCCGCACTGATGTCGGCGAACGTGCGACCACCGGCGCCGCGTTCGGCGTTGCCCTTGATGACGAGCGCCTCGACGTAGGCCGTCACCGGCCCCTGCACGGGCCTGCCGGCGAGTATGGGCGCGTTGCCCGGCACCGTGATCCGTTCGGCGCGCAGCTGCCGGGTCACGGTGATCCAGGCGCCGGCACCGGCGGCCACGAAAACCGAACCCGACGCGATGGCGAGCGCTCCGACGCTGCGGAGGGCGGAGGCGGGGGGCAACGAACTCATCGATCATCCTCTCGTGAAACAAAGGCGGCGTGCGCAACGGAGATGGCTGCGCAGCGAAGGGGCACTCGACCACGTCGCACCCGTGCCACGAGACGACCGGTAGCGAATCGTCATGGCAGAGCGAGGAAGTCGCGAAGCCAGCCGTCGACCTGCTGCATCGTTGCCGAGTCTACGACACCGGCCACCTCGAAGAGTCGCTCGCGTGTGATCGCCCGAGGCTGTTCGGTCATGGCGTAGGAGGGCTGAGTCAGCGCAAGGTTCGGGCCGTTCAGAACCACGTGATTGGGCCAGCCGCGATTGGTTGTCGTTGCCGGCACGATGAGCACACGCGTGTCTGCCTACTGGAGGAAAAGATCACTGGCGATGACGAGCGCAGGGCGACGGCTCGCTTGCTCTCGCCCACGCGTCGGATCGAGCTCGGCCCAGCCGACCGTGCGTCCCTACACGTTGAAGCGGAACTCGACCACGTCGCCGTCGTGCATGACGTACTCCTTGCCCTCGATGCGCACCTTGCCCCGCGCTTTGGCCTCGGCCATCGTTCCGGCCTCGACGAGGTCGTCGAAGGAGACAATCTCGGCCTTGATGAAGCCCTTCTGGAAGTCGGTGTGGATGACGCCGGCGGCCTGCGGGGCCGTCCATCCCTTGCCGATGGTCCAGGCGCGGGTCTCTTTGGGGCCGGCGGTGAGGTAGGTCTGCAGGCCGAGGGTGTCGAAGCCGATGCGGGCGAGCTGGTCGAGGCCGCTCTCGTCCTGGCCGGTGGAGGCGAGCAGCTCGGCGGCGTCGGCCTCGTCGAGGTCGATGAGCTCAGACTCGAGCTTCGCGTCGAGAAAGATGGCGTGCGCGGGGGCGACCAGGGCAGAGAGGGAGGCCAGGGCATCCGCATCGCCCAGCACAGCCTCGTCGACGTTGAAGACGTAGATGAAGGGCTTGGCGGTGAGCAGGCCGAGCTCGCGGATGGGTTCGAGGTCGAGCTTGGCTGCCGACGACAGGGGCCGGCCCGCATCGAGAACAGCGAAGGCGGCGCGAGCGGTCTCGAGCACGACGGGTTCGATGCGCTTGGTCTTGACCTCTTTCTCGTAGCGCGCGAGAGCCTTCTCGAGGGTCTGCATGTCGGCGAGAATCAGCTCGGTGTTGATGGTCTCGAGGTCTCCGGCCGCGTCGACCTTGCCGTCGACGTGCACGACGTCGGGGTCGGCGAAGCCGCGCACGACCTGGGCGATGGCGTCGGCCTCGCGAATGTTCGCCAGGAACTTGTTGCCGAGCCCCTCGCCCACGCTCGCGCCCTTCACGATTCCGGCGATGTCGACGAACGACACGGGGGCGGGCAGGATGCGCTCACTGTTGTACAGCCCCGCGAGCACCTCGAGGCGCTTGTCGGGCAGGTTCACCACGCCCACGTTCGGCTCGATGGTGGCGAACGGGTAGTTCGCCGCCAGAACCTGGTTCTTGGTGAGCGCGTTGAACAGGGTGGACTTGCCCACATTGGGCAGCCCGACGATCGCAATAGTTAGAGCCACGAGGGTCTATCGTACTTCGCCGGGGCGGGCATCCGGATGCCCGTGGCTCGGCCCGGGCGGCGCCCAGCATGAAATACGTGGTGTCGGCCCCGTGTTCGGCGTGGAGCCGCGTATCTCATGCCGAACGTTCAGCGGCGGCGGGCACCGGTCAGTTCTGGGGGAAACCGAGGTTGATGCCGCCGTGCGACGGGTCGAGCCAGCGTGACGTGATGGCCTTCTGGCGGGTGAAGAAGTGGAAACCGTCGGGCCCGTACGCCTTGGTGTCGCCGAAGATGGAGTCTTTGAAGCCGCCGAAGGAGTAGTAGGCGACCGGCACGGGGATGGGCACGTTGATGCCGATCATGCCGACCTCGACCTCGTTCTGAAAACGGCGGGCCGCTCCCCCGTCGTTGGTGAAGATCGCGGTGCCGTTGCCGTAGCGCGAGGCGTTGATGAGGGCGAGACCGTCGTCGTAGGTCGCGACCCGCACGACCGACAGCACGGGGCCGAAGATCTCGTCGGTGTAGACGCGCGACGACGTGGGCACGTTGTCGATGAGGGTCGGGCCGAGCCAGAAGCCGGCGGCGTCGCCGTCGACCTCGATGCCACGGCCGTCGATGGCGATGGTCGCGCCGTCTTCGACCGCGATGTCGAGGTACGACGACACTTTGTCGCGGTGGGCCTCGGTGACCAGCGGCCCCATGTCGCACGAGCGACGGCCGTCGCCGACCACGAGGCCGGCCACGCGCTCGGTGATCTTCGCGATCAGGTCGTCGGCGACCGGATCGACGGCGACCACGACCGAGATGGCCATGCAGCGCTCGCCGGCCGAGCCGAACCCGGCGTTCACGGCGGCGTCGGCCGCGAGGTCGAGGTCGGCGTCGGGCAGCACCAGCATGTGGTTCTTGGCGCCGCCGAGGGCCTGCACGCGCTTGCCGTGCTGGGTGGCCGTCTCGTAGACGTAGTGTGCGATGGGGGTCGACCCGACGAACGAGATCGATTTGACGTCGGGGCTGGTCAGCAGGCCATCCACGGCCTCCTTGTCGCCGTGCACCACGTTCAGCACGCCGTCGGGCAGACCGGCCTCGGTGAAGAGGGCGGCGAGCCAGTTCGACGACGACGGGTCTTTCTCGCTGGGCTTCAGCACCACGGTGTTGCCGGCGGCGATGGCGATCGGGAAGAACCACAGCGGAACCATGGCGGGAAAGTTGAACGGGCTGATGATGCCCACCACGCCGAGCGGCTGGCGGGTGGAATACACGTCGACACCGGTCGACACGTTCTCCGAGTACTCGCCCTTCAGCAGATGCGGGAAGCCCGTGGCGAACTCGACGACCTCGAGCCCCCGGGTGATCTCGCCCGCGGCGTCTGAGAGCACCTTGCCGTGCTCTTCGGTCAGAATGGCGGCGAGCTCTTCGCGGCGCGACGACAGCAGCTCGCGGAAGGTGAACAGGATCTGCTGGCGCCGGGCCAGCGAGGTGTCTCGCCAGGCCGGGAACGCGGCCTTGGCAGCCTTTATGGCGACCTCGAGTTCTTCGGCGTTCGCGAGGGCGACGCTCTTCGTCTGCACCCCGAGCGCCGGATCGTACACCGGGGCCGTGCGCCCGCTGGTACTCACGAATTCGGCCCCACTCACGTAGTGGTTGACGACGGGAAGCGCTGCCTCGGGCATGGAAACCTGTTTTCTTCGGTGACGGTTACTCGAACACCCTAATACGTCTTCGCGGCCGTCGACCGGGTACATCGGGCAGCTGTGCGACCCGCGTCTCGCGGCGGGCCGGGTGGCCTGAGGGCCAGTGTCGGATGCTGCTGCAACACTGTTTTCATGGAGACACTCGTTAGCGTTCTGGTCGGCATCCTCGTCGGTGTCGTTCTGGGGTTCCTGGCCGGCTGGCTGGTTCGTTCCCGCCGCGCAGCCCTCGCCGGCGCGGCCGGAGGGGCCGACGATTCTGCACGCCGCGCCGCCGAGGCGGCCGGTCTCGCCGACCTGGTCGAGCTGCAGAGCCGCAGCGCGGCGGCCGAGGCCACGGCAGCCGCCCTGCGCGAGCAGGTGGGGCTGGCCCGCGAGCAGCTCGTCGAGGCTCGCCAGCAGACGGATGCCCGGCTGGCCGAATCGCGAACGCAGGTGCTCGAGCTGCGCGAACAGGGCGATGCCCAACTCCGTCAGGCCCGCGACCAGTTCGGCGAACGCCTGCGCGAGCAGGAGGCGCTCTTCCGCGAGCAGATCGCGACCCAAGACCAGCAGTATCGCGGCCAGATCGCGCAGCAGGAGGAACGGCTCGTCGAGTTCCAGCAGCGGCTGGCCGACGTGCAGCGCGCCGAGGCCGAGCGCGTGAAGTCCGACGGCCGGGTGCTCGTCGCGCTCAGCCCTGTGCAAGAGAGCCTGCGTCTCGTGCAGGCCAAGGTCACCGAGCTCGAGGAGCAGCGCCGGCAGCAGCACGGCGAGCTGAGCCAGCAGCTGAAGTCGGCGACCGAGTCTGAAGAACGGCTGCGCAACACCGCCGAGTCGCTCGCCTCGGCGCTGCGCTCGAACAGCACCCGCGGGGTGTGGGGCGAGACCCAGCTACGCAACGTGGTGGAGGCGGCCGGCCTTCTCGACCGCGTCGATTTCGAGGTGCAGTCGAGCCTGTCGAGCGACAACGGCGCAGGCCGGCCCGACATGGTCGTGCACCTGCCGGGCGGCAAGAACATCGCAGTCGACGCGAAGGTTCCGTTCAACGCCTATCTGGAGGCGAGCCAGATTCCGGCCACCGCGACGGGCGCCGAGGGCGCGCGCCGGGCCGAGCTGCTGAAGAGCCACGTGAAGGCCGTTCGCGACCACATCACCGCGCTCGGCTCGAAGGGGTACTGGGCGGGGCTGGCCGCGAGTCCCGAGCTGGTCGTGGCGTTCATCCCGAGCGAATCGCTCATCTCGACGGCGATGGAGGCCGACCCGAGCATCATGGACTTCGCGTTCAGCAAGCGCGTGGCGCTGGTGTCACCGGTCACGTTGTGGTCGCTGCTGAAGACGGTGGCGTTCAGCTGGCAGCAAGACGTGCTGACGCACGAGGCCAAGACCCTCTTCGACCTCAGCAAAGAGCTGTACTCGCGGCTCGCCGTGACGGCCTCGCACATCGAGAAGCTCGGCAGCACGATCGACCGCACGGTGAAGCACTACAACGCGTTCATCGGCTCGTTCGAGCGCAACGTCTACTCGACCGCCCGCAAGCTGAACTCGCTCGACGAGTCGATCGTGCTGAAGCCGCTCGAACCCATCGAGGAGAAGGCCCGCGACCTCACGAGCCCTGAGCTGGTCGCCCAGCTCGAGCTCGAAGACGACCTCGGCAGCGTCAACGACATGAGCGCCCAGCCCCGCCTGATCTAGCGTCGCGCCGCTCGGGCCCGAGCACGCCCGTTGAGCCTGTCGAAACCCTCCAGCACGCCAAACGCCGGTTGAGCTTGTCGAAACCAGGACGGGTCGTCTTGGCGGGCTGGTTTCGACAGGCTCAACCGGCGGTTGAGCGGGGCGGTCTTGGCTGCTGGTTTCGACAGGCTCAACCGGCGTTGGGCGGGGCGGTCTTGGCTGCTGGTTTCGACAGGCTCAACCGGCGTTGGGCGGGGCGGTCTTGGCTGCTGGTTTC